>CAMHPQ010000100.1 GCA_946187035.1 uncultured Clostridia bacterium | reverse complement strand
GATCCCTACATTAGGGGGCTTTTTTGTGCTGTCCGCACAATCTGGGTCAGTTCATTTCGGCAGGCGGGGCGTTTTTGGGACTTTGGACAAAAACCGTGAAACGGATTCTTTACAAACCGGGCGGGCTATGATATATTTGAACCACGGTGATTTACACAGTAAAATGACTCGTAATTAAAAATTTTTACAGGAGGAAACTACAATGACGAAATGGGTTTGCAGTGTTTGCGGTTACGTTCACGAGGGCGACACGCCCCCCGAGTTCTGCCCGGTATGTAAGGTTCCCGCCGAGAAGTTTGTGAAGCAGGAGGGCGAGATGTCCTGGGCTGCCGAGCATGTGGTCGGCGTCGGCAAGGTCTTCGGTGAGGACGTCCCCGCCGAGGTGCGCGAAGAGATCATCGCGGGTCTGCGCTCCAACTTCGAGGGCGAGTGCTCCGAGGTCGGTATGTATCTGGCCATGGGCCGCGTCGCCGCCCGCGAGGGTTATCCCGAGATCGCTCTCTACTGGGAGAAGGCCGCTTACGAAGAGGCTGACCACGCCTCCAGATTCGCCGAGCTGCTGGGCGAGGTCATCACCGACAGCACCAAGAAGAATCTGCAGATGCGCGTTGACGCCGAGTGCGGCGCCACCCAGGGCAAGACCGATCTGGCCAAGCTCTGCAAGAAGTACAACCTGGACGCTCTTCACGACACCATCCACGAGATGGCCCGCGACGAGGCCCGTCACGGTAAGGCTTTCAAGGGCCTGCTGGAGCGTTACTTCAAGTAAGCGGGTATGTTGAAAGCGACCTGGTATCCATGCCCCTGCTGCGGATCTTACACGCTGCCGGAGCAAGGCCAATATGAAATCTGCCCCGTATGCTTCTGGGAAGATGATCCGTTTCAGCGCCATGACGAGAATGCTTCCGACGGCGCAAATGCGGTCTGCCTGAGCGATGCGCGAAAGAATTATCTTGCTTTTGGCGCATGCGAAGAAAGATTTCTGCCCAGTGTCCGTCCGGCGAGACCAGAGGAATTGAAACCAGTTCGCTCCCGTAACAATCACTAATCTTACACAGGAGGAAATTCAAATGAAATACGTTTGCACCGTTTGCGGTTGGGTTTATGACGAAGAGGAAGCCGGCGTGAAGTGGGAAGATCTGCCCGCTGATTTCGTCTGCGAGCTCTGCGGCGTCGGCAAGGACATGTTCGAGGCCGAGTAAATCAAAACCAATCCAAGAGGGAAGGGAGCAATCCTTTCCCTCTTTTTCTTTTAAAATATGATCGGCCCTCCGCGATGAACGGAAGGCCGATTGTATTATTTCATTGTAGGGGACGGCGTCCTCGACGCCCCGCGTTACCCCATCTTCTCCAGAATCACATCGAGGATCTTATGGGCCGCGTCCTCCTTGCTCATGAGGGGCAGCTCCAGATCGGCGTCGGCGGTGATGAGGGTGATCACATTGGTGTCGGTGCCGAAGCCCGCTCCGGCGGTGCGGAGACTGTTGGCGCAGATCATGTCGCAGTTCTTCGAGGCCAGCTTTTTCCGGGAGTTTTCCAGCACGTTGTCCGTCTCCATGGAAAAGCCGCAGAGGAACTGGCCGGGCCGCTTGTGGGCGCCGAGATATTTCAGAATGTCCTGGGTGCGCTTGAGGGGGATGGACATGTCCGCGTCGCTCTTTTTCAGCTTGCTGTCGGCGGTCTCTGCGGGGGTGTAGTCGGAGACGGCGGCGGCCTTGATCACAATGTCGCACGCCGGGGCTCTCTCTGCCACCGCCTCAAACATATCCGCAGCCGACACCACCGGCACCACCTCGCAGAACATGGGCGGCTGAACCTCCGTATGGGCGGCGACGAGCGTTACCTCCGCGCCCCGGAGCATGGCGGCCCGGGCGATGGCGAAGCCCATCTTGCCGCTGGAGTGGTTGGTGATGAAGCGCACGGGGTCGATGGCCTCTCTGGTGGCTCCGGCCGTCACCAAAATCCGCTTGCCGGTGAGATCCTTCTCGCAGGCGATCTCCCGGAGGATGTGCTCCAGCAGCACGCCCTCGTCCGGCATCCTTCCGTCGCCGATGTCGCCGTTTGCCAGCATTCCGGTGTCGGGGGTGATGATCCCGTAGCCGTAGCCTTCGAGCTTTTTCAGATTGTCCTGGACGATAGGATTGTGGTACATGTTGTGGTTCATGGCGGGGGCCACCAGCTTTTTGCAGGGGCAGGCCATGACGGTGGTGGTGAGCATATCGTCGGCGATGCCGTTTGCGATCTTGCCGATCACGTTGGCGTCCGCCGGGGCGATCATCACCACGTCCGCCTGCTTGGCCAGCGCCACGTGCTCCACGCTGTAGCGGAAGTTCCGGTCAAAGGTGTCGATGGAACATTTGTTCCCGGTGAGCGTCTCAAAGGTGATCGGATTGATGAAATTCGTCGCGTTCTCGGTCATGAGCACCTGGACGCTGCAGCCCAGCTTTTTCAGCATCCGGGCGAGATTTGCGATTTTATAGGCGGCAATGCTCCCGGTCACGGCGAGCACTGCGGTTTTTCCTTTCAGCATGAAGCATCCCTCCTGAGAAAAGTGTACCGCATATCCCGTAAAAAAGCAAAAACTTTTTTCATCTGCGGGCAGGAAGATCCATTTTCCCGTTTACATTTCTTCTCATCTGTGATAAGATGTCCGCGTATTTTGTGTTGCATCCCGCATTGCGGGAGCGATAACAAGGAGGAAAATTGAATATGAAACGCAACAACAGCACCAGATCCCTTGTCCTTATGGGCCTGCTGACGGCCATCCTGATCCTGTTTTCGTTCACGCCAATCGGAACGATCCCCATTGGGCCGCTGTCCATCACGCTCAACATCATCCCCATTGCCATTGCTGCTGCAGCCCTCGGACCCGCAGGCGGAGCCGCCATGGGAGCCATTTTCGGTCTGCTCAGCTTCCTGCAGTGCCTGGGCATCGGCATCCCCAGCGGCATGGGGGCCACGCTCTTTTCCATCAACCCCTTCCTGGCCTTCGTGCAGCGGTTTGTTCCGCGCCTGCTGGACGGCTTCCTGGTGGGCCTGATTTTCAAGGGCTGCAAAAAGCTCTTCGGCTACGGCCCTGCGGGGTTCATCACAGGCATTTTCTCGGCGTTCCTCAATACGCTGTTTTTCATGAGCGCTCTGGTTCTGCTCTTCGGCAACACGGAGTATGTGCAGGGGCTCATCAACGGCAGAAACGTGGTCGCCTTCGTCTGCGCCTTCGTGGGCGTGAACGCCGTGTTTGAAATGATCGTATCCACCCTCGTGACCGGCGGCGTGGTGCTGGCGCTGTATAAGGCCAAGCTCCTGCCGCTCAGCGAGAAATCCTAATCTTCTCTGATACAGATAGGAGAGATCACCATGGTTCTGGCTGTCGATATCGGCAACTCCAACATTGTTCTCGGCTGCTTCGAGGAGGACCGCATCGTCTTCGAGGAACGGCTCTCCACCAACCGAAACGCCACCGAGCTGGAATATACCGTCATGATCCGCACCCTGTTGGATCTGTACGGTCTCACGGCCTCGTCCTTCGAGGGGGGCATCGTCTCCTCCGTGGTGCCGGGCGTGACCCAGATCGTCAGAGACGCGGTGCGCCGGGTTATCGGCAAGGACGCGATGGTGCTGGGCCCCGGGGTCAAAACCGGGCTGAACATCAAGCTGGAAAACCCCGGCTCTCTCGGCAGCGACCGGGTGGCGGACGCGGTGGGCGCCATCGGCAGCTATCCCTGCCCGCTGATCATTGTGGATATGGGCACCGCCACCACCATCTCCGTGGTGGACAGAGACAAGCAGTTTCTCGGCGGCATGATCATGCCGGGCCTCCGGGTGGCGGTGGATTCTCTGGCCAGCCGCACCTCCCAGCTGCCGCACATCAGTCTCGAGGCTCCGAAGCACGCCATCGGCAGCAACACCGTGGCCTGCATGCAGAGCGGCCTGATCTTCGGCACCGCCTGCAGCATCGACGGCGCTCTGGCCCTCATCGAAGAGGAGCTGGGGGAGAAGTGCACCGTGGTCTCCACCGGCGGCCTCGCCAACACGATCATCCCCCACTGCAAACGGGAGATCCTCATCGACGAGCAGCTGCTCCTGAAGGGCCTCATGACCATTTATAATAAGAACAAGAAATGACCTACACAAAATACCATCGGCCTTCCGTCATCGGAGGGCCGATTTTTCTTGTTTTCCATTGACAGAAATCCCCCGGGTGTGCTATTTTGGAGGCAAGGATTCCGGAACTCAAAACGATGGGAGGATCAGCCTATGACATTCGGTGAATCCATCAAAACCGTATTCAGCAAATATGTGGACTTTGACGGGCGCGCCCGCCGGAGCGAATACTGGTACTTCGCTTTGTTTGTTTTCATTCTGGACGCTGTGCTCTGGCTGCTGGGCCATCTGGTCAGCGCGAAGTTCGGCAACACGCTCATGTCGCTGGTGTCCCTCGCGATCTTCCTGCCCAGCCTCGGCGTCTCGGTCCGGCGTCTGCACGACATCGGCAAGAGCGGCTGGTGGGTGCTGCTGATCATCACGGTCATCGGCTCCCTGCTGCTGATTTTCTGGTGGGTGCAGGACAGCCAGGACGGCGAAAACGAGTATGGCCCCAACCCCAAGGGGGTCATCGGCAGAAGCGAAATCGAAGAAAACGCCAGAAAAAAGTGGGAGCAGGATTCCTGAACAAGCATAAAAAACCGCGCTGCTTTGGATAGAGCGGCGCGGTTTTCCTGTGTTTAGATTTGAAGCGTTTCGCAGTAGGCCCGGACGTCGAAGGGCTCCGGGACGCTGTCGGCTCTGAGATACAGCGGATGGTGGGGGTGGCCAGCCTTGGAGCGTTTTCCGAAGGTGTACCACTCCGCCCCGGCCTCCTCCCCGGCGGCGATCATGTCCAGCAGGGCGGGGATCAGATACCCGCGTTTTTCAATCAATGTGCCCCAGGCGGCCCAGACTGCCGGCCGGCGGCCCTCGGTGTAGAGCCCCAGCACATACCGCCAGGCGGCCATGTTCTCCCGGTGGAGCTCGGCGTTGAAGCTTTGATCCATGGCGTTGGGGTCCGTGGCCCGCTGGGCGTAAACGTTGAACATGATGAAGCTGTCATAGCCGTTGTTCAAGGCGATGCGCTCCACGCTCTTCAGGGTGTTGTCCAGATCCCCCGGCTGGGCGGTGGAGGGGTTGATGCCGATGCAGATCAGCGGATTCTCCCCTCGGGTGCCGAGAATGTAACGGTATTCGGTGTAAAAGGGCGGAACATAGAGCCAGTGGTCTGCGTCGTAATCTCTGGGCGTCTCGTCATGAAGCGCCTCTGCAAAGGGGATCAGCTCCACGGTCTGGCTTGCGCCGATGGGAATGTGCATGGTCGTTCCTCCTGTCGGTTTTTGCAAAATTCTATCATACCGGCTTTCGGAAATCAACATGCCCCATCTGAAAAAAGCTTTGCGTTTTAAGTTTGCACTAAAGTATGGGTGGTAAGCTAAGGCCACGATCAAATCAACGGAGGAAAACGAAATGAAACGTTTGAAAACCATTCTTGCAGCGCTGTTGATCCTGCTGCTGGCCATCGGCACGGCGGCCTGCGGCTCTGAAAGCGCCGAGACCACCGAAGCCGCCTCGGATGTGGCAGAGGACGTGACCAAGACCACCCAGACCGTCGAGGCTGTCACCACTGCGGCGAATACCACCGCCGACGGGGCCATTGACGCCAGCGATCTGTTTTCCGAACGGGATCTGACCCAGACCGCCGATCTCTCCGAGGCCAAGACCCTGACGGTGTCCGACGGCGAGACCGTGAAGATCACCGACGAAGGCGTCTATGTGATCTCTGGCAGCGCTTCCGATGCCCAGATTCTGGTGGAGGCGGCGGAGGACGCCAAGGTGCAGCTGGTGCTCTCCGGCGTCAGCATCACGAATACCTCCACCCCCTGCATCTATGTGAAGAGCGCGGACAAGGTCTTTGTCACCACCACCGACAGCGAGAACAGCCTCTCCGTCACCGGCACCTTCACCGCCGACGGCACCACCAACACCGACGCGGTCATCTTCTCGAAATCCGACCTGGTACTGAACGGCCTCGGCACCCTGACCATTGAATCCACCGACAACGGCATTACCACCAAGGACGATATGAAGATCACCGGCGGCGCCCTCGACATCACCTGCGCCTCCGACGCCCTGGAGGCCAACGACTCCATCTCCGTGGCGGATGGCAGCATCACCGTCAATTCTCAGAGCAACGGCCTGAACGCCTCCGACGATGACGACGACACCACCGGCTGGATCTATATCTGCGGCGGTGAGCTGAACATCGACGTGAGCAACGACGGCGTCAAGGCGGCCACCATCGTCCAGATCGACAGCGGCGTCCTCACCGTCACCGCCAACGAGGGCATTGAGGCCACCTATGTGCAGTTGAACGGCGGCACCATCGACATCACCGCCGCGGACGACGGCATCAACGCGGGGCAGAAGTCCACTGCCTACAGCCCGCTGATCGAGATCAACGGCGGCGACCTCACCGTGAACATGGGCCAGGGCGACACCGACGCCATCGACTCCAACGGCTCCATCGTGGTGAGCGGCGGCACCCTCAATATCACCGCCCAGTCCCCCTTCGACTATGACACCACCGGCACGTACAATGGCGGCACCATCATTGTCAACGGCGAGACCGTCAACGCCATCACCAACCAGATGATGGGCGGCGGCATGGGACCCGGAGGCGGGATGCAGCCCGGCGGAATGCCCCAGGGCGGCATGGGCGGCCCCGGCGGCCACAGAGGCTGAACCCAATCGCATCGAAAAGCGGAGTGTGGAGAGGATCCATGCTCCGCTTCTCAATTTTTAATTTATCGGGATGTTGGATGATGCTGCGTACTCCCTTGGCGCCCTCGGAGAGGGAGCTGTCGAGCGCAGCGAGACTGAGGGAGGGAA
>CAMHPQ010000099.1 GCA_946187035.1 uncultured Clostridia bacterium | reverse complement strand
GCTAACGCATAAGTTCCACCAGCCAAATCAGAGATTTGGGGTGTCACGTATGGTGCGGCAATCCGCATCCCCCGGCGGCGGAGTAGAGATGTGCAGAACTTTGAAAAAGAACAGAAATGAAGAATTAACTGCCAACCTTCCCCTGGGGGAAGGGGGACCGCTTGCGGTGGATGAGGGTCGGGGAGCAGGCGGATCATGACAGCAGCTCAATAGAAATCACAGTAGTTCAACCCTCATCCGTCACGGCTATTATCCGCCGTGCCACCTTCCCCCAGGGGAAGGCTTTCGCTCTTAGCAACTCCCCGACAAACTCCAATTTACCGCTGGAATGTGAAATCTGGTTTAAACTCCACACTTCACACTCCACACTCCACACTCCTAACTCCACACGGAGCACAAAACTCCCAAGTCACTTTTCATTGACGGGAAAGGGCCCTGTCCTGTATAATACCCCCATAGAAAAACCCAAGGAGGTACCGCCATGGCGCAGACCACCTATCTGAATGTATTTGTGCACGGGCTGTTCGGTTGGGGCGAAGCCAACCCGGTCTACCGCTACTTCCCCCAGTGGGGCATGGGCTCCGGCAACGCCCTGAAAGACCTGCGCCGGCGGGGCTATCTCTGCTGCGCGCCTGTGGTGGGCCCCCTCTCCAGCGCGTGGGATCGGGCCTGCGAGCTCTACGCCCAGCTCACCGGCACCACGGTGGACTACGGCGCCGCCCACGCGGAGCAGCACGGCCACGCCAGATTCGGCAGAACCTACACCGAACCCCTCTGGCCCAACTGGAGCGCGGAGAAAAAGATCAACCTGATCGGCCACAGCTTCGGCGGGGCCACCAGCCGTCTGCTGCTGGAGCTGCTGGCCAACGGCAGCGAAGAAGAGTGCGCCGCCTGCGAGAATCCGTCGCCGCTGTTCCGGGGCGGAAAAGGGGAGTGGGTCCACTCCATCACCTGCCTGGCCTCCCCCCACAACGGCTCCACCCTGGGCATGGCCGACCCGTCGCCGGTGGCCCTGATCGCCGAGATGAACGAGGGCCTGGTGAAATCCATGATCTCCTTCAGCCCGGACCACACCTACGACGTGGTTTTGGATCAGTTCGGCGCCGGCTACGACACCGACAGGGGTGTAGTGGAGAACATGGTGCGTTTGGTTGACATAACAATCAAACACAAGGACGGCGCCTTCTTCGATCTCAGTGTGGACGGGGCACTGGAGTTGAATCGACACATCGCCATGCAGCCCAACGTCTACTACTTCTCCGAGCCCACCTGCCGCACGGTGCCCAAGCGCAGGGGAGACGCCCACCGGCCGGAGCGGGACATGCCGCCGATTTTGCGGAAGTCCGCCGCCATCATGGGGGCTTTCACCGAGGCTGTCACCCCTGGCGGCGTGAAGATTGACCGGGCTTGGTGCCCCAACGACGGCATGGTGAACACCATCTCCTCCCTCTGTCCCATGGGCGCACCCCATCGGGAGATCACGGAAACGGAGACCGCATTCGTCCCCGGATTGTGGCACGTGCTGCCGGTGCGGAATCTGGACCATCTGGAGATCGTCGGCGGCGTGGGCCACCCCGTGCGCTCCCAGAGGCACTACCGGAGCATCCTGGCACGGATCGACAACACGATCACGGATTAAAAAAAGAATCCCGCGCACATTCGGTGCGCGGGATTTTTGCGATTTGGGTAAACTTTATGCGGTCTGCAGCGTTTGATTCTGCTGGCTGCGGAACCAGAAATAGTAGGCCGCGATGGCAACCACCGTGACCGCCCAGCTGATGGGATAGCAGGCGATGATGGTGCCGAAGGTGCGGTGGGTGGGGAACCAGAAGAAGATCCAGGCCAGCCTCACGCCCACCACGCCGATCAGGGTCAGCACCGCCGGGGGCGTGGATTTTCCATAGGCTCTGAGCGCGCCGGAGAAGTTCTCCATCAGCACGCTCATGGGCTCGCCCAGCAGAATGGTGAACAGGCGGATGCGGCCCACCTGAATGACGTCGGGGTCGGCGTTGAAGATGGAGAGGATGGGACTGGCAAAGCCCAGCAGCAGCGCGCAGAGGATCACCGTGCACACCATGCTCATGAGCGTGCAGACGCCGAGGATCTTCCGGCAGCGTTCGATCTGCCCTGCGCCGTAGTTCTGTCCGGTGAAGGTGGTGCAGGCCTGGCCGAAGGCGTTGATGATGAAATAGGCAAGGATCTCCACGTTGAAGGCCGCGCTGGAGGCCGCCATCACCGTGGCGCCGAGGCTGTTGATGGCGCTTTGCACCACGATGTTGGAAAAGGAGAACACGCTGCCCTGAATGCCCGCGGGGATGCCGATGCGGAACACCTGGCCGATGATGCGCCAGTCGGGCTTGAACTTTTTCCACTCCACCTTCACCGCGCCGTCGCTTCTCAGCAGCGTCACGAACAGCATGACGCAGCTGAGGGTGTTGGAGACCACGGTGGCGGTGGCGACGCCGTCCACGCTGCGGCCCAGAACCACCACGAAGAAGAGATTCAGGCCCACGTTCACCACGCCGGCGATGGTCAGACAGATCAGCGGCGTGCGGGTGTCGCCCTGGCTGCGAAAGATGGCGGACAGGAAGTTGTAGAGCAAAATCACCGGCATGCCAGCCATGTAGATTCTCAGATACAGCACCGAGAGGGGGAGCACCTCATCCGGCACGGACATGAGCTGCAGGATCCGGGGGGCAAAGACCTCGCCCAGCACCGTGAGCAGCAATCCGCAGACCAGCGCCACCAGCAGGGAGCTGTGGACGGTGCGGGAGACCTTGTCCAACTTCCCCTGACCGGTGTACTGGGCGATGACCACGTTGGTGCCCAGGGCCACGCCCACGAAGAGATTCACCAGCAGACCCACGATGGCCGCGTTGCTGCCCACAGCCGCCATGGCAGCGTTGCCGCAGAATCTGCCCACCACCGCCACGTCCGCAGCGTTGAACAGCTGCTGCAGGATTCCCGTGACAGCCAGCGGCAGGGCGAACCGCAGGATCTTTCCGGCCAGCGGCCCATGGAGCATATCAATTTCCCGTCTCTGGTGCATAGTATTTTCCGTTCCTTTGAAATGGTTTTTCTCTATCATAGCACATTTTTTCGATTTTGGCGAAAAATGTTGAGATGTTTAGATTTGATGTACAAATCCCAGTTTATAGAGCAGTAGTTGAGAGCGAAGCCTTCCCCTGGGGGAAGGTGGCACGGCGAGAACTAGCCGTGACGGATGAGGGTTGAGCTCTTGTAGATTCTATTGAGCTGCTGCCCTGATCCAACTGCTCCCCGACCCTCATCCACCGCTTACGCGGTCCCCCTTCCCCCAGGGGAAGGCAATGTTCTGTCCGGCATTCTACAAAATCCAACGCCCCGATAAACTGGAATTTGCTGTTCAATGAAAAACCCCGCCGCGTTTCAGCAGCGGGGTGGGGTGGATGTTCTCAGCGGTTGTTGTAAGCCTCGATGCCTTTCTTCAAAAGCTCGATGGCCCGCTCCAGATCCTCTCTCTTCAGCACGTAGGCCATGCGGATCTCGTTCTTGCCGGTGTTGGGCGTGCCGTAGAAGGGCTCGCCGGGGGCGAACATCACGGTCTCGCCGTTGTCGTCAAACTCCTCCAGCAGCCATTTCTGGAAGGTGTCTGCGTCGTCTACGGGCAGGGCGGCCATGACGTAGAAGGCGCCCTTGGGCTCGGAATAGACCACGCCGGGGATCTCCTTGAGCTTGGCAACCAGGGCGTCGCGGCGGGACTTGTACTCCTCTCTGACGGCGGCGAAGTACTCCGGCCCCACGGTGTAGAGGGCGGCGGAGGCCACCTGGTCGATGGTGCTGGCGCAGAGACGGCCCTGGCACCACTTCATGGCCTGGTTGTAGAGCTCCTGATTTCTGGTGATCATGCAGCCGATGCGGGCGCCGCAGGCGGAAAACCGCTTGGACACAGAGTCGATGACCACCACGTTCTCGTCATAGCCCTCCAGCTGCAGCAGGCTCATCAGCGGCTCGCCGCCGTAGACGAACTCGCGGTAGACCTCGTCGCCGATGAGGAACAGATCGTGCTCCTTGGCGATGTCGGCCATGAGCTGCATTTCCTCCTGGGTGAGAATGGCGCCGGTGGGGTTGCCGGGATTGGTGAAGAGGATGGCCCGGGTGTGCTCGTTGATCAGGGCCTCAATCCGATCCCGGAAGGCGAAGCGGTAGCCCTCCTCGGGTCTGGTGGTCAGGGGACGGATCTTCGCGCCGGTGAGGGTCACGAAGGTGGAATAGTTGGGGTAGAAGGGCTCGGGGATGATGATCTCGTCGCCGTCGTCCAGAATGCTGCTGAGGACCATCTGCAGGGCCTCGCTGCCGCCGGTGGAGATCAGGATGTTCTTGTCGGTGAGCTGGGCGCCGATACCGGCGTAGTAGTTCCGGATGGCCTCGATCAGCACCGGCACACCGGCGCTGGGGGCGTAGGCCAGAACCTTCTGGCTGAACTCCTTCACGGCCTCGAAGTAAGCGGGCGGGGTCTCGATGTCGGGCTGACCGATGTTCAGGTGGTAGATCTTCTTGCCGGCCTGCTCCGCCTTCACGGCGTAGGGGGCGAACTTGCGCATGGGGCTCAGGCCGCAGCGCTCCATCTTGCTGGAAAATTTCATGGGAATCTCCTCCTTGTGGTCTCGAATTTCAGGTGTTTTCAGTATAGCACAAAAATTCCCAATGAAAAGCAAAAAAATATGTCATATCCATCAAAAGATTTCAACCGCGCCTTCAAAAGATTCGATATTTTACCACTTGTGGAATTCCCCTTCTTGGTATATAATAAGATGCTATTTCATTGGAAGGAGCTGTCTGTATGGTCAGAATTGAAAACGCCGACGGCGTCATCACCATCACCAGCGAAGTGTTTGAGAATCTCGCCGGCGATGCGGCCACCAGCTGCTTTGGCGTTAAGGGTATGGTCGCCACCAGCAAAGACGGCGGCAAGTTCCAGCTGCTTCGGCGCGAGTCTATGTCCAAGGGGTGCTCCGCGCACTTCGCCGAGGACGGCAGCAGCGTGTCGCTGGAGCTCCACATCGCCGTGGATCAGGGCGTGAACATCTCCGCGCTGGCCCATAGCATCATGGGAGAGGTCAGCTACAAGGTCGGCCTCGCCACCGGCGTCCCGGTGGAAAAGGTGGACGTCTATGTGGACACCATGCTGATCGGTTGATCCCCGATCTGAAACAGACTTTAGCGGTGGCGCGGGATTTTCTGCCGCCCGCCGGATCGAATTCTTCCCCCGCTTCGGAGGTGCAATGTTTTGAGAGAACGGATTGACGCCGCGTCGTTCAAGGAGATGTTCCTGTGCGCGAATGCGGCTCTGGAAGAGAACAAACAGACCATCAACGACTTAAACGTGTTCCCCGTGCCGGACGGCGATACGGGCACCAATATGAGTCTGACCATGAACAGTGCGGCCATCGCATTGTCCAAGGAGAATTTTGAGGAGATCGGCGACGCCTCCAAGTGCGCGGCCAACGCCCTGCTTCGGGGCGCCCGCGGCAATTCCGGCGTCATCCTGTCCCTGCTGTTCCGCGGCATTTCCAAGGGACTCAAGGGCAAGGAGACCGCCGACGCCCAAGAGTTTGCCGCCGCGCTGACCGCCGGTGTGGACGCCGCCTACAAGGCCGTCATGAAGCCCGCCGAGGGCACCATCCTCACCGTCAGCCGCATGGCCGCAGCCGCCGCCACGGAGTTTGCCAAGAACAATGCCGACGTCGAAATGATGTTTGAGACCCTTCTGCAGGCCGCCAAGGCCGCCCTGGCCGAGACCGTGCACCAGAACCCGGTTCTGGAGCGCGCCGGTGTGGTGGACGCGGGCGGCGAGGGCTTTGTGGTGGTCATGGACGCCATGCTGGCCTGGATGCAGGGCCGCGCCACGACGCCTGTGCAGGCGGAGGTGCCCCAGGAGCAGACCGAGCCCAAGGGCGCGGATTTCTCCGAGTTCGACACCGGTGAGATCACCTTCACCTACTGCACCGAGTTCATCGCCGGCAGAGAGAGCCAGAAGTCTCCGGAGCTGCTGCGCACCTTCCTGGAGAACATCGGCGACTGCGTGGTGGTGGTCAGCGACGAGGAGATCGTCAAGGTCCACGTGCACACCAACGTCCCCGGCGAGGTGCTCACCGAGGCCCTGACCTACGGCCCCCTGCAGACCGTGAAGATCGAGAACATGCGCAACCAGCACACCGTCCTCTCCAAGGACGCCCAGCCGGCGTCCAGCGAGCCGGAGATTGCCCCCGCCGAGAAGGAATACGGCGTGGTGACGGTCTGCGCCGGCGACGGTCTGGCGGAGATTTTCGCGGAGCTGGGCGTGGATCGGGTCGTCACCGGCGGCCAGACCATGAACCCCTCCACCGAGGACATCCTCACCGAGGTCAACAAGACCCCGGCGGAGACCGTGTTCGTGCTTCCGAATAATAAAAACATCGTCATGGCCGCGGAGCAGTGCGCCAGACTCACCGAGAAGAAGGTGGTTGTAGTGCCCACCAAGACGGTGCCCCAGGGCGTCGCCGCCATGCTGTCCTTCGATCCCAACGGCACCCCGGAGCAGATTGCCGAGGCCCTCAGCGAGGCGGCCCAGGCGGTGCACACCGTGCTGGTGACGTACGCCGCCAGAGATTCCGACTTCGACGGCCACGACATCCACGCCGGCGAGTATCTGGCCCTGCTGGACGGTGCGCTGATCGGCAGCTATACCGACTTCACCGAGCTCATGGGCGCCATCGCCGGAGCTTCCGCTCCGCTGGACCCGGAGATCATCTCCGTCTACTATGGCGAGAATGTGGAGGAGGCCGACGCCCAGAAGGTGGGCAAGAGCATGGGCGCCGCCTTCAAGGACGCGGACGTGAACGTGATCCACGGCGGCCAGCCGGTCTACTACTATATGATCTCTCTGGAGTAATCCCACAAACGTACATACCACCTGCTGATACCGGCAGGTGGTTTTTTACTGGCTGATGTTCAAATTCTAGTTTATCGCTTTCTTCGTGTAGGGCGGGGACCTGTGCCCCGCCGCATCATTTC
>CAMHPQ010000098.1 GCA_946187035.1 uncultured Clostridia bacterium | reverse complement strand
ATGGCGTTGGATCAACGGCGGGGCACAGGTCCCCGCCCTACAAACACGAATTAGATTTGAAAAAAATCGCGCTGCGGCATTGACGCTGCAGCGCGGTTCTATTGATGGGGGTTATGCGTCCCGGAGCTCCTTGAGGATGCCGGGAAGGGTGGTCAAAGCGGTATCCAGGGTCTTGCGATAGTTGTCGTCGTGGACCATCTCTTCTCCGGTCCACTCCACCATGATGCCGAAGAACAGATAGGCGATCATCCGGGCCACGGTCTCCTGATCCTCCTGGGAGACGCCCTGGGCCTCGGGCATGGCGGCGATGTAGCTGCGGGCGATGGACATGGCGGTCTGCAGCACGAAGCGCTCCAGCTCCTCCTTGCCGTAGCCGTGATACATGTTCAGAATCACCTGTCGGTCAGACCGGAAGAAACCCACGATGCTCAAAAACTCGCTGCGCATGGTCTTCACGTCGCCGCCGCTCTCCGTGAACTTGCTGACCTGCTGGTCGCAGATGTACCGGGTCAGAGCGTAAACATCCGTGAAATAGTAATAAAAAGTCTTGCGGCTGCAGCCCACCTTGTCGGTGATCATCCGGACGGTGATCTTGTCGATGGGATGGTCCTCCAGCAGCTGTCGGAATGCCGAGGCAAGGGCGGCCTTGGTTCGGTTCTGTTTCATTCTTCTTCCTCCAAAATCATAACATGATCATCACTTTAATAATCCCATGTTTATTTTACAGCAAAATCCGCCAGAAAGCATTTCCCAAGTGCCAAAAAGTGTAACATTCTTCAGAGAAAAATTCAATTGGGCATTTCTTCCTTTTTGTGAAAAATGACGATTTTCAGCGAATGCTCCCGTTCCCAAAAAAGTTACAATTGGATTGGCGCAGAGAGGTTGCAATCAGGGGGAAAATACGTTATAATATTCTGACTCAATATGGGAGGACTATGTCCGTCCCGGAGTTTTTGTTCGTAATTAAATTTTTGGAGGCATATAGAACCATGGCAAAGAAACAGTTCAAAGCGGAGAGCAAAAAGCTCCTGGACATGATGATCAACTCGATCTACACCCACAAGGAAATCTTCCTGCGTGAGATCATCTCCAACGCGTCCGACGCCATTGACAAGCTCTGCTACCTGTCCCTGACCGACGAGAACGTGGGCATGGAGCGGGGCGACTTCAAGATCCGCATCGACGTGGACAAGGAGAAGCGTCTGATCACCGTCTCCGACAACGGCATCGGCATGACCAAGGAGGAGCTGGAGCAGAACCTGGGCGTCATCGCCCGCAGCGGCTCTCTGCGCTTCAAGGACGGTCTGGAGGAGGACGAGCAGGAGAACGCCGCCATCGACATCATCGGCCAGTTCGGCGTGGGCTTCTATTCTTCCTTCATGGTCTCCGACGAGGTCACGGTCATCACCAAGGCCTACGGCTCCGACCAGGCCTACAAGTGGGTTTCCACCGGCACCGACGGCTACACCATCACCGAGACCGAGAAGGAGAAGGTGGGCACCGACGTCATCATGCACATCAAGGAGGATGCCGACGGCGAGAAATACAGCACCTATCTGGAAAACTGGAAGATCATGATGCTGGTGCGCAAGTACAGCGACTATGTCCGCTGGCCCATCGTCATGGACGTGGAGCACAACGAGCTGGTGGAGACCGGCGAGACCGACGAGAACGGCAAGCCCAAGACCAAGATGGAGAACACCTGGGTGGAGGAGACCATCAACTCCATGGTCCCCATCTGGCAGCGCAGCCGTCAGGAGGCCACCGACGAGGAATGCATCGAGTTTTACAAGGATAAATATAAGGACAACGACGATCCCCTTGCGGTGATCCGCGTCAACGCCGAGGGCCTCATCAGCTACCGGGCCATGCTCTTCATCCCCAGCAAGACGCCCCAGAGCTATTATACCCGCGAGAGCGAGCCGGGTCTGGAGCTCTACAGCTCCGGCGTCATGATCATGGACAAGTGCACCGATCTGCTGCCGGACTGCTACGCCTTCTGCCGCGGCGTTGTGGACGCCCCGGATCTGAGCCTGAACATCTCCCGCGAGACCCTGCAGCATGACCGCCAGCTGAAGCTGATCGCCTCCAACCTGGGCAAGAAGGTCAAGGCGGAGCTGAAGAAGCTCATGAAGAACGACCGTGAGAAGTACGAGAAGTTCTATAAGAATTTCGGCCAGGTCATGCGTCTGGGCGTCATCAGCGAGTACGGCGAAAAGGTGGACGAGATCAAGGATCTGCTGCTGTACAACGTCAGCGAGGAGAAGATGGTCTCCCTGCAGGAGTACGTGGACGCCATGCCCGCCGAGCAGGAGAAGATCTACTACGCCTGCGGCGACAACATGAAGCGTCTCATGAGCCTGCCCCAGACCGAGCAGCTCAGACAGAAGGGCTACGACATCCTGTATATGTTCTCCCAGTACGACGAGTATTTCGTGGACACCATGAAGTCCTACGCGGATAAACCCTTCTGCAACATCGCCGTGGAGGATCTGGGTCTGGAGACCGAGGAGCAGAAGCAGGAGACCGAAAAGCAGCAGGAGGAAGCCAAGGATCTGCTGGCCTTCGTCAAGGAGACCCTGGGCGACGCCATCGAGCGGGCCCAGCTGAGTCACAAGCTGGTCAGCGGCGCCGTGTGCCTGAGCACCGAGGGCGGCGTGACCCTGGAGATGGAGCGGTACTTCCGCGCCATGCCCGGCACCCCGGAGCACTTCCGCGCCATCCGCATTCTGGAGTTCAACGGCAACCATCCCGCCTACCTGGCCATGAAGGAGGCCTTTGAAGCCGGGGACAAGGAGCGGGCTGCGGACATTGCGAAGATCCTCCACTGCCAGGCCCTGCTGATCGCCGGCGAGCCCCTGGACGATCCTGCGGCCTACACCGAACTGGTCTGCAAGTTTATCTGAGTATCCATTTGTAACGGACGCACTCTTGGCTCCCTCTGGGAGGGAGCTGGCGAGCGAAGCGAGACTGAGGGAGCGAACGTTGGACTAAGGCGGCAGTATTCTTCATGCAGCCGGAGCCTGAACGCTCTCTCCCTCCGTCACGGCTAGTATCCGCCGTGCCACCTCCCTCTCAGAGGGAGGCAAGCCGGAATCCAATAACCCTGTGAAGGGAGGAGTTTTCGCGTGGACGTACCGCGCATCGGACTTTACATTCACATACCGTTCTGCGCCAGCAAGTGCGCCTACTGCGATTTCTACTCCAAGGCCGGCTGCGAGGGGGACATGCCCCGCTACCAGCAGGCCCTGCGGACGCATTTGCGTGAGTGCATGCCGCGAATCGCCCCGGCCTACATCGACACGGTGTACTTCGGCGGCGGCACCCCCAGCTATTACGGCGCCAGGCGCATCGCGGAGCTGCTGGCGGAGATCAAGGCCTCCGGACAGCTGCTGCGGAACGCGGAGATCACCGTGGAGGCAAACCCGGACTCCGTCACCCGCGCAGACCTCCGCCGTCTCAGAAGGGCGGGCGTCAACCGGCTGAGTCTGGGCATGCAGAGCGCCAACAACGATATTTTGAAAATGATCGGCCGCCGCCACAACTTCCAGCAGGTGGAGATGGCCATGAAGCACGCCCGGATGGAGGGCTTCGACAACGTCAGCCTGGATCTGATCTACGGTCTGCCCAGCCAGAGCGCCGGGGACTGGGCCGAGACCCTCTCCAAAGCCCTGGAGCTCCACCCGGAGCACATCTCCGGCTACGGTCTGAAGATCGAGCCGGGCACCCCCATGTATGAACTGAAGGATTCGCCGCTGATCCCCGACGACGACAAGCAGGCGGACATGTACCTGGCCATGGTGGAGACCCTGGCCCGGTACAACTATCAACAATACGAGATCTCAAATTTCTGCATCCCCGGCTACGAGTCCAGACACAACTACAAATACTGGCGTCTGGACGACTACATGGGCTTCGGCCCGGGGGCCCACTCCTGCGTGGGCAGCCTGCGCTACAGCTACGTCCGGGACTTGCAGGGTTATATCGACGGCGTGCTGAAAAGCGGCGACATGATCGACGAGTACGAACAGATCGGCGACTTTGAGCGCGGCGCGGAATATCTGATGCTGGGTCTGCGCACCACCTGGGGCGTCACCAAGGCCGAGTATCAGGCCATCTACAACAACCGATTTGAGGAGATTGAACAGCAGCTGCGGGAATTCCAGCAGCGGGGCTGGGCCAAGGAGGAAAACGGACGCTGGCACTTCACGCCGGAGGGGTTTCTCCTGTCCAACCAGCTGATCGTGAAGCTGCTGGAGGCCCAGACAGACCGCCGGGCGGAACAGACGCCCTGGCTCCGCCAGCAGGTGGAGCAGGCGGAGCGCGAGCCCATGCCCGCGCCGCGTCCGGCAACCTTTGAAGAACAGTTTGGCCGCCAGGGGAGCCTGCGCGGAGAAGAACCGGAGATGAGGAATCGTCATGAGTAACAAACAGAAGAACAACCAACAGCCGGAGCAGGAGCTTCTGGACTTCCTGGCCGCCGGTAAGGAGGCCCGCCGGGTGGTCTCCCAGGATGAGCAGGAGCGGGAGAACTACGGCGCTGCCACCGGGAAAGCTCACCAGGAGCAGGAGCCCGCGGAAACCGCCGAGGCCGCCGCTGCGGAAGCGGTGCAGGAGCCTGCGGAGGAGCCCGTTGCGGAAGCGCCTGTTGAAGAAGCGCCTGTGACTGCGGAGCCGGTGGAAGCGGAGCCGGTTCCCGCCGAAGAGCCTGAGGAAGCGGAGCCCGCTGCGGAAATGCCCGCAGAGCCGGAGGAACCCGCCGCCGCGTGGGAGCTGGATCTGCCCGAGGAGGCGGAGGAGGAGCTCTACGCGGAGGTTCCCGCGGAGCCGGAGGAACCCGCCGCCGAATGGGAGCTGGATTTGCCCGAAGAGGCGGAGCCCGAACTGGAGCCCGTCCTGGAGGAGCCCGGGATCGAGGAACCTGTGATCGCAGAGCCGATCGTGGAGGAACCGGTGATCGAGGAGCCCGCGGCGGAGGTCGTGTCCCAGACCGTCTCCGAGGCGGAGGCCAGAAAGCTGGGCGCCACGGTCTATGCCAAGGCCCAGGAGGCCTATGACCCCATCGGCGACGTGGGTGAATTCTTCGCCGCCAGAGCCGCCTCCGAGCGCACGCCGGAGGATCCCATCGGCCTGGGAGGAGCCGCAAGCGCCGGACAGACTGCCGCCGCTGCGGCGGAGGCCGAGGCCTTCCGCGAGGCGGTAGAGGCCGAGAAGCGCCGGGCCGAGAAGGAGCAGACCTCGAAAAAGAAGGCCAAGACCAAGGCTCCGGAAAAGAAAGCCGAAAAGAAGAAATCCCAGCAGTCTCAGCCCGCCAAGGCCAAGAGCCAGAGCCCGAAGGCTGCTGCCAAGACCGAAAAGACCCAGCCCAAGCCCGAAAAGGCCAAGCCCGCCAAGGAGCCCAAGCCGGAGCGCAAGCGCAGCGGCAAGGGCGGCTGGATCGCCCTGGGCGTCATCGCGGCCCTGCTGTGCATCGCCCTGCTGGGCGGCGCGTGGTATGTCTCCCGGATTCCCACGATCTATCCGGGCGTGAAGATGCAGGGCATGCTGCTGGAGCACATGACCCCCCAGGAGGCGGAAGTCTCTCTGCACACCGCCGGCTGGGACGGCCCCGACGGCGACATTCTCCATGTGACCCTGCCCGGCGACCACAGCTTCGACGTGCCGGCCTCCGCCATGGGCTGGACGGCTACCGCCGAGGAGGGCGCAGACGTGGCCTATCAGTATGGCCGTGACGGCAACTTTATCCACAACGGCATCATGTATGTCAAGAGCCTGTTCACCGGCGTGGATCTGACGGATCGGCTGGCTTCCGGTCTGGACGAGGACGCTCTGCGCAAGCTGGTGGACAAGGCGGTCAAGGAGTCCAACGACGCCGTCACGGACACCATGAACGTGGACACCAAGGCCAAGGTGCTCACCCTGGTGAAGGGCAGCGAGCTTCTGGCCGTGGACGCCGGCAGCGTCTATGACGCGGTGGTCTCCGCCCTGAAGGACCACGTCTCCAAGCTGGAGTGCAGCACGGAGCTGAACCAGGACGCCAACATCGACGATCTGGATCTGCAGGTGATCCACGACGATCTCTGCGGCGAGCCGGTGAACGCCAGCTACGACCCCGTGAAGAAAGAGGTCGTGGAGGGCGAGCCGGGCATCGAGTTTGACGTGGAAGAGGCCGAAAAGCTCTGGAAGGCCGCCAAGCTGGGCGATACCGTGAAGATCCCCGTGACCGTCACCGAGCCGAGCTTCAAGGCCGCCGACGTGACCGAGCTCTACGGCGATCTGCTGGCCAGCAAGAGCACCTCTCTGGCGGGCAGCAGTGCCTCCAGAATCAACAACATCACCCTGGCCGCCCAGAAGATCAACGGCGTGATCCTCATGCCGGGCGAGACCTTCTCCTACAACAAGACCGTCGGCCAGCGCACCACCGCTGCGGGCTTCCAGGAGGCCGGCGCCTACGCCAACGGCGAGGTGGTTCAGGAGGTGGGCGGCGGCATCTGCCAGGTGAGCTCCACCCTGTACTACTGCACGCTGATCTCCAACCTGAAGATCACCTCCCGCACCAACCACTACTTCCCGGTGGGCTATATCGAGTCCGGCATGGACGCCACGGTCAGCTGGGGCGCCCCTGACTTCACCTTCCAGAACAACCGCACTTTCCCGATCCGCATTGACGCCTATGTGCGCGGCGGCTCTGTGTATGTGGAGATCCACGGCACCGACGTGGACGGCAGCACCGTCCGCATGGATTCCACCACCAGCGGTCTGACCACCACCACCTACCGGAACGTCTATGACAAGGACGGCGAGCTTCTCAGCCGCACCCAGGAGGCCGTCAGCGTCTACCACAACCACAACGAGAACAATAACAACAACAACAATAACAACACGCGTCCCAACAACAATACGAATACCAACACCAACACCAACCCGAACCCGCCTGCACCGGTTCAGACCTCGGCACCGGTCCAGACCCCGGCCCCGGTCATCAACACCCCCACCCCGGTGGAGACCATCAACACGCCTACGCCGGTGGATGACGACGCGGCGTAATCAATAAGGAGGCAGAAGCATGAGCAAGGAAAATACGTTCTACATTACCACACCG
>CAMHPQ010000097.1 GCA_946187035.1 uncultured Clostridia bacterium | reverse complement strand
GGCCACCGGCGAGGATCTCAGCTACCAGTGGCAGTACAAGACCCCCAGCGGGGCTTGGAAGGACTGCTCTGCCAAAACTGCGGGCTACAACGCCGCGACTCTGAAGGTGTCCGCCACCGCCGGACGCAACGGCTATCAGTACCGCTGCGTCATCACGGACGCAGACGGCAGCACCCTCACCACCAGCGCCGCCACATTGGCCGTGAAGTAAAAAACAATCCGTTGCGCCGCTCCGAATTCGGGGCGGCGCATTTTTTGTGGAAATCGTTGCTTGTGGAGCGGAGGGAAATATGGTAGAATAAATCGCTATGGATATTACTTTTGAAAAACGATTTTTGAAAGCGCGGCGCCGGTTCATCGAGGCGCACTATTCGCGCTTAAACCCCATGCAGCTGCAAGCGGCCCTCACCACCGAGGGGCCGCTGCTTTTGCTGGCCGGAGCCGGAAGCGGAAAGACTACGGTTTTGATCCAGCGGATCGCGAACCTGCTGCAGTTCGGCAGAGGCTCCGACACCGACGAGATCCCGGAGGGCGTGGACGAGTCCACCATCGAAATGCTGGAGCGGCTGGCGGGACACCCCAACGACCCGGACTATGAGAAAGCCTGCGCGGCGGCTGCCTATGAGAAGGTGGCCCCCTGGCGGATCCTGGCCATCACCTTTACCAACAAGGCGGCGGGGGAGCTGAAGGACCGTCTGGAGACCATGCTGGGCGCTCAGGCCGCGGACATCTGGGCCTCCACCTTCCACTCCGCCTGCGTGCGGATCCTGAGAAGGGACGTGGAGCGGCTGGGCTACCCCTCCAGCTTCACGATCTACGACACCTCCGACAGCCAAAGCGTCATGAAGCACATCCTGAAAGACTTCAATCTGGATGACAAAATGTTCCCTTATCGCGCCGTCCTGGCGGAGATCAGCCGCGCCAAGGACGCGGGTCTGACGCCGGAACAGTACATCGCCAGAGCCGCCGCATCCAGCGACGTGCGGAAAAAGCGGATCGGGGAGCTGTACCAGGAGTACTGGAAGCGGCTGTTCGCTGCCGGGGCCATGGACTTCGACGACCTCATTTACAACACCGTGCGGCTGCTGGAGGACTTCCCGGAGGTCTGCGACTATTGGCAGCGGAAGTTCCAGTACGTGCTGGTGGACGAGTATCAGGATACCAACCAGCTCCAGTACCGGCTGACGGCGCTGCTGTCCGACGGCTGGGGCAACATCTGCGTGGTGGGCGACGACGACCAGAGCATCTACAAATTCCGCGGCGCCACCATCGAGAACATTTTGAGTTTTGAAAAGCAGTACAAAAACGCCCGCACCATCCGCTTGGAGCAGAACTATCGGAGCACCGGGCACATCCTGAACGCTGCCAACCACGTCATCGCCAACAACCAGGGCCGAAAGGGGAAGACCCTCTGGACCAAGGCCGAGCAGGGCGACCCGCTGACCCTCTACATCGCCCAGAACGAGAACGAGGAGGCCCAGTATGTGGCGGCCCGGATCCTGAACGCCCGGGCCATGGGCGCCAACTTCCGGGACCACGCCATCCTCTACCGGATGAACGCCCAGTCCAACCAGATGGAGTATGCCTTCAAGAGAAGCGGCATCCCCTACCGGATCATCGGCGGCACCCGATTCTTCGACCGGGCCGAGGTCAAGGACATGCTGGCCTATCTCTGCGTGATCCAGACCCCGGAGGACGATCTGCGTCTCAGCCGAATCATCAACAATCCGCCCAGAGGCATCGGCGCCAAGAGCATCCAGACCGCCCAGGAGCTGGCGGCGGAGCTGAACATCCCGCTGTATTCCGTAGTGAGCAGGGCAGACGAGTTCCCGTCTCTGCAGCGAGCCAGCGCGCGAATGCGGCAATTTGCGATCCTGTTGGACGAGCTGCGGGAGAGCAGCAGGCTCATGCCGCCGGACGAACTGTATGATCTGGTGCTGGAAAAGACGGGTTATTTAAAGATGCTCATGGACAAGAACACCCAGGAGGATGTGGCGCGCGCCGAGAACGTCCAGGAGCTGAAAACCAACATCGTGGGCTACATGAAGGAGAGCGAGGCCCCGTCGCTGGCGGGCTTCCTGGACGAGGTGGCCCTCTATACGGACATCGACCAGCTGGATCGCTCGGCGGATATGGTGACGATGATGACCATGCATGCGGCCAAGGGACTGGAGTTCCCGACGGTGTTTATCATCGGCTGCGAGGAGGGCATCTTCCCGGGCACTCGGGTCATCGGAGAACCCGACGAGATGGAGGAGGAACGCCGACTCTGCTATGTGGCCATGACCAGAGCGAAAAAGAAGCTCTACCTCACCTGCGCCAAGCAGCGCATGCTCTTCGGACGCACCACGGCAAACCTGGAAAGCCGCTTCCTGGAGGAGATCCCGGAGGAGGATCTTCAACGCTCCGAGACCAAAGCCAGAAGAGAGGAGAGCAGCTTCTCCGGCTTCGGCAGTTCCTCGGGTTACGGCAGCTCTTACGGAAATTCCTATTCCGTCCGGAGACCCCAGCAGCCCTCCAGACCTGCCAGAAGCGTCACCCCGCCGAAGCCCAAGACGGAAAGCCTCCCGGACTTCAAGCTGGGCGACAAGGTGAACCACCGGGCCTTCGGAAAAGGGGAAATCACCAAGGTGACACCCATGGGCGGCGACGCGCTTTTGGAGATCACCTTCGAGACTGCTGGCCTCAAACGGTTGATGCTCCGGGCGGCCAAGCAGTTCATGACCAAGGAGTCCTGAGGTGCGGGGGAGCAAACATGCCCTGGGCGTTCTGGCGCTGCTGATCTGCACGCTGATCTGGGGCACCTCCTTCGTGATCCTGAAGGACGCTCTGGACAGTGTGCCGACCCTATGGATCCTGGCCATCCGGTTCACCGGGGCGGCGATGCTGATGGCGGTGTTCGCCGGAAAAAGGCTGAAAACTCTGGACAAAGGCTACTGGCGCGGCGGCGCGGTGATGGGCCTCTGTCTGGCCCTGGCCTACATTCTGCAGACCTTCGGCCTCGTGTACACCACTCCGGGAAAGAACGCGTTTTTAACCGACACCTACTGCGTGCTGGTGCCGTTTCTCTGGTGGTTTTTCAGAAAGGTGAAGCCGGATCGGTATAACCTGATGGCTGCGGGGCTGTGCATCGTGGGCATCGGACTGGTGTCCCTGACGGAAAAACTCAGCATCGGCATCGGAGACGCTGTGACCTTGAGCTGCGGGCTTTTCTACGCGCTGCACATCATTTCCACCTCTTATTTCATCGAGGGACGGGACCCGGTGCTTTTGAGCTTCGTGCAGTTTCTCGCAGGGGCAGTGATCTGCTGGGTGCTTGCGCCCATGGGAGCGCCGTTTCCGAGTTCAGTCCCGGCCTCTGCCTGGTGGGAGATCGCGTACCTCTGCCTCATGTGCACGGGGGTCAGCTTCCTTCTGCAGACCCTGGGCCAGAAGTACACGCCGCCCTCGGAGGTCTCCATCCTCCTGATGCTGGAGAGCGTCTTCGGGGTGATCCTCAGCGTGATTTTCTACCACGAGCACCTGACCCTCCGCGTCCTCAGCGGCTTCGTGCTGATCTTCATCGCCATCCTGATCTCCGAGACGAAATTGGAGTTCTTAAAACAAAAAAAGACCGACTTCTGAACTGAAACAGAAGCCGGTTTTTGTGTTTTCTAAAGGAATGCTTGTAGGGGACGGCGTCCTCGACGTCCCGCCTTATTATAAATCCGCTTCACTCTCGGGGACAATGCCGAGGTGAGGCCGCAGCCCTCGTCGTGGTTCACCAGGGCCGCCTGAGACTGGCTGGAGAGGAAATTTCCAAGGCCGTCGTAGCCGAAGAAGGTCACCTCGTCGCCCACCTTGCAGTCCAGATCGGTGACGTCCACCATGCACTGATCCATGCAGCAGGCCAGCAGATGGCCTCTTCTGCCGTTCACCAGCACCGGGGCCCGCACCTGGAACAGATCCTGATTCAAGCCGTCGCCGTAGCCCACGCCCACGGTGGCAACCAGGGTGTCCTTTTTCAGCGTCACGGCACCGCCGTAGCCCAGCTGGTCGCCTTTGTGCCGGAGCTTCAGGTTGGTGATGTAGCTGCGCCAGCTGGCCACCTCTCGCACATCGTAGAGGGGGTTCTCCGTCCGATCCATGAAGAGCCGTCTGCCGATGCGCACGGCGTCCAGATGGTACTGCGGGAACAGCTCTGCCGCGGCGGAGTTGGACATGTGCCGCATGGGCACCGGCACGCCGGACTGCCGCAGCTTTTTGGAGGCATCCTCGAACAGCTGGAACTGCTGCGCATCCAGATCGGCGTTCTCCGCGTCGGAGAAGTGGGAGTAGACCCCGGTGATCTCCAGAAAGTCCTTGTATTGCTGATACTCCTCGATAAAGGCGTCCAGCTCCCCCGGCTCCAGTCCGATCCGGTGGAGGCCTGCGTCGATCTTGATCTGGATTTTCGCCTTCTTGCCCAGCTTCCTTGCGGCCTCTGCCAATTCCGGGAGAAATCCAAGTCTGGCACAGGTGAGGGTCAGATCCGCCTCCACCGCCGCCTCCAGCTGGAAGGGCAGGGCGGAGCTCATGATCAGCAGCTCCCGATCCACGCCGCTGCGTCTGAGATCCAACCCCTCGCTGACGTGGGACACGGCGAAGCAGCGGATCTCCGGCACAGTGCAGAGCACGGCAGCCACTGCCGCCATGCCGAGGCCGTAGGCGTCATCCTTCAAAACCGGGATCAGCGCCGCGCCGTCGAGGCTTTTCAGAATGGCCCGGACGTTCTCCAGAAGGATACCGGTGTCGATCTCAATATACGAATTATTCATAAATTTATGCATAAAGCACCTCTGCACGGGCAGGATCTGCAATCCCACAGGGATACGTTCTTTATTATATTCTAAACAGCCCGCGGTTGCAAGCAATAATTTGCCAGAATTCATGCATGGAATCCACAGAAATGCAGGGGAAAAACCAGCAAATTTTGCATAAATATCTATTGACAATGCATAAAATGCGTTGTATACTCAGAGACGTTCCAAGCAAAAAACACTTACCGAGGAGACAAAACGAAATGAAAAAGTATGTAGCTTTGCTTCTGGCTCTGGTCATGGCCTTCGCGCTGACCGCCTGCGGCTCCGGCAACAGCGCCCCCGCTGCTGAGGGTTCTGCCGATGCGGACGCTGCCGCATCCGAAAAGCTGGTCTTCGGCACCAGCGCCGACTACGCTCCCTTCGAGTTCATGTATCCCGATGACAACGGCGATCTGGTCTACGGCGGTATCGACGTGTCCGTTGCTCAGTACATTGCCGACTACACCGGCAAGGAGCTCCAGGTGGAGAACATGGGCTTTGACTATCTGCTGGCCAGCCTGCAGAAGGGCGACTTCGACATGGTCATCGCCGCCATGGAGGCCTCTGACGAGCGCAAGGAGAGCGCCGACTTCTCCGATCCCTACTTCACCGACTATCCGCCCATGGTTCTGGTTCGCGCGGACGAGGCTGCCAGCTTCACCGGCACCGACTCCTTTGACGGTCTCTCCGTCGGTGCCCAGACTGCTACCACCAAGGAAGCCATCGTCACCGATGAGCTCACCGGCGCGCAGCTGGTCAGCCTGCAGAACGTGAACGATCTGGTCAACCAGCTGGTCAACGGCAAGATCGACGCCGTGGTTCTGGACGGTGCCGTGGCCATGCAGTTCGCCGCCACCAACGACGACCTGGCCGTGGCCGAGAGCGTGGATCTGGGCGAAGCCTATCCCTACTGCGTCGCCGTCGCCAAGGGCGACCCCAAGGGTCTGCTGCCGGGCATCAACGCCGCCATCGCCGAGATGGTCGCCAACGGCAAGATCGATGAGTTCGTCGAGCTCGCCGACTCCCTGGGCGATGTGGCCGTGGAGGTCAGCGCCGACTAAGCCGCACTGCTTACAAACCATCAAACGTGCAAAACCTGAAAAGGCTTTGCACGTTTTTCCAGATTATTCTCAGGAAGCGCTGAAGAAATCGAAGTGCACAGATTGCCGAGCGGATTTTTCATCTGACAAACATGAAAAATCGCAGGTATACTTTGTGTATATCAAGATTTTGAAGGGAAGTCAGAGGGAAAAGACGCCGACAAGATGGGTGCGGCGATTTGTTCAGCGTTTCCTAAAAAAAGAAAGGAGGCCTTTTCTATGTGGTGGAGCAATCTGTTTACAGACATGAGTAAGGCCAGCTTTTTCAACTTCTCCTTCCTGCCGAAGTACGCCGCATTCTTCGTCCAGGGCATTGAATATACGCTGCTGCTGGCGGTGGTATCCGTGGGTCTCGCGGTGATCCCGGCATTGCTGCTGGCGCTGATGCGGCTGAGCAAGAGCAAGCTCATCAAGGGCATCTCCGGCGCCTACATCGCGCTGTTTCGCTCGACGCCGCTGCTGGTGCAGCTGTCCATCATCTATTTCGGCCTCTTCGGCGTCATCAATATCCCCAGATTCAACCTGTTCGGTTTCGTGGATCTGAGCCGCTTCATCCCCGGCGTGGTGGCCCTGGCCCTGAACTCCTCGGCCTACGTGGCGGAGATTTTCCGCGCGGGCATTCTGGCTGTGGATGCAGGGCAAATGGAGGCGGCCCGGTCTCTGGGTCTCAGCAAATGGGACGGTATGCGCCTGGTGGTGCTGCCCCAGGCCATCAAGAACGTCCTGCCGGCTCTCGCCAACGAGATCATCACCATGGTCAAGGAGAGCTCCATCTGCTCCATGCTGGGCATGGCGGAGCTGATGTTCGGCGCGAAGGCGGTTGCGTCGTCCACTTACATCACCCTGGCGCCCTACACTCTGGCCGCGCTGATTTATTTCTGCATCAACTTCCCGGCCTCCAAGGCCATCGAAGCCATTGAAAGGAGGATGCGCCGTGGCGACAAGCAGTAATGAGATCATCCGGGTGGAGAACGTCTCCAAGCACTTCAACGACGGAGCGGTCAAGGCTCTGGATGACTGCAGCCTCACCATCCACCAGGGCGAGGTGGTGGCCATCATCGGCCCCTCCGGCTCCGGCAAATCCACCTTCCTGCGCTGCCTGAACCTGCTGGAAAAGCCCACGGGCGGCTCCGTGATCTTTGAGGGGACGGACATCACCGCCCCCGGCGTCAACATCAACGTGATGCGCCGCCGCATGGGGATGGTC
>CAMHPQ010000096.1 GCA_946187035.1 uncultured Clostridia bacterium | reverse complement strand
CTGCGACCTGCGCTGCCTGCGGCGGCGAGGCCAAGGTTCCGTTCGAGCCTAAGACCGACCGTCCGGTCTACTGCAGCGAGTGCTTCGCCAAGATGAGAGGCCAGGCATAATCTGATTTACGGACAATCGGAATAAAATGATAGGAGCATTTTGTTCCTATCATTTTCAATCACTTATCCCCAGGCGAAGGGAGGTTTGACCCATGTTGGAAATCACGAGAGATACCATGCTGTCTGAGATTCTGGAGTATGCTCCGGAAGCGATGCCGGTGTTCCAGAATATCGGCATGCATTGTCTGGGCTGCGCCCTGGCCAGTGAAGAGACGCTGGAGCAGGCGTGCCTCGCCCACGGCGTGGATCCGGATGCTTTCATCGAAGAGCTGAGCAGCTATCTGGAGAGCCTTTGAATCAAACCAACATCCAAAAAGCCGGCTCGTCCGGCTTTTTTTCATGAGTGCTTATGATCCAACTATCAAAAAGATTGCAAATGGTGGCTGATCTCGTGCCGAAATCTGAGATCGCTGCGGACGTGGGTACCGACCACGGTTATCTCGCGGTCTGGCTGCTGCAAAACGGCAGGACAGACCGGGTGTTTGCCACCGATATTCACAAAGGACCTCTGAGCCGTGCAAGACAAACGGCAGCAGAATATGGTCTCCAGGAGCAGATCGAAACCCATCTCTGCGACGGTCTGCAGTTTCCTGGTGCGGAGCGGACGGAGACTGTTGTCATTGCCGGTATGGGCGGTGAGACCATGATTTCCATTCTGTCAGCAGCCCCGTGGACGAAGCAGGGGAGGACTCTGATTCTCCAGCCCCAGAGCAAGCGCCCGGAGCTGGAGCAATGGCTCTATGAGAATGGCTACACGATAACCGATGCAAAGTTATGTCTGGATGCAGGGAAACTGTATTTGGCCATCGAGGTTCATGGAAAGCCATCTGAAAAATCGCTGTCGGCAGAAGTATTTCTGCTCCGAAATCACGATTCGCTGTTTTCTCAGTTTCTCTCTCAAGAGATGCAGAAGATGGAATACGCGCTCAAAGGCATGGAACAGGCGGAGCGAGATCTGTCAGAGCTGCAATCACAGCTCCAGCAGCGTCTGGAACTGCTTCGCCACTATCAAAAGGAGGTCGCGGCATGGTAACGGTACAGGATGTTTATTCCTATCTGAATCAACTGGCCCCGGTGTCTTATCAGATGGATTTTGACAACTCGGGATTTCTGGTTGGAGACCGATTTGCGGAGGTCGGGAAGGTCCTGCTGACGCTGGATATCACAGATGATGTGATTCAGCAGGCGGCGTCATGGGGCGCGGAGCTGATCGTCTCCCACCATCCGCTGCTGTTTCATCCCTTGAAGCATGTGTGGTCGGAGGATGTGATCGGACGCAAGGTGATCGCGCTGGCCCGGCATGGCGTTGCTGCCATCTGCATGCACACGAATCTGGACATTGCCGACGGCGGCGTAAACGACGCGTTGATGGCGAAACTGGACGCCAGCGTTACCGGTCTTCTGGAGCCAGCCGGCACCGATGAAAACGGCATTCCCCTTGGATGCGGCCGTGTGGGAGAACTGGAACGGGAGATGAAATTGCCGGACTTTCTGGCATTTGTCTCGCAGCGGCTGAACGTCAGCGGCATCCGCTACTGCGATGGCGGCCACCCGGTAAAGCATCTGGCGGTCTGCGGCGGTTCCGGAGGGAGTATGCTGGAGCTTGCCTGTGAGAAGGGCTGCGATACGCTCTTGACGGCGGATGTGAAATATGACCGCTTCCTGGCTGCGAGAGAGCTTGGCGTGAATCTGATCGACGCCGACCATTTCTGCACGGAGAATGTGGTGATTCCGGTTCTTTTGGAAAAGCTGAGCAGCGAGTTACCGAACGTGGAGTTCCGCATCAGCTGCCTGGAGCAGACTGCGCAATTCTATACACCTTAAAATACGGACGCCTTGCGCGTCCGTATTCATATTTTTGCCCGGTTTCACATAGGGTGCTCATAACGAGAGTGAAAGCGAGGCAAAGCTATGGACCAGGTTTCGATCTATGAGGACATCGCCCTCCGCACGGGCGGCAACATTTATCTTGGCGTGGTGGGCCCGGTGCGGACGGGCAAGTCCACCTTCATCAAACGGTTCATGGAGACGCTGGTGCTCCCCCATGTGGAGAGCGAATACTCCAGAGAGCGGGCCAGAGACGAGCTGCCCCAAAGCGGCTCCGGGCGGACGATCATGACCGCAGAGCCGAAGTTTGTTCCGGAGGAGGCCGTGTCTGTCCGACTGACCGACGGGGTGGAGGCCTCTGTTCGGCTCATCGACAGTGTGGGCTACATGGTTCCGGGGGCGGCAGGTCAATTTGATGAATCCGGGGAGCGCATGGTCTCTACCCCCTGGTTTGACCATGAAGTAACCATGCGGGAGGCGGCGGAGCTGGGCACCCGGAAGGTCATCACCGACCACTCCACCATCGGCATCGTCATCACCACCGACGGCAGCATTACGGACATCCCCAGAAGCGATTATTTGGACGCGGAGCGCCGTGTCATCGAGGAATTGAAAACTCTGAATAAGCCATTTCTGCTGCTCCTAAACTCCGCGCATCCGGAGATGGAGGATACCCGGGCTCTTGCCGCATCCCTGGGGGAGGAATATGACGCGGTCTGCCTCCCGGTCAACTGCAAAACCTTAACTGAAGGGGAGATTGCGGCCATCCTGAAGTCAGTGCTGCTGGAGTTTTCGGTGACGGAAATCGGCTTTCGACTTCCCGGCTGGCTGGATGCGCTTCCGGCTGATAACGAGACCAAACGGAGCATTGTTGCTCTGCTGTCAGAGCGCGCGGAACAGATCATCCGGCTCCGGGATGCGCATCAGGGGGGAGATGCGTTCGTGGAACCGGAGCTGCTGGAAGGCGGCGCTTTGACGCAGATGGAGGTGTCGTCCGGTAAGATCGTTTACACCATCGACTGTCCGAGAAGCCTCTACTATGCGACCATCAGCCGGGCTTGCGGTCTGGAGCTCCACGACGACGGAGAGCTGATTTCCTTTCTCACGGAAATGCGTGCGGTCCGGGATGATTATAACATGGTCCGGGACGCGCTTACATCGGTGCGGGAGACCGGTTACGGTGTGGTTTTACCCAGAGCAGATCAGCTTCGACTGGAGGAACCGGAGATCGTCAAGCAGGGAGGGAAATACGGCGTCCGCCTGAAGGCCAGCGCCAGCTCCATCCATATGCTCAGAGCCAATGTGGTCACAGAGGTCAGCCCGGAGCTGGGCGGCGACGATGCCTCGGGAGAGATTCTGGGCTTCCTGCTCCAGGGGTTCAACGGCGACGTGCAGCAGCTGTGGGATTCCAACATTTTCGGCAGACCCCTGTCGGAGCTGGCCCAAGAGGGACTGGAAGAGAAGATCCGCTCCATGCCGCCAAAGGCTGCCGGAAAGCTGCAGGAGACCATTCAGAAGATCATCAACGACGGCGGCGGGACACTTTTGTGCATCATTCTATAAAATTCCAAAAACATTGAGAAAATCTTGTCAGCTTGCAGATTGCATAATATTCATAACTGCGATATAATTTTCCAATGGGAGCGCAGGTTCCCGCACACCTGATAACGAAAGGAAGCTTTCCAATGAAACCCATTTCCAAGATCGCTGCCAATGTCAGCCCCTCGGCCACCCTGGCTGTGAACGCGCTGGCCAAGAAGCTGAAAGCCGATGGCCTGGATGTGATCAGCTTCGGCACCGGCGAGCCGGATTTTGATACGCCCGACGCCATCCGTTTTGCGGGCATCAAGGCCATCAGCGACGGACAGACCCGTTACACCCCTGCAGCCGGCACCATCTCTCTGCGGAAGGCCGTCTGCCAGCGTGTGAAGGCGGACTACGATCTGGATTATGATTACACCCAGGCGGTCATCGCCAGCGGCGCCAAGCACAGCGTCTATATTACCCTGGCCACGCTGGTAGATCCCGGCGACGAGGTCATCGTGCCCGCGCCCTACTGGGTCAGCTATATTGAGATGGTTCGACTGGTGGGCGGCGTCCCCGTGGTCGTCACCGCCGGCGAGGATCAGGGTTTTAAAATCACCGCTGCGCAGCTGGAGGCCGCTGTCTCTGAGAAGACCAAGGCCGTCATGCTCAACAACCCCTCCAACCCCACCGGCGCCATCTACAGCAAGGAGGAGCTGCAGGCTCTGGCTGAGGTCTGTGTGAAGCACGATCTTTACATCATTGCCGATGAGATCTACGACAAGCTGATCTACGATGGCGTCAGCTTCACCAGCATTGCCACTCTGGGCGAGGATGTGAAGGCTCACACGATCCTGATCAACGGCGTCTCCAAGACCTATGCCATGACTGGCTGGCGCGTGGGCTACATGCTTGCTCCCGCCGAGGTCGCCAAGGCCATGGGCAGCTACATGAGCCACTCCACCGGCGCGCCCGGCACAATGTGTCAGGCTGCCGCGGAAGCTGCGCTTGTGGGCCCCCAGGATGAGGTGGAGAAGATGCGTCAGCAGTTCGAGGCCCGCCGCGACTATCTGGTCAAGCGGATGAACTCCATGAACGGCGTCAGCTGCCTGAAGCCCAACGGCGCATTCTACGTGATGATGAATCTGGAAAAGCTCATCGGCAAGTCCATTGACGGCCAGGTCATCACCGACGCCGATGCCTTTGCCAAGCTGTTCCTGGAAAAGAGCCTGGTGGCCACGGTCTCCTGCACCAGCTTCGGCATCCCGAATTTCGTCCGCTGGAGCTACGCCAACTCCATGGAGAACATCGAAAAGGCTATGGATCGCCTCGAAGCTTTCCTCCAGAAGGTCAACGAGCAGAACTGAACAAAAACGGAATAGAAGAATCGCACCGCTCAAATCGAGTGGTGCGATTTTTAGTACTATGTTATGATTTCCCATGCGTCGATCAGCTTTTCCAGCGACCAGGCGGCGTTGGCGGGACTGGTGGAGGGGAGGCAGATCGCTTCTCTTTGTATGATCGGCTGCGTGTATTTCTGATAATGCTTGTAGGCGGTCTTTCCGTTGACGAAAATCTGTCGGATATCGGCAGTTTCCAGAATCGGTCGGAGATTGTTTACCACTACGTCGGAAATGCTGCTGTCCGAGGCGCCGGTGATGGAGCAGGACTGGATCACATCCCAGGCTGCGATGTGGTTTCTCAGTAGCAGCTTGTGCTTTTCTTCCACCGTGGTCGGTACGTCCTCCTGAAACAGTGCCGCCACGACCTTCCAGAAGCGGTTCTGCGGGTGCCCGTAGAAATAGCCGCTCTCCCTGGACTTCGGGGAAGGGAAGCTGCCGAGGATCAGAATTTTGGAATCCTTGTCATAGGTCGGCGGGATTGGGTGAATCAGCGCTTCGCGTTTCATGGAATCTGCTCCATTCTTACAATCTCTTTTGACTTAATATTCTATGTTTATAATCCTGAATTTTCCGAAGATACTTACTGGTATAGATCAGTGCGACTATGCTCATTGCAAAGGCCATCCCGGCAGAAAAGCTTGCGATCTTTTCTGTCCATCCTGTCTCATCCAGACCAGCCAGCTTCAGCCCCAGGAAAATAATCCAGCTGAGAACGCCGATCCATGCAAAAAAGTGCTGATTTTTCAGCAGTCGTTCTTTTTCGTTGCCGGTATACTCGGCAATGCTGCGAATGGCATTCGTGTCCTCCGGATTTTGGCGTTCCGAATTGCGCGTTCCATTCAGCAGCTCATCAACGCTCACGCGATAGAGCTTTGCCAGTTCGACCAAAATATCGAAATCCGGCATGGTTTTCGCGTTTTCCCAGCGCGAGACTGTACGGCTGGCAACGTTCAGACGCTCCGCAAGCTGCTCCTGTGTCAATCTATTTTCTTTCCGCAGGGTCTTGAGAAAATGTCCAATCTGTTTCTGGTCCATAAAATACACCCTCCTTTGGAAAGAATGGTACCACTTAATAGCTCCTGAAAACAGGACAGCGGCTGTCCGGTTCAGATCAAAGTGGCAAATACGCAGCCCAAAGACGCGAGATAAGTCTTTTGCACCGTCTCTGCAGGAATCGTGATGCCGCCAATGACCAAATCCCTGGTGGCGCAGCCGTCGGCGATCAGATCCACTTTGTAGCCGTAGTCCATGGTAGAGCGCACGGTGGTGTCCACGCACATGTGGGTCATCATGCCGCAAACGATCAGCTTCTCCACATGGAGAGACTTGAGATAGCTGTCCAGCTCCGTGTTCAGGAAGCTGTTGGGGGCGTACTTCACAATGACCTTGTCCTCCGGCATGGGTGCGATCCGGGGAGAGATCTCCGCGCCTTCCGCGCCGGGACGAAAGAAGGAATCCTCCGGCCCGTTGAAATGCTGCATATAGATGATCGGGCGACCGATTTTCCGGCTGTCGTCGATCCATTTCCGGATCACAGCCTCAGCTTCCAGCGCCCGGTGCTGGGGATTCGCCCCGCCGGGGAAGTAGTCGTTTTGCACATCAATGATCAACAGGGCTTCTTTCATTGCAGAGACTCCCTTCTTTTTGTTCATTCAATCGGAATAGAACCAGCCCGCCGCGTTTCTTGTGTCCGGTGTCCCAGAGGGCACGGAAATCCAGCCATTCGTAGTTGCTGTAGGTCACGGCTTTGACCCTGAGAAATCCATCGTCATCCAGATCGTAGCCGTTGATCAAAAACCAATGCCAGATATAATCCTTGAACGCCCGATTCTTGTGATTCAGGATCAGAGTTGGAATCGGAAATCCCTCGTCGATCTGGCGGATCAGAGCATTTGCAGCAGTCTCGTATGATTCGGTTCCGTCCAGCATGTCCATGGAGATCCGCGTCTCACCACGGTCTTTCAGATACTCGGCGTACCCATCCGCAAAAATGTCCAGACGATCGATCCCGGACATTCTGGGGGAGAGGTAGGGCCGCATGACGTATGCAAAATCCACGTAATCCTGCTTCGTCAGGTTAGTGGCATTCTCCGGAGCAACGCCTGTGATTCCCTTATACAGCGCGAAATAGATGCTGCTGTCGCAGGCGGTTTCTGCGCCGCAGCCGCCAATCCGCATCATGAACGTGGGAAACCAGTCCTGATTCCCGCCGTAGGAATCGTCAATATAAAAATGTGGGAGTTCTTTTTTCATAACGTTTTTCTGATAAGCTGAACCACCGTCTCAATAAGCGTTGACTTTTCCAAGGGCAATTCCTTGACCTCATGACCCTGGACAGGAACCGGGAAGGTAAACACGATATTACGGATCCAGTTGCCGTCTG
>CAMHPQ010000095.1 GCA_946187035.1 uncultured Clostridia bacterium | reverse complement strand
AGCAGGCCTCGTCGATCAGGTCGATGGCCTTGTCCGGCAGGTAGCGGTCGGTGATATACCGCTCGCTGAGGCGCACCGCCGCGGCGCACATCTCGTCGGAGATCTCCACCTGGTGGAAGTCCTCGTAATATTTCCGGATGCCCTTGAGGATCTCCACGCTCTCCTGGATGGAGGGCTCGGCCACCGTGACCGGCTGGAAGCGGCGCTCCAGGGCGGAGTCCTTTTCGATGTGCTTCCGGTATTCGGTGAAGGTGGTGGCGCCGATGACCTGAATCTCCCCTCTGGAGAGGGCGGGCTTCAGGATATTGGCGGCGTTCATGCTGCCCTCGGCATCCCCGGCGCCGACGATGTTGTGCACTTCGTCGATGACCAGAATGATGTTCCCGGCCTTGCGGATATCGTCGATGAGGCCCTTCATGCGGCTCTCAAACTGGCCGCGGAACTGGGTGCCCGCCACCAGGGCGGTGAGATCCAGCAGGTGCACCCGCTTGTCCTTCAGCTTGTGGGGCACGTCCCCGTCGGCGATCCGCTGGGCCAAACCCTCGGCGATGGCGGTCTTGCCCACACCGGGCTCGCCGATGAGGCAGGGGTTGTTTTTCTGTCTCCGGTTCAGGATCTGCAGCACCCGCTCCAGTTCCTCAGACCGGCCCACCATGCGGTCCAGCTTCCCCTCCTCCGCTCTGGCGGTGAGGTCGATGCTGTAATTGTCCAGGAACTTCCGCTTTTTCTGGGCGGGCTCCTTCTGGCCGCGGCCATCCCTGGACTGCTCCTTTTTCGGGGCGTCCTCCACGGGCTGGATGCTGTTGTTGCCGCCGAAGAGACGGTTCAGGAACGGGAAGGTGGCGGTCTTGCCGTCGTCGTTCTCGCCGCCGTCCTCGGAGGCGTCCGGCAGATCCTCGGCGTTGCGGAAAATCTCCATCATGTCGCCGGTGATGTTCTCCAGATCCTCATCGGAGAGGCCCATTTTCTCAATGACTTCGTCCACAGGCTTGATGTGCAGCTCGCGGGCGCATTTCAGGCAGAGGCCCTCGTTGTGGCTCTCCCCTTTTTCGATGCGTGTGATGAACACCACGGCCATGTTTTTGCCGCAGCGTGCGCAGAGAGTAGGCTGCATAAAGTGTTACTCCTTTTTTGAAAAAACGCGGATATCAGATCCCCACACCGGCGGTCAGGACGTCGATGCTGAGGAAGAATTTCGCAAGGGCGGAATTGGCCAGGGTCTCCCGTCCGATCAGCGCCCCGGCGAACTGCAGCGCCCAGCACAGCAAAATGCAGTAGGCCGCGCCGTTCACCAGACCCATGACCGCGCCGCCCACGTCGTCCAGACGGGGGTGGTTGGGGATCCGGAAGGTGAGATTCGGAATGTTCCCGATGGCCAAAAGCAGCACCAGCACCAGAATGAAGGCGATGACCGTTCCGGCCACGTAGGCAAGCCGCTGGCAGAACACCTGGGCGATGGCCGTGGGGATGTCGGTGATCTGCTCCTCACTGTGGGCGATGGCCTCCTGAGCCATCTGCTCTGCCGGCTCCTGAGAGATACCGCAGGCCCGGAAGGCAGCGGTGCAGAACTCCTGGGTGCGGGCGGGCTCCCGCGCCAGAGCGTCCTTCACGTTCAGGTCGGCGTCAAAGCCCAGCTCCTCCATGACGGTGTTCTCGATCTGGGTGTCCACATAGCCCTTGGCGAAGGGATAGAGGCCGGAGACGATCTCCCCGGAGAAGGCCGCCGACAGCAGGCACGCCAGATACAGCGACACCACGATGGCGGCGAGACTGGCGGCGCTGAGAATCAGGCCCCGCTTATAGCCGCCCCAGATGGCGAGCAGCAGAATCAAAACACATAGAACATTGATGGCAATCGTCATAACATTCATCTCTTTCTCTTGAAATCAAAGGGTCAAATCGGAATGGCCTGGGCGGAGTAGTCGTAGACCAGGAGGGCTTCGCCGTTTCTCAGCAGCAGCGCGCGCTGCACGCCCACGGCGTCGATCTCCACGGATCGCATCTCCTCCAGCTGCTGGTTATACAAGGTCAACACTGCGCCGCAGCGCACCAGAACCTGCTTGCCGCGCATGTCGATGCCGGTGAGCTTTTCCACCGTGTGCTCCCCCAGGACCTTGCCGGAGGAGGAGAGGGTGGCGAGGGTGGTGTTGCCGCCGCTGCGGTAGGCAGAGAGGGCCAGGGCGAAGACGCCGCTGTCGCTGACGGAGTAATCATACAGATGCAGGCCGTTGAAGCTGTATTCCACGTCCTGCACGGCCTTGTCGGTCAGGAGCACCAGTCGCTCATCGCTGATGACCGCGAGCCTGCTCCCACTGACCCAGTGGAGATCCAGCAGCACCTCCGGCGCCTGATAGAGGCCCCGCTCGGTCTCGCTGTTCATGGTGAAGATGTGCACCTTCGCCCCGCCGGAGCCCGCGCAGAGGGTCGCCAGCTCGTGGTCCTCGGAGAGGTCGGCGTTCAGGAGGTAATCCTCGCCGGAGTACCACTCGTACACCACGTTGAATTTGTCATCGTAGACCGTGACCATGCCCTTGTAGCCGGGGGACTCCGTGGCCACGGTGAGCCAGCCGTCCGGCCGAACCCGGGCGGAGATGATGGCGTTGGAGAGCTCGTGGACGGTGACGCCGTTTTCCATATCCGCCGTCATCAGCGTGACGCCGCCGATGTCGCAGGCCACAGCGTACTTCCCCGCGGCGCAGACCGAGGGCACAGACATGGTGGCCGTCTGGCGGAAGATCAGCGCGCCGGACTCGTCAAAGAGCTGCAGCCCCTCGCCGGAGGCCACGGCCAGACCGCCCTCCATGGCGGCGAACCGCTGCTCGGCGCTGCTGTCCAAGGCGTAGGGCGCGGTCTCGATCTCCCCGGTGGGCTCCTTTGGCCGGAACAGCACCAGCGACAGCACAAACAGCAGCATCGCCAGAAGCAGCAGCCCCAGCACCAGATAGCCCCGCCGGGTCAGTTTTCGTTTTCGTTTTTGTGTCATAGGCGTTACCAGAAATCCAAAAGGAGAACGGATTGCCACGCCAGTGTGCGCACTGGCTCGCAATGACATTCTTTTTTAGATTCTCAGTCTCTTTCCATCATTTCTCCCACAATTCCATCATACCACAGGCGGTTTAAGTATAATCCCTGGGGCGGCATGGTGGGGCCGGTGAGGCGGCGGTCCCGGGTCTCCAGAAGGGACGGGATGTCCTCCGGCTTCAGCTTCCCGTGGGAGGCGTAGACCATGGTACCCACGATGGCGCGGACCATGTTATAGAGAAATCCGTCGGCGCAGACGGCGATGGTGATCTCCTCTCCCGCCTGCTCCGCCCTGCACCAGTAGACGGTGCGGACGGTGGTTTTGGTCTCGGTGCCCACGCTGCGCACGGCGGCGAAATCGTGGGTGCCCTCAAAGGCCTTCCCCGCCTGGCGCAGAGTCTCAATCTGAAGCGGATAGGGATAAAAGCAGGCCCGGTGCTCCAGAAAGGCGTTGCGGATGCGGGAGTTGTGGATCTTGTAGATATATTCCTTTTTCAGACAGGAGCCGATGGCGTTGAAGTCCTCGGGCGCATCCACCGCGTCGGTGACGGAAATATCCCCCGGAAGTCGGGAGTTCACCGCCAGCGGCACCCGGTCGATGGGGATGGTGCAGTCGGTGCGGAAGTTGGCGCAGTAGCTGAGGGCGTGTACCCCCGCGTCCGTTCTGCCGCAGCCCGTGACCTTCACCGGATGGCCGCAGACCTTGCCCAGAGCCTTTTCCAGGGTCTCCGCCACGGTGACTTCGGTTTTCTGCACCTGCCAGCCGTGGTAGGCCGTACCGTCGTAATGGAGTCTTAAAGCGATGTTTCTCATAGGCCGAAATGCCGCAGGGCGATGACCGCCGCCAGGAACGCGAAAAACAGCAGCAGCGCCACGGTGTCTCTCCCCGCCCAGGTGAGCTGCTTCATGCGGGTTCTGCCCTCGCCGCCGTGGTAGCAGCGGCTCTCCATGGCGGTGGCCAGCTCGTCGGCTCTGCGGAAGGCCGAGACGAACAGCGGCACCAGCAGCGGCAGCAGGGCCTTGGCTCTCTGGAAGATGTTGCCCGTCTCGAAATCCGCGCCGCGGGCCTTCTGGGCGGACATGATCTTATCGGTCTCCTCGATCAAAGTGGGGATGAAACGCAGCGCCATGCTCATCATCATGGACATCTCGTGGACCGGCACCTTGATCTTTTTCAGAGGATTGAACAGCCGCTCCATGCCGTCGGTGAGGGCCATGGGCGAGGTGGTATAGGTCAGCAGGAAGGTGCCCATGATCAGCAGCATGATCCGCAGCACCATGAAGACCGCCCGGACAAGGCCCTCTTTCGTGAGGGTCACGGGGCCCAGCTTCACCAGCGGGGTGCCGGTGGTGAAAAACAGGTTCAGGATCGCGGTGATGATGATAATCACCATTACGGGCTTGAGACCGCGCACCAGGGATTTCAGCGGAATGTGGCTCACGGCGATCATCAAAGCGGTCACGGCGATGACCAGCGCATAGGAGACATAGCCGTTGGCGGTGAACAGCGCCGCGATATACAGCACCACGATGATCAGCTTGCAGCGGGCGTCCAGTCGGTGGGTGATGGAATCACCGGGAAAGAACTGGCCCAGGGTGATGTCTTTCAGCATGCGCCCGCCCCCTTCCACGCATCCAGAACCGCGTCCCGGAGCTGATCCGCCGTATAGATGCTCTCCGGCAGCTTCACGCCCCGCGCTCTGAGGGCCTCGGCGATTCTGGCCGCCTGGGGCACGTCGAGGCCGATCTCCAGAAGCTCCAGCGTGTGGCTGAAGACCTCCGGCGGCGTGCCGTCAAAGGCGATGTGGCCGGAGTGGAACACGATCAGCCGATCCGCCAGTCTGGCGGCGTCGTCCATGTTGTGGGTCACCAGCAGAATGGTGGATTCGGTCTCATGCTTGTAGTCCAGAATGTTCTGCAGGATGTCCCGGCAGCCCGCGGGGTCGAGACCGGCGGTGGGCTCGTCCAGGATCAGCACCTTGGGCCGCATGGCGATGACGCCGGCGATGGCGATTCTGCGCTTCTGGCCGCCGGAGAGCTCCAGCGGGGAACACTCCATCAGGTCGTCGGAGAGGCCCACAAAATGGGCGGCCTCCTTCACCCGCTCGTCCACCTCTTTTTCCGGGAGCTTCATGTTCTTGGGTCCGAAGGCGATGTCCTTGTACACCGTCTCCTCGAAGAGCTGATACTCCGGGTACTGGAACACCAGGCCCACGGAAAACCGCACGTCCCGGGTGGCCTCCTTGGAGCGGTGGATGTCCTCGCCGTCAAAATAGACGGTGCCGGAGGTGGGTTTTAAAAGGCCGTTTAAGTGCTGGATGAAGGTGCTCTTGCCGGAGCCGGTGTGGCCGATGATGCCCACCAGCTGCCCCGGCTGGATGTCCAGATTGATCTGGTCGATGGCAATTTTTTCGAAGGGCGTACCCGCGCTGTAGGTGTGCTGCAGCGCCTCCGCCCGGATAATTGGCGTCATAGCTTGCGTTCCTTTATCTTGAAATTGCCGAGGCGATGGCGTCGGCACAGGCGTCGATGTTGAGAATGTCCGTGGGAACCTCCATGCCCGCGGCCTTCAGGCTCTGCAGAAGGGTCGTGGAGGCGGGAGCGGCGAGGCCCTCTTTCTGCAGCAGCTCCGAGCGCTGGAACACGTCCTTGGGGGCGCCGTCGGCCACGATGGTTCCCTTGGACATGACGATCAGCCGATCCGCGTCCACGCACTCGTCCATGTGGTGAGTGATGAGCACCACGGTGATGCCCTTTTCTCTGCAGAGGGCGGTGATGGTCTCCACCACCTCCCGCCGGCCCGAGGGGTCCAGCATGGCCGTGGGCTCGTCCAGGACGATACACTGGGGCTGCATGGCGATGACGCCGGCGATGGCCACCCGCTGCTTTTGTCCGCCGGAGAGCAGGTGCGGCGCATGCATCCGAAAGCCGTACATGCCCACCTGCTTCAGGGCCGCGTCCACACGCTCCCGGATTTCCTCCGGCGGGACGCCCAGATTCTCCGGGGCGAAGGCCACGTCGTCCTCCACCACGTTGGCGACGATCTGGTTGTCCGGGTTCTGGAACACCATGCCCACCGTGGCGCGGATGCCCAGGAGCAGTTCCTCCTTTGTCGTCTCCATGCCGCAGACCTCCACCTTGCCCTCGGTGGGGACCAGGATGGCGTTCATGTGCTTGGCCAGGGTGCTCTTGCCGGAGCCGTTGTGGCCCAGAATGGCGGTGAAGGTGCCCGGCTGGATGTCCAGATCGATCCCGTGGAGAATCTCGTGATCCTCACCGGGGTAGGTAAAATGCACGTTTTCAAAGTGGATGATAGATTCCATAGGTTTCCTCGATTATTCGCAGGTCCAGCGGCAGCTGGCGCCGCAGGGCAGGGCGAGGCCGCTGGCGGTGACCGGGAGGCCCAGCTCCTGGCTCTCCGTGTGGCCGCCGTATTTGGAAGTGAAAATGCTGTCGCAGACGTAGCCGATGGTGCTGGCGCTGAGACCGGTGGTGTAAGAGTTCAGCAGTACGAACAGCGGATCGTCGGACAGGACGCCCCGCACCAGCTCCACAAAGGGCCAGAGGTTCGTCTCCAGCTTCCAGACCTCGCCGCCGGGGCCGCGCCCGTAGCTGGGCGGGTCCATGATGATGGCGTCGTAGCGTCTGCCGCGGCGGATCTCCCGCTCCACGAATTTGGCGCAGTCGTCCACGATCCACCGGACCGGCTGGTCGATGACCCCGGAGAGGGCGGCGTTTTCCTTGGCCCAGGCCACCATGCCCTTGGCCGCGTCCACGTGGCAGACGCTGGCCCCCGCCCTGAGACAGGCGGCAGTGGCGGCGCCGGTGTAGGCAAAGAGGTTCAGCACACTGATGGGACGGCCCGCGTTCCGGATCTGCGCCATGGCCCAGTCCCAGTTCACGGCCTGCTCCGGGAAGAGGCCCGTGTGCTTGAAGTTCATGGGCTTCACGTGGAAGGTCAGGTCGCCGTAGCGGACGTTCCAGCTCTCGGGCAGTCTGCCCTTGTCCCACTGACCGCCGCCGGACTCGCTGCGGGTATATTTCCCCGCCGGGTGCCGCCATCTGGGGTCGTTGCGGCGGGTCTGCCAGATGGCCTGGGGGTCGGGGCGAACCAGGGTATAGTCTCCCCAGCGCTCCAGCTTCTCCCCGGACGAGCAGTCCAGAAGTTCATAATCCTGCCATTGCGACGCAATCCACATAAGCTCATCTGCCGGAAATACCGACAATCCTCCAAAATAAAGATATTAAATCATGATATTATACCACAGCCAGCCCCGAAGGTCAATCTTTTCCAAAGGATGGTTAATCAGTGTGGAGTTAGGAGTGTGGAGTGTGGAGTTTAAATACGACCTCACATTCAGCGGTAAAATGGAGTTTGTCGAGCAGATGCGTAATGACTGCCGAACCCACTCGGCTCCCTCAGTGAGGGAGCTGGCACGGCGGGTAATAGCCGTGACTGAGGGAGAGAGTCCTACCAAATAGGCCAAAGTATTTGTAGTTCAGCCTTTGTCCAACGTTCGCTCCCTCAGTCTCGCTGCGCTCGACAGC
>CAMHPQ010000094.1 GCA_946187035.1 uncultured Clostridia bacterium | reverse complement strand
CCATGCATCGATTAATTCTCAAGCGTTTCATTATGCTAATTCCCGTCTTAATCGGGGTTACTTTTCTAGTTTTCTCTATCCTATCTTTAGCACCGGGAGATCCTGTGCTAGTTGTCTTAGGCGACAATGCGACAGAAGAAGCCGCTGAAGCAATGCGTCACGATTTAGGTCTGGACAGACCATTCTTTGAACGATACATCACGTATATATGGAATCTGTTGCATGGAGATTTCGGAAAGTCTTACAAAACGAAACTAAGTGTCTCTGATCAGATATTGTCCAGATTCCCCAATACTCTGATCCTCGCCTCAGCAAGCATGTTTATCCTCATCAATTTTCTGGAGGAATGAAGCAACGAGTTATAATTGCCATCGCTCTTGTTCTTAATCCAAAGATTTTAATTGCTGACGAGCCGACAACAGCTTTGGATGTAACTCGACACGATACAAGCCCTTAGACAACAGCTAAATACAGGAGGAAAACGCAATGAAAAAGACTCTTCTCGCCCTGCTGCTGGTTGCTGCCATGCTGAGCTCCGTTGCCGTCACCGCTTTTGCCGCTGATGATAACGTGCTGCATGTGTACTGCGACCGTGTGTTCCGCTCCTTCAACCAGGTCACCGCTTCCGACGGCAACTTCTTCGAGGTTTGCGGCTCCTGGTCCGAGGGTCTGACCCGCCTGGACGCCGACAACAATCCCCAGCCTGCTCTGGCTGAGAGCTGGACCGTGTCCGACGACGGCCTGACCTACACCTTCACTCTGCGCGAGGGTCTGGTTTGGTCCAACGGCACTCCCCTGACCGCCAAGGACTTCGAGTTCTCCTTCATCACCGAGATCTCCGACAGCGAGACCAACGGCTATGCCGACGTTATCGCTCCCATCATCAAGAACGGCGTCGCCTTCATGAATGGCGAAGTGCCCGCTTCTGAAGTGCCGGTGAAGGCTCTGGACGACCGCACCTTCGAGGTAGTTCTGGCCGCTCCCTGCGTCTACTTCACCCGTCTGTGCTCCCTGCCCTGCCTGTTCCCCCTCAATGAGGCCTTCTACACCGCCTGCGGCGACCAGTACGCTGTGGACGCCGATCACCTGATTTACTGCGGCCCGTTCGTGGCGACCTCCATTGACGTGGGCGTGGGCGTGACCCTGGTCAAGAACCCCACCTACTGGGATGCCGAGAACGTGGCCCTGGACGGCATTGACTACAAGGTCATTACCGATGCTTCTGCCGCTCTGAACGCCTACGAAGCCGGCGCCATCGACCGCGTGAACCTGACCTCCATTGACGTGGTAATCTACAACACCAGCGATGAGTTCCACACCTGGTCCGACTTCCGCAACTACTACATGCAGTTTGACTGGACCAACGATCGTCTGAATGCCAAGATGCGTAAGGCTCTGAGCATGGCCATCGACCGTGAGACCCTGGTCAACGACGTGCTGATGACCGGTGCTGTCGGCGCGGGCGGCGTTGTATCCCGCGGCATTGCCGGCGATGGCACCACCTCTTTCCGCGATCTGGCCGGTGATTTCTCCTACTATAATCCCGATCTGGCTCGTCAGCTGTGGGCTGAAGGCGTGGCCGAAATGGGCTCCGCTCCCAAAGATCTCGTCCTGCTGACCGCTGAAGGCACCGACTTCGACGATGTGGCCGTGTTTGTGCAGGATCAGTTCCGCACCGTGCTGGGCATCGAAGTGGCCATCAACTCCATGACCCAGAAGGCCCGCAACGAAATCATGAAGACCGAACACTTTGATATGGCTCTGTCCGCCTGGGGCGCCGACTACGACGATGCCATGACCTATCTGGATCTGTGGACCTCCACCAGCGGCTACCGCGGCTACTATGCCAAGGATGAGTACGTTGCTCTGGTTCGCGCCGCTCAGGTCGAGCCCGACGAGGCTGTCCGTCTGCAGCTGATGCTGGACGCCGAAAAGATGCTGATCGAGGAAGACATGGTCGTCACCGGTATCTATGACCGCGGCTACTCCTTCCTGCAGAAGCCCTATGTCAACGGCATCCTGAACCATCCCTCCGGTCAGACCACTGAATTCAAGTACGTCACTCTGACCAAGACCAAGTAATCAAACCCGGAAAAAGGGGCGGCGGGGCTACCGTCGCTCCTTTTTTCGCTCATGGGCTGCGGACCGGCATGACGATCCGCGGCCGTCATCAGATCCCCGTATTGTGCCGGGAGAAGCGCTGATCTCCGTTTCACCCACACATAATACAAGCAAAATTTCTCCAAGGAGGAGTGTGTATGGCGAAATACATTGGCAAGCGTGTGTTCTACATGATCATCACGCTGTTTCTGATCGCTGTGCTGACCTTTGTTCTGATGAAGATCCTGCCCGGATCGCCGTTTGATACGGAGCGTTTTGAAAAACTGACCCCGCAGCAGCAGCAGGAAGCGCTCGCCAAGTATGATTTGGACAAACCGATCTATGTACAGTTCTTCAAGTACATCACGGATATGCTCAAGGGCGATTTCGGTACTTCCTTCTATTACACCAAGATGCCCGTAACACGCGTCATTTTCAGCCGCATCGGCCCGTCCATGCTGGTTGGCGCCCAGGCCATTTTGATCGGTCTGGCCATCGGCCTGTCACTCGGCATTATTGCCGCGTGCAGGCACAACGGCTTCGTGGATAACCTCACGATGATTATTGCCGTACTGGGTATTTCTGTCCCCAACTTTGTGGCGGCGGCCCTTCTTCAGTATTACATCGGTCTGAAGCTTGGCTGGCTGCCGGTCGGCTTCTGGGAAAGCTGGGCCTGTTCAGTTCTGCCCTCGTTGGCACTGTGCGTGCAGCCGCTGGCCACCTCTGCCCGCTTCATCCGCGCTGAGACGCTGGATGTGCTTCAGCAGGACTATATCGTCACCGCCCGCAGCAAGGGCATGACGCAGGCCCGTCTTCTGCTGAAGCACACCCTGCGCAACTCCATCATCCCGGTCATCACCATCATCGGCACCATGGTGGTCAATCTGCTCACCGGTTCTCTGGCGATCGAAAGCATTTTTTCCATCCCGGGCATCGGCGGTCTGTTTACTGATTCAGTAAAGAACAACGACTATAATGTTATTATGGGCTTGACGATCCTGTACAGCTTCATGTACATGCTGGCCATCCTCATTACAGACATCGCGTACAGCCTGGTTGATCCTCGTATCCGCATTGCCGCAGGAAAGGGTGGTGACTGATGATGTTCAAGCGCAAGGAAAAGTTCGTCCCTGCCAAACCCGTTGAGGCGCCTGCTGATCTGCCGGCAGATCTGTTTGAGGCCGCCGAGCAGAATAGTTCCGATCTGGAGTACATCGCCCGCAAGCATCATTCCGCCCTCTATGACGGCTGGATCCGCCTCCGCAAAAACAAGGCGGCCGTCATCTGCGCGGTGATCCTGATCGTGATCACTCTGTTTGCCATCTTCGCGCCGATTCTCGGCCAGTACACCTATTTCGACACCAACTACAAGGCCAAGCTGAAGCCGCCGTCTATCGAGCATCCCTTCGGCACCGACCAGTTTGGCCGTGACCAGTGGGCCCGTATCTGGTACGGCACGCGTATCTCGCTGCTGATCGGTTTGGTCGCCGCCCTGCTGAATCTGTTCATCGGCGTTATCTACGGCGCTGTGTCCGCCATGATCGGCGGCCGCGTGGACGCCATCATGCAGCGCATCATTGAGATTTTGGTCGGCGTGCCGCACCTGATCATCGTGATTCTGTTTATGATGATCCTGCCGCCCGGCGTCGGCACTATCGTTATCGCCATGTCCATCACCGGCTGGGTTAACATGGCCCGTCTGGTGCGTGCGCAGATTCTGAAGCTGAAGAACCAGGAATTTGTCATGGCAGCCAAGCTGCTGGGCACCAGCGGTTGGAAGATGATCATGAAGCACCTGGTTCCCAACACCGTCAGCGTCATCGTCATTCAGATCATGTTCGCCATTCCCAGTGCCATATTCACCGAGGCCTTCCTGAGCTTCATCGGCGTGGGTTTGGCTGCCCCCAAGGCGTCCCTGGGCGTGCTGATCAACGACGGCTACAAAATGCTGCGTGCGGCGCCCTACATGCTGATTTATCCGGCTCTGGCCATCATCCTGATTATGGTGTGCTTCAGCATTCTGGGCGACGGCCTGCGCGACGCCCTTGACCCCCGCATGAAGCACTAAGAAAGGAGGAAACGAGCATGAGCGAAAAGAAAAAGCTGCTTGAAGTCAAGGACATGTACGTTTCCATCCACACCGACAGCGGTGTGGTCCAGGCAGTGCGCGGCGTCAGCTTTGACCTGTACGAGGGCGAGACGCTGGCTATCGTGGGCGAGTCCGGTTCCGGCAAATCCATCACCAACAAGGCCATCATGGGGCTTTTGCCCATCGGCGGGCGAATCGACAGCGGAACCGTACTGCTCGGCGGCAAGGACATTACCCATTACACCGAAAAGCAGATGCGCGATGTGCGCGGCGCCGAGATCTCCATGATCTTTCAGGATCCGCTGACCTCGCTGAATCCCACCATGACCGTCGGCAAGCAGATCACCGAGATGCTGATGCTGCACAAGCCCGGCATGACCAAGGAGCAGCGCAAGGAGCGCGCCATCGAGCTACTGGGCATGGTCGGCATCCCGAACCCTACCGAGCGCTTCGACCAGTATCCTCATCAGTTTTCCGGCGGCATGCGTCAGCGCGTGATGATCTCCATCGCCCTGGCCTGCGAACCCAAGATCCTGATTGCGGATGAGCCCACGACCGCTTTGGACGTGACCATTCAGGCCCAGATTCTGGATCTGATGAAGGAGCTTCAAAAGAAGATCAACACCTCCATCATCATCATCACCCACAACCTGGGCGTTGTGGCCTCCGTGGCTGACCGCGTACTGGTCATGTACGGCGGCAAGTTCGCCGAGGTTGGTGACCTGGACGAGGTTTTCTACGACATGAAGCACCCCTATACCAAGGGTCTGATGGAGTCTATTCCCATCCTTCATTCCGAGGATCAGGATCTGTACTCCATTCCCGGCTCTCCGCCGGATCTGGTGAAGCCGCCGGTCGGCTGTCCCTTCGCACCCCGCTGCAATGAGTGCCTGAAGGTATGCAAGCTGTATCCGCCCAAGACCCACAGCTTCTCCGAAAAACACATGGCCACCTGCTGGCTCTATGACGAACGCGTAAAGGGGGCAAAGTAATCATGGCACAACAGGATAATCTGGTCGTTGTCAAGGACCTTGCCCGTCACTTCGTGCTGGGCAAGGATCAGGTGCTCAAGGCCGTGGACGGTGTCTCCTTCGCCATCCGCCGCGGCGAGACCTTTGGCCTGGTGGGCGAATCCGGCTGCGGCAAGTCCACGCTGGGCCGCACCATTATCGGCCTGTACGACTGCACCAAGGGCAGCGTTGAGTTTGACGGCAAGGATATGAAGGACTACAAGTCCGCCGCCGAGCGTGCCGAGCTGTCCCAGCGCATGCAGATGATCTTCCAGGATCCCTACACATCCCTGAACCCCCGCATGAAGGTGATGGACATCGTTGCCGAGGGTATTGATAACCATCACCTGGCCAAGAACAACGCCGAGCGCACGAAGATGGTCATCCAGCTGCTTGAAGCCGTCGGTCTGAACGAGGGCCATGCCAACCGCTATCCGCACGAGTTTTCCGGCGGCCAGCGCCAGCGCGTGGGTATCGCTCGCGCTCTGTCCGTCAATCCGGACTTCGTGATTGCAGACGAGCCCATCTCCGCCCTGGACGTTTCCATCCAGGCCCAGGTGGTCAATCTGCTGAAAAACCTGCAGAAGACCCGCAACCTGACCTATCTGTTCATCGCCCATGACCTTTCCATGGTCAAGTACATTTCCGACCGCATCGGCGTGATGTATCTGGGCAACATGGTCGAGCTGGCCACCAGCCAGGAGCTGTTTGATAAGCCGCTGCATCCCTACACCCAGGCCCTGCTGAGTGCAATCCCTCTCCCGGACCCCAAAGTGGAGCGTGAGCGCAGCCGTATCGTGCTGGAGGGCAGCGTGTCCAGCCCCATCAACCTGCCCAACAACTGCCGCTTCTGCACCCGCTGCAAGTATTGCACCGAACAGTGCCGCAAGGAAGTGCCGCCGCTGCGCGAGGTGGAGCCCGGTCACTTTGTGGCCTGCCACATGATCAAGTGAAACACCATAAACGGGAGGCTGATTTTCAAAGTCAGTCGCCCGGTTTTTGCGAAAAAGCCCCTTGAAAAGGCTACTGCGCCGCTGCGTTGAACCTCATTTGATTGAATAACCACGTTTTCCCAACATTTTTATCATACAGGAGGATCAATACCATGGTAACTTCCGAGAAAAACATACAGATGATTATGGAGCTGGCAGACGCCTTTGGCCCCTCCGGCTTTGAAGACGACGTGCTGACCGTCGCCCGCAAGTGGGCCGAGGGCCTTGGTACCATCGAAGAGGACCACATGCGCAACCTGTACATCCACCGCAAGGAGAACACCGGCAACAAACCTGTGATCATGCTGGATGCCCACAGCGATGAAGTCGGCTTCATGATCCACTCCATCAAACCCAACGGAACCCTGCGCTTCGTGACCCTGGGCCGATTTGCAAACATCGCCATGTCCTCAGCTGACGTGCTGGTGCGCAACGCCCTGGGCGAGTACATTCCCGGCGTCATTGCAGCCAAGCCCGTTCACTTCATGAGCGAGTCCGAGCGCGCCAAGGGCGGCGTGCCGGAGATCTCCAGCATGGTGATCGACATCGGCGCCACCTCTGCCGAGGAGGCCGTGAACAGGTTCCACATCCGCATCGGTGAGCCCGGCGTTCCCGCCACCAAGTGCCGCTACGACGCCGAAAACGATGTGATGTTCGGCAAGGGCTTTGACTGCCGCATCGGCTGCGCTGCCGTGATCGAGACGCTGCGCCGCCTGGAAGGCATGGATCTGCCCTGCGACGTCATCGGCGTGCTGTCCTCCCAGGAGGAGGTTGGCGAGCGCGGCTGCAAGGTGTCTGTGAAGCATGCCAACCCCAGCATCGCCTTCGTGTTTGAGGGCTGCCCCGCCGACGATACCTTCACCGAGCCCTATGCCATCCAGACCGCGCTGAAGAAGGGCCCCATGCTCCGCTTCATGGACGTGTCCGTCATCTGCAGCCCCCGTTACCAGCGCTATGTGCTGGACTTGGCCTCTGAGAAGGGCATTGCCGCGCAGGCCTCCGTGCGAGAGGGCGGCGGCAACAATGGCGCCATCATCAACACCGCCCTTGACGGCACCCCTGTGGTCGTAGCCGGTGTGCCCACCCGCTACATTCACTCCATGAACTGCATCACCTCCGGTTATGATTTCGAGGAGACGGTCAAGCTGGCAGTAGCCACCGTCACCTCCATGACCCCCGAGCAGATCGCCAAGTTCTGATCGACACACCATTGCATGCAAAAACTGCGGCCCGCTGCGAGCCGCAGTTTTTGTTTCTTCACGAAAAGTTCGGCTAGCTTCCTTCTTATTCCTTTGTGTTTCTTACGGTTGCTTGCAAGGATATAAACCACGAACGTAAACAAGCACATTTCAAATGCACCCCCTCTCTCCGAAAATGCACCCCTCCCCATGCCAAAATGCACCCCACCTTTGACCCCGGGGTGCATTGGTAGCCTAATTAGCGTGATTTGCCATGGGGCCCTTTCGAGGGCCCTTTTTCGTAGGTGGCGGGACCCAGAAAA
>CAMHPQ010000093.1 GCA_946187035.1 uncultured Clostridia bacterium | reverse complement strand
GCTGGTCGCCTGGTACGACAACGAGTGGGGCTTCTCCAACAAGATGCTCGACCTCACCCGTCACATCGACTCCGTCCGCAAGGCGTAAGTCAATTATTCAATTACAAAATCGCTCTGCTTCGGCAGAGCGATTTGTCTTTCTGTTTTGTTGGAGAAACCCCACTCGTTGTCGTAATTGCCTTCTCCTTGAGGAGAAGGTGGCCGAGCGAAGCGAGGTCGAATGAGGTGTCTCCGCTTAAATCAATCATCGCATTGATCATCACGCTGCAGATTCAACCGCTTCAAAATGTCGCAGCACACCCCGTCGAAATTTCGGTTTACATCTTCATTGGAATATCGCGCGACGGTGATCCCGAGCTTTTGCAGTTCCGCATCCCGTTGGCGATCCGCTGCTGCGCCTGTATCTTCGTAATGTTGGGAACCATCCAGCTCGATTGCAAGCTTTGCAGAGGCGCAATAGAAATCAACAATGTAATTTCCGATTACCTTCTGGCGGTGTACGGTGACGGGCAGGGGTTTCAGGAAATCATACCAGAGGCGTCGCTCCTGCGGTGTCATTTCCCGCCGCAGCTTTTGCGCGTTCCGTTTTAATTTGGGGTTATTCGTTTGATTCAACGTTTCCACCTCATCCGTCACGGCTATTATCCGCCGTGCCACCTTCCCCTCAAGGGGAAGGCATCCTTAATCTTTACTTGATTTCGTTATTTCGCGAGAAATGATGCTATCAAAGCAAAACATCTTCTTTGCTCTTTCTTGTCATGTGTCCCTGTCTCGGAGCTGCTTTCTCCGATTTGTATCCTGCGATCAGCAGCGCGGTGGGCTCGATTTCATCACCCAATTCAAATTCGGTTTTCATTTTCTCCGGGTTCCAATTCATGACCCAGATGGAGCCTAGCCCTAAGTCCGTCGCTTCCAGCATCATATGGGTCGCCACGATGCTTGCGTCAATGTCCCCGCTGGCTTTGCCGTCCGCAGGACGTATCCAGCATTCCTGCTTGTTGTAGCAGATCAAAAAGGCCACAGGGGCAGAATCCTTGTTCGGCACGACACGGTTTAATTTCTGTCTGCCCTCATCGTCATCAATGATCAATATTTTCTGGGGCTGATAGTTGCAGGCTGTGGGAGCGCTTAGCCCCGCTTCCATGATTTTGTCGATCTTATCCTGCTCGACAGGTCGGTCCTCATATTCCAGCACAGAGTATCTCCTATGCGCCAATTCCAGAAAATCCATGATTTTTCCACTCCCCTCAGGATTAACTTATCTGCGTCTTCCCTCGTCATCAAAGGTTTTCTTTAACGCCCGCTCCGTGGGGAAGATCGCCCCGACCATCGGGACCATCTGCACCGCCACAAGGATCGCCCCGACGATCCCCACGGTGTCGGCGTCTTTTCCGAGGACCGAAAGCATTCCGACCACGGAAGGAATCAAGAGGATCAGCCCGCAGACGAACCAGAGCTTTCCGAAAAACGCGTGAGCAAATTTCCAGGTTTCCATGTTCATCATGGAGCGCCTGGTTCGATATCCGAAAGTGGAGTTGATCTCTTTCGGCGCGCTTTTCAGGAACAATCGCCCAAACCCGATCATCGAAACCGGTATGAGCAGAACCATGATCAGCATAAAAACCCAGAAACCCATGATGCGCCTCCCCTTTCTGATTATCGTTGAAATGATGATACCACAAAACGGTTCAGAAGCAAACAATTTTGTCGGTTACTCTTGACTAACTGCTATTGAACACCTTATAGTGATAGATAGCCAAAAACAATAACACAAGGAGATGCATCATAATGACTGAACAGGAACTGAAAATGGTACTCAAGCGCCACGGCTACAAGCTGCACGCCTTCAAGGATCTGCGCGGTGTGGATTCCTATCTGGTCTCCAGCGACCACGATTTCCGCACCTTCGGTGAGGAAAAGGGCGGCACCACCTTTGAAGAGGTCGTCGAGTGGGCCAAGTCCCTCTAAAAAGCAAATGAAAATCCCCGCTCCGAGGAGCGGGGATTTCAAGCTTTCGACTTCGTCGAAGGCTTGAAACGCTTATACGCTTTCAGCGTATGAGCATGAATCAAAACACGCGAGGGGAATCCCATCCCCTCGCGCTCCCCATGCAAGCTTATCACGTTCCGCTTGGCTTGGCTGCAGCATAATAATCCCCGTTCCATTCGGAGCGGGGATTTTTGTTATCTTACGGGGTCAAAAGCTTCCGTTTTTGGCCAGCTTCACCACGTTGTAGGCGCCGTCGTAGGTACCGGCGGCCTTGGCGGTGACGATGTGGCGGCACATGCTCTGGAGCACCTCGCCGTCCTCGGTCATCAGCTTCAGCATGGCGCCGATCTCCGGCAGGGTCTCGCACTCGTAGGTGCCGTCGCCCAGCTCGGCGGTGCGGATGGCGCCCCAGGCCTCATGGCCGCCCACACGGCGGATCATCAGCTTCGGGATCGGGTAGTAGGCCAGCTCGCTGGGCTTGGTGATGAGCACATCGGAGCAGCGCATCAGCAGATTGGTGATGTACACGGCGGCGAAGATGTCCTTGTCATAGAAGGCGTGGATACCCTCCACCTTGCCCTGATAGGCAGCCTCGGCAAAGCTGCGGGCTCCACCATAGTCATCAAAATGGGTCTGCGCCAATTCTTTAAAACCTTTCACCCGCTTGCAGATGGCGTCATAGACCTTTCTGTGGTCGCCGAAGTTCATCAGCAGCGCGGCCTTGCCGGCTTTGATGTCGGGGAGCAGCTGCTCGATCATGCCGACGAACAGATCCAGCTGCGCGCCGGCGCCGCCCACGGTCATGAGATAGCGCCGCGGGGCCCCCTGCTCCAGACGGTAGAGCCGCTGCTCGCAGTCCCGCTCCAGATTCACCACCAGCTCGTGGTCGATGTAGTGGCCGGTCTCGTAGAGGCTCCCCTGAGGCATGGGCTTCAGCGGGTCCTTGGACATGCCGCGCAGGGCCTTGTAGCCCAGGTAGGCGCTGGGGGTCTGGATGGTGTGGATGGCGCCCTCGGCCAGATGCAGCGCCATGGGCCAGTTATCCGGAATGGCGTTGACCACATGGGTCATGCCGGCGTGGATAGCTGCCTGTGCCGGCCAGACGTGGGTGGCGATGTAGGGGATGTCCTTGGGCAGCGCCTTGCACAGCGGGGCCATGAGCTCGGCCTTCTTCTGGTCGTTGGCGTTGTAGGTCAGCTTCCGGAAGCCCTCGCTGTTTTCATACTCCCAGAAGATGTTGAAGGCCTTGGACTTCTGGCTCAGACGGGAGCCCAGGCTGTAAAGATCGTTCTGGTGGCGGATGACCCTGCCGCAGGTGGTGTCCGCGAAGGAGTGCAGGTCGAACCACAGGGGCTCGTAGCCCAGGGCTCTGGCGGCGGAGGCCATGGCCATGCTGATCCGGTAGTGGCCGAAGCCCATGCGGATGTTGCCGATGATGATCTGCTTTTCCGGGTCAAACTGGAAGGGCGCCCCGGAGAGGGTCAGATTCTTCGCTCCGAAGGCGTTCAGGACGGTGTTCTGCTCCGCTGAGAGGACGTAGCTGACGTTGGAGTCGTCACCGAATTTCTTCTTATAGCTCTCCGCGCCCTTGACGGCTTTTTCATAGTCCTTGTCGCTGATGGGGTTGCCGAAAATCGTTTTTGCCCGATCCATTTTCTCTCCTCCTATTTTCAAAAAACATTGACTTTTATCTGTGGTTTTGGTAGCCTGTTCTTGGCTATATAACACATCTTATCGGCTTTGTCCGATTCTGTCAAGGAGCGATCACCATGATCTTTGAGATTCGTTATCTGATCAACGGTCACAAGCGTCTGCTCTGCGTGGACCAGAGTGAGGAAAATGTGGACCTGCTGGCCGAAGTTCTCTACGACGGCGACGCCGCAAAGCTGGTGCTGACGCCGAAGCAGCCGCTGGAGCTGCTGGACGTCCGCTGCGTGCTGCCGGAGAAATTCAAAAAGAGCGACGTTCTGTTCTTAAACGGCTACCAGTCCTGGACCGACAGCCACGAGAAGTCCATCTATGCAAAAGAGCGCGGTGTGGACCATCTGCCGGGCTTTGTGCAGAAGGCTTTCGCCCTCAGGGCCTACGGCGACTACGACTTCGCGGAGTACACCGGCAAGAAGGGCGAGCTCCACGGCTGGAGCTACGGCTACATCCGCCGGGGCCAGGACTTCAAGCTCTTCGCCTCTCTGGGAGAGTATGAGGGCTTCACCGAGGTGCGCTTCTGCGTGCCCATGCAGACCGTGATTCTCAGACGCGACTGCGCGGGGCTGGTGATCTCGGAGCCCTACACCGCACTGAACTTCGTGATTCTGAAGGGCCGGGAGAAGGACGTGTATGATCGTTGGTTCTCTCTCCTGGGCATTGAGCCGCCCAAGGCAAAACCCATCACCGGCTACACCAGCTGGTATAATTTCTATGAGGACATCTCCGAAGAGAAGATTTTGAAGAATCTCGAGGCCGTGGAGCAGAGCCCCATGGACTTCGACGTGTTCCAGATCGACGACGGCTTCGAGCCCGCCGTGGGCGACTGGCTGACGGTGGACAAGAAGAAATTCCCCAACGGCTTAAAACCCATCGCGGATCGGGTGAAGCAGAGCGGCATGATCCCCGGCCTGTGGCTGGCGCCCTTCAGCTGCCGGAAGAAGTCGAAGCTCGCAAAGCAGCATCCGGACTGGCTTCTCAAGGATCAGGACGGCAAGCCCATCCCCTGCGGTGCCAATTGGGGCGGCTTTTACGGTTTGGACATCTACAACCCGGCGTGCAGAGAATATGTGAAAACCTGCCTGCAGACCGCGGTGCGGGAGTGGGGCTTCGAGCTGTTGAAGCTGGACTTCCTCTACAGCGTCTGTGTGGCGCCCACTTCTGAGCGCACCCGGGGCCAGATCATGTGCGAGGCCATGGACTTCATCCGGGAGTGCGTCCCCGAGGCGAAGATCCTGGGCTGCGGCGTGCCGCTGATGGCCGCCTTCGGCAAGGTGGACTACTGCCGCATCGGCTGCGACGTGGGTCTGGACTATGACGACAAGCCCCACATGCGCATCATTCACAGAGAGCGGGTCAGCACCAAAAATTCCATGCGCAACACCCTCTTCCGCCGGGGACTCAACGGCCGGGCCTTCTGGAACGATCCCGACGTGTTCCTGCTCAGAGATGAGAACATCTCCCTCACCTGGGAGCAGCGGGAGACCCTGGCGCGGGTCAACAGCCTCTTCGGCGGCGTGAAGTTCACCTCCGACGACGTCTCCGTCTACGGCGCCCAGCAGAAAAAGGTGCTCCAGCAGGTGCTGAGCGCCAAATTCCCCAAGGACGTCCGCGTCCGGCTCATGGGCAAGGGGTATCAGATCACCGCTGATGGAGAAGAATTGAGCCTGTAAATCAGTGTGGAGTGTGGAGTGTGGAGTTTAAACCAGATTCCACATTTCCGCAATTAATTGGAGTTTGTCGAGCAGATGCGTAATGACTGCCCGAACTCACTCGGCTCCCTCTGTGAGGGAGCTGGCACGGCGGGAACTAGCCGTGACTGAGGGAGAGAGCCCTGCCAAATAGGCCAAAGAATATGTAGTTCAGCCTTTGTCCAACGTTCGCTCCCTCAGTCTCGCTGCGCTCGACAGCTCCCTCGCCGAGGGAGCCAAGGGGGAGATACAGCAGAATCCAACAGAGCGATAAACTGGAATTTAAACCTTCATCCTCCATATTCCTCTTATTTTATTCAGAAAGAAGGGCCTTCCGTTGCCAATCGGGCCGATATTATCCAAAATGCTGGTGCTGGTGGTGCTGCTGCTTCTGGGCTTTCTGGCCGCGAAGCTCGGGATCACCAACGCGGAATTCAACCGGAGAATCACGCCGGTATTGATGAACGTGTTCCTCATCGGCACCATATTAAACTCTGTGTTCTCCGCCGACGTCTTTGTGGGCGGCGTGGTGCTGGCGGAGTATTTCGCCGCCATCGTCGCCATGTTCTGCATCGGCATCTGCATCGCCTGGGTCGCCTCCTGGGCGCTGCAGATCCGAAAGGAGGACCGGGGCGTCTTCCGGGTGATGGTGTTTCTCTCCAACAACGTGTTCATCGGGTTTCCGGTGGTGGAGGCCATGTTCGGCCCGGAGGCCGTGTTCTACGCCGCCATCAGCAACATCCCCTTCAATCTGGTGCTCTACACCCTGGGTGTGAGCCAGATCCAGCAGGGAGAGCGGCCCACCTGGAGAAAGATCCTCACGCCGCCGCTGATCGCCACCCTGCTGGCGGGCGTTTTGTATCTGATCCAGTTTCGCGCGCCGACAGTATTGGCGGAAATCGCCTCCACACTGGGCGCCGCCACCATGCCGGTGTCCATGATGATGATCGGCACGTCTCTCGGCATCATGCCAACAAAAAACACTCTCACGGACTGGAGGGTGTACGCGGCCACCCTGCTCAGGCTGATCGTGGTGCCGGTGGTGGTCTGGGCGATTCTGCGCATCTTCATCCACGACCAAATGATGTTGGGCATTCCGGTGATGATTGCCGCCTGCCCCAGCGCCATGATCATCGCGCCCATCTGCCTCCAGTACGGCAAGGACGATTCCTTCGCCTCGAAGATCATTTTCGTGAGCACGGTGCTCTCGGCGGTGACGGTGCCGCTGGTGGCCTATCTTCTGTTCTGAGGAGTCTCTATGATTTACGAATGCGCGCCCATGGAGGGCGTCACCGGGGACCTGTTTCGGCAGGCCCAGCGGCTGCACTTTACCCCCTGTGACAAATACTATACCTCGTTTCTCTCCCCCACCTCCGCGCGGCAGCTCTCGGCAAGGGAACTCCGGGAGGCCGACCCCAGCCACAACCAGGGCATCCATGTGGTGCCGCAGCTGATGGGCCACGAGCCCGCGGACTTCAACTGGATGGCCGGAGCCCTCCGGGATCTGGGCTACGACGAGGTGAATCTCAATCTCGGCTGCCCCTCCGGCACCGTGGTGGCAAAGAAAAAGGGCGCAGGGCTGCTGGGAGAATACGATCTCCTGAAGCGAATGCTGGACGGGGTTTTCGACTTCTGTCCCCTGCCGGTGTCCATCAAGACTCGACTGGGGGTCCAGGATCCGGAGGAGTTTCAGCGGATTCTGGAGCTCTACAACGACTACCCCATCAAGGAGCTGATCGTCCACGCCAGAGTGCAGACGGATCAGTATAAAAACCACCCGAATCTGGAGGCTTTCGCGCTGGCATTGAACGAGAGCTGCGCCCCGGTCTGCTACAACGGCGACCTCTTTGACGCCGCTGCGGTCAAGGCCATTCAGGAGAAATTCCCGCAGCTGGAGCGGGTGATGCTGGGCCGGGGGCTGGCTGCCAATCCCGGACTGATCCACGAGATCGAGACCGGCGAGGCGCCCACGTCACAGCAATTGAAAGCCTTCCACGAAACCCTCTACGAGACCACCAAAGCCCGGATTCCGGACCGGACGGCCCTGCTCTACCGGATGAAGGAGGCCTGGCGGTATCTGGGCTGCTCCTTCGAGGCGAGCGCCAAGGCCCTCAAGCAGATCCGCCGAGCCCAGAGGCCGGAGGACTACGAGGCGGCGGTGCGGTTTTTGTTTGAAAATTGCCCCGTGCGGGAACACCCGGGATTTGTGAATTGAGGGTTGGAGATTCTGTTTCAAATTCCAGTTTAACGGTCTGTTGGATTCTGCGGAAAACTAAAATAGAATGTCATTGCGAACCAGTGACCGATGTCACTGGTGTGGCAATCCGC
>CAMHPQ010000092.1 GCA_946187035.1 uncultured Clostridia bacterium | reverse complement strand
AGAGACGGAAGAAGTTCTGGAAGGTGATGGTGGCGAGGGTCTTGTTCTCCTTCTGCACGATGACGTGCTCCTTGGCCTCGATGGCCTGGTGCAGTCCCTCGCTGTAGCGGCGTCCGATCATGAGTCGTCCGGTGAACTCGTCAACGATGATGATCTCGCCGTCCTTGATGACGTAGTCCACCTCGTTTTTCATGACGCCGTGGGCCTTCAGGGCCTGGTTGATGTGGTGGTAGATCTCGGCGTTCTCCACGTCGGCCAGGTTCTCCAGATTGAACCACCGCTCCGCGGCGGCGATGCCGGTGGCGGTGAGGGTGGCGGTGCGGGCCTTCTCGTCCACCACATAGCCGATGTCCGGGGCCTCGTCCTCCTCCAGCTTCTCGTCGATGGAGGCATAGACCTTCTTTTTCAGGGTGCAGACGAAGTCGTCCGCCTGCCGGTAGAGGTCGGTGCTCTCGTCGCCCTCGCCGGAGATGATCAGCGGGGTTCTGGCCTCGTCGATGAGGATGGAGTCCACCTCGTCCACGATGGCGAAGGCGTGGCCCCGCTGGACCATCTGCTCCTTGTAGATGGCCATGTTGTCACGCAGATAGTCGAAGCCCATCTCGTTGTTGGTGCCGTAGGTGATGTCGGCGGCGTAGGCTGCCTTGCGGTCCTCGTTGGACATGTCATGGACGATGAGGCCCACGGTCATGCCCAGGGCCTGATAGACCTTGCCCATCCACTCGGAGTCGCGGCGGGCCAGATAGTCGTTGACGGTGACGATGTGCACGCCCTCGCCGGTGATGGCGTTTAAGTACGCCGGCAGGACGGCCACCAGGGTCTTGCCCTCGCCGGTCTTCATCTCCGCGATGCGGCCCTGGTGGAGGACGATGCCGCCGATCAGCTGCACCCTGAACGGGCGCATGCCGAGGATGCGGTCGCACATCTCTCTGGCCACGGCGAAGGCCTCCGGCAGCATGTCGTCCAGGGACTCGCCCTGGTCGTAGCGTGCGCGGAACTCGTCGGTCTTGGCCCGCAGCTCCTCGGTAGTGAGAGATTTGTACTGCTCTCCCCACTTGTCGATTTTATCCACAATGGGATAGATCCGCTTCAGCTCATGGTCAGAATGGGAGCCGAAGAGTTTTTGTAAAAGTCCCATGTTTACGCTCCTTTTGCAGGTTTGAAATCATATCATAGTATTATAACATAGATTTGTGAACAAAAAAAGAGGAAATATGAGATTTCACATGCAGAGGTAAGTTGGAGTTTGTAGGGATGATTGCCCAATGAAAAAAAGAATGTCATCCTGAGCGGAGCGCAGCGGAGTCGAAGGATCTCAGTCTCTGCAGTACCATAGATTCTTCGACTCGCTTCGCTCGCTCAGAATGACAGTTGGTGGGTGCGTCCGTTTGTATCAACTCCCCGATAAACGATAATTTGATTTCGTCCCGCGGTTTCTCCTCTTTGCTCTTGCAAAATCCGGTAAAACCTTGTAAACTGAGAACAACGTTCAATTTTGATGCGCACAGAAAGGAATCACGTTATGAATATTGTTTGCCTCGATATGGAAGGCGTTCTGGTGCCGGAGATCTGGGTCGCCTTTGCCAAGACCTCGGGCATCCCGGAGCTGAAGCGCACCACCCGCGACGAGCCGGACTATGACAAGCTCATGCGCTGGCGGATGCAGATTCTCAGAGAGCACGGCCTCGGTCTGAAGGAGATCCAGGACGTCATCTCCAAAATCGATCCCCTGCCCGGCGCGAAAGAATTCGTGGACCGGCTCCGCGCCGAGACCCAGGTCATCGTCCTCAGCGACACCTTCTCCCAGTTCGCCCAGCCGCTGATGAAAAAGCTGGGCTGGCCCACCATCTTCTGCAACGAGCTGGTGGTGGGCGGCGACGGCATGCTCGAGGGCGTCCGAATGCGCTGCGAGCACTCCAAGCTCACCACGGTGAAGGGGCTGCAGTCCATCGGCTTTGACACCATCGCCGCCGGTGACAGCTTCAACGATCTGGAAATGCTCCAGGCCAGCAAGGCGGGCTTCCTCTTCCGCAGCACCGAGCAGATCAAAAAGGACTACCCCCAGTTCCCCACCTACGAGGAATACGACGACCTCTTCGACGCCATCATGGCGGTGCTGAACTGACCGTTGCAAATTAACCGACAGCGTGTTATAGTTGTAACAACATCAACTCACAGGAGGAACCCACCATGGATAAATATCGCGTTCTGGAAATCAAAGAGAGCGTTTTCGAGTCCAACGACCGGGAGGCCGACAAGCTGCGCCAGGAGCTGAAGCAGGAGAAAACCTTCCTGCTGAACCTGATGAGCTCCCCCGGCTCCGGCAAGACCACCACCCTCATGGCCACCATCGAGGCGCTGAAGGACGATCTGCGCATCGGCATCATGGAGGCCGACATCGACTCTGACGTGGACGCCGCCACCATCTCCACCAGCGGCGTGAAGGTCATCCAGCTCCACACCGGCGGCATGTGCCATCTGGATGCCGGCATGACCAGACAGGGTCTGGAGGGCCTCGGCACCGACGACGTGGACCTCGCCATTCTGGAGAACATCGGCAACCTGGTCTGCCCCGCCGAGTTCGACACCGGCGCCGTGAAAAACGCCATGATCCTCTCCGTTCCCGAGGGCGACGACAAGCCCCTGAAGTACCCGCTGATGTTCAGCATCTGCGACGTGCTGCTGGTGAACAAGATCGACGTGGCGCCCTACTTCAACTTCGATCTGGACAAGTGCATCGAGCGGGTCCACAAGTTGAACCCCAACATGAAGGTCTTCCCCATCTCCGCTCTGAAAAAAGAGGGCATCGAGCCCTGGGCCAACTGGCTCAAAGAGCAGGTCAAGGAGTGGCAGGAAGCCTGAGACCTCACAAAAAGATTACCGCGCTGCAGTTTTTGCAGCGCGGTTCTTATTGTATGAAATAAAAAGGTGAAATGATTGTTTGTAGGGGACGGCGTCCTCAACGTCCCGGCGGTAATAGTTGGATCTTGCAGAGAGTTGGACGAAATGGGAGCATGTACGTATTCGCCTGAAATCAATCGGTTTGGCTTCTGCGTCTAGTACGGGACGTCGAGGACGCCGTCCCCTACGGATTTCAATTAACAATTCAACAAGCTCTCAATTTGCTGTCATCCGGGCCTCATTCTACCGGCCAGCATCATCCTTCTCCCCAAAGCATTCATCCATGGCCTTTGCCAGATCCTCCCGGATTACGCTGTTGCTCATCAGAATCAGCACCCCCGGAACGATGGAGAGCAGCACCAGCGCCGGGAAAAACTCCGGATGAATCATCACAAACGCCGCGATGATCAGATAGAAGATCCCCAGCTGGAGCGGGTAAGCAAAACTCGCAGTCACAACGGTCCCGCCGTCTGATTCTGCCATTTGCCCCTTTAGAAAAGCTTTCGGCCAGCGGGTGGTGAAAAAGCTCTCGTCCCGAATCTCCAGCTTGAAGGTATGCGTGCCGTCGGGCTGTATTCTGCGCTTTCCCAGCAGTCTCCGGTTCTTGCTCAATCTGGCAGCGTCACTTGAGAGGAACCCGTCAAGCCGCGCCGCCGCTTCATAGACAGAGCAATTCAGTTGATAGCGCATGGGTGTTCGCCTCCGTTTGCAAAAACAGCGGCAGAGTTGGTTCCTCGCCGCTGAGATATTATTCTTATTCAAGGCCTCCGTCTCCGTCATCGAGCAAATAGGGATGCCCTTTGATCTGCAGCACCGTGTCGCTCTCCCAGGCAACCGCAAGGGAATCCCATTCTCCCCACGGGCCGCTGTACACTTTGATCGTCGGGCGCCGCAATCCGAAAAAGACCAGATTCACCGGATGGGCATCCCGCACCTCCACCAGCGTATTGCCGCCGGTGGCGCCGTAGTCCGCATCCACGATCACCGCGCAGTGCGTCCCATCCGGCGACGGAATGGTTTGCAGATCCGTGCTTGCGCCGAAGGAGAACACCAGAATGAACAGCAGCAGCGCCGACATGGCAGTGGCCGGAACGCAGGAGATCACACCGCTGACCCGCCGCAGCCACGTTGGCGCCGCAGAGCGAGAACAAAGCACCATCGCGGCGATCAAATCCGGCGCAGTGAACAGCAGCGCACCCAGCGGGGCATCGCTCAAATCACGATGGAAATAGAGCAGCAGTCCGTTTCCAACTGCAAGAATCGGCAGCAGCCACAGAATCCGGCTGCCATTGGGTTTTTTCAAAAAAGCCGCGGCGCAAACGGTGCAAAGCATCACCAGCAGCGGCCAGAGCCACGGGATCGGCAGCCACAGCAAATACCCGGTGAGCAGCACCGCGAGGGCCAGCGCCGGCAGCGCCAGGTGCAAAAGAATCAGTGCGATCCAAATCCAGTTATTTGATCTTCCTTTTTGCGACTGATCCATGCTGTTTCTCCAATTTATGTATCAACCCAAATGCTTCGGGCCCTCAGTCAGATTCCCGGTGACGGCCTCGCGCTCCTCTTTTCGGATGCGGTCGGCGATCTCCTGAATCTTGTTCTCGATCCACATTCTGGCGGTGGAGTCCTGGCTGTAATCCGCCTCGGCGAACATGTCCACTCTGCCGTCGGCTCGCATCCGCTCCACCTGCTTCAAAGCCTCCATGTCCCCTCTGGGATAGATGGCAAAGGTGGCGCCGCCGCCCTGCCGCACCACGGAAAAGGCCGGGATGTCGCTGGGGCCGTCGGCAATGTAGATCATGTTTTTCAGCTGCACCCGGCGGTTTTTCTCCTCGATCCGGGTGTTCACGTCGATGTCCTGCAGCTTCGGGATGCCCTTGTTGATCTCGAAGATGGCGCGGGTCTTGGTGGTGTTGTCGATGGTGTAGGCCACCTCGCTGATGACCGTGCCGCCATCCCCGTCCGGGCCCTCGATCAGCTCGCAGCCCCAGACCTCCTCCACGTAGTCCATCAGCGCGCTGCCCCGGATCACCTCCGCGAAGCCGGTGCTGACGATGTAGTGCTCCACCTGGATGCCGTACTCCGTGTAGGCGGGGTCGTCCAGCAGCTCCTTCGTGGCCTGGAAGATCTCCGGAATGCCGCGGTAGAACTTCTGCTTTCCGCCGAAGGCCCGGAGTTTGGCGTTGTTCAGCCCCTGAAACTTCCCTTCCTTCGCGTAGCGGATGAAGTGGTTTAAGTAGATCGTGTCCCGGTTCACCTTCACGCCCTGGGTCGTTTTATAGTAATCCGGCAGAGCGTTGACCTCGCTCCAGAACTGCTTCGGGTCCACCCCGTATTCCGCGAAAATCGGGTCCTGCATATAGCCGTCAATCAGGGTCTTGTCGCAGTCCCAGATCACGGCGATGATGTTGGCCATGGTCTCAGCCCGCCTGCTCGGCCATGGCCTGTTCGATGGCCCTGGTGAGCTGGTCGGCGCAGGAGGTGCCCCGGCCTCCGCAGTCGTTGCCCTTCAGCTTTTCGATGGCGAAGGTGGCGTCGGCGCCCTCCAGCAGCTTGCCGATGGCCTTCAGATTGCCGTCACAGCCGCCGCGAAAGCGGATGTTGTGGAGCTTGCCCTCCTCCAGATCAAATTCAATGCGCGAGGAACATACGCCCCGCGGACGATAGGTGTAATTCATGGTGGTTCTCCTTCCTGGTGCCGAGCAGCGTTTGCCGCCCCAAGGCCCCGTCAAAATTTTCCTCATTATACCCCGCAGGGCCGCGCAGCGTCAAGTTTGATGAAGAAAACGAAAAAAATTCAAAAAAGGTGTTGACATTTTGAATCGGATTTGCTATTCTATCTTAGCTGGGTTGCGCTGGTATAGCTCAGTTGGTAGAGCAGCTGATTTGTAATCAGCAGGTCGGGGGTTCGAGTCCGTCTACCAGCTCCAGCTTCAGCACGACCAAAGTGAATATGGGGGATTTCCCGAGTGGCCAAAGGGGACAGACTGTAAATCTGCTGGCGATGCCTTCGGTGGTTCGAATCCACCATCCCCCACCAAAATCCGCATCCGAAAGGGTGCGGATTTTTCTTTGTATTTCAACGGTTTTCGGGTTTCGGAGGGTCTTTTTGATCCTCCGAATTTTTGCGTTTTACCCGCATTCGACCCATAACACAAGGGTCAAACATGGACGCATTGGTACGCAAAAGATGGGTCAAAACAGCGGTGGACTTTTTCCATCAGCCGTTTTTGCGGAGGCTCTGGATGTAGTTTTCCATGCGCTTTGCGCTCTCCCGCTTCATGCCGATGGTGGCGTGGGCATAGGTTCCGAGCGTGAAGCTTGCGGTCGCGTGGCCCAGATTTTCCTGCACGGTTTTGATGTCGTCCCCGGCTTTCAGACTGTTGACCGCGAAGGTGTGGCGCAGATCGTGGAATTTCATGTCCTCCAGGCCGATCTTTTTCATGATCGACTTGTAGTTGCGGTACACCGCCTGATTCGCCACAAAGCGCCCGAACTCGTTGGTGAAGACCAAATTGTCCGGGTTCTGGAAGGCCGAACCCAGCGCTCGCGCCTGCTGTTCCTGCCATGCCTTCTGCTCCCGGAGCACATCCATGACGTCCTCCGCCACCGTCAGCATCCGCACGCGCTCGTTTTTCAGGGAGCTGAAGTGGTACTCCTTTTCGCCCTTGGCGCGGTTGTGCTGCTTGTTGACCAGAAGCGTGCTGCGCTCGAAGTCCACGCAGTCCCACGTCAGCCCGAGCACCTCGCCCTGTCGCATCCCGGTGAAGACCGTCACGAAGAGGATGCGCTCGTAGGGGTGTCCCTTGATGGCGTCGAGGAACGCGATCATGTCGCTGTCCTCCATCGCGTGCACCTGCGTTTTCTCCACGCGCGGGAGGATGACGGCGTCCAGCGGGTTTGCTCTGAGATACCCCAGCTTGATCGCCTGTGAGATGGCCTTGTGGAACACACCGTGGATGTTCTTGATGGACTTGGGGCAGAGATGCCGCTCCGTCTGGAGCAGATTGTACGCCCGCTGAATCTTCTGTGCCGACAGCTCTGACAGCGGCACCTCGCCCAGATAGGGCTTGAGATGGACGCGCACGTGCTCCTCGTAGGCGCTCTTGGTCGCGGGCTTCAGATTGCCGGTGTAGTCCCGCAGCCAATCGTCCAGCCATTCGCCGAGGGGAATCTTGCTCGGCTCCACATAGGTGCCGTCGTTGATCTCCGCAAGCGTCTTCGTCAGCTTTTCGCGGACTTCCTTCTGCGTGCTGCCGTAGATGGATTTTTGTTTTTGTTTTCCCGTCTTGGGATCTCGTCCGAGAGAGTATCTCGCTTCCCAGCGCCCGTCGGGCCGTTTTCGGATCGACCCGCTCCCGGAGGCGCCTCGTTTTCCTTTTGGGGCCAATGTTACCTCGCTTTCTTCAGATTCGCTATGATATGTGGGTTCCCCACTTGTTCCCTTATTTTTGTTTGTCGCGGTCGAGCCAAGCGACCAGCTCTTCGAGCGTAATCTCACCGGCGAGACACTGATCACGCTTCAGCCGCGCTTCCTCTGCCCATGCGTTGAACTCCTCGCGGGTCATGATCCCGCGGCGGATTCTGGCGTTGCGCGTCTTATACGCCCGCTTGTATTCCTTGTTCGCCGGGTTTTCGAACAGCGTCTTTTCATAGAGCTTGGTGTAGCCCATCTCCTTGCAGGTCTTGGTAGACCCCTCGATCAGACGATCACAGTATTCTGCGCGGGTCCCGCCCTGGATCGGGAAGTACCTGCCGCAGTACTTGCACTTGCGGAAGCGGACATTCGCCTGCAGGCACCGGCTGAGCAGGAAG
>CAMHPQ010000091.1 GCA_946187035.1 uncultured Clostridia bacterium | reverse complement strand
GCTGCGGATTGCCAAGCGGCATCTGCTTCCGAAGCAGAGAAAGAAGCATGGCCTGAATGGCAATCAGCTTCGTGTCAGCGACGCCGCCATTCGTGAGATCATCACTCTGTACACCCGGGAGTCCGGCGTCCGTACACTGGAGCGGGAGCTGGCTTCCGTCTGCCGGAAATCTGCCCGCAGGATCGCTGCTGGAGAGTGCCGCAGCGTGACGGTTCGAGCCGGCGCATTGGATGATTTCCTTGGCCCGCCCCGGTTCCAGCCGGAAAAGCTCTACGCCAAGGACGAAATCGGCCTCGTGCGCGGTCTTGCCTGGACCAGCGTGGGCGGCGAGGTGCTGGACGTGGAAGTCAGCGCCGTGGAGGGCAGCGGAAAGCTGGAGCTCACCGGCAATCTGGGCGACGTGATGAAGGAGTCTGCCCGGGCTGCCATCACCTATATCCGCAGTCGTGCTGATGTGCTTGGCATTGATCCGGAGTTCTACCGCAAGCAGGACATCCACATCCATTTCCCGGAGGGTGCCATTCCCAAGGACGGCCCCAGCGCCGGCATCACGATCTGCATTGCCGTCATTTCTGCTCTGACGGGTCAGCCTGTGCGCCGGGATCTGGCCATGACCGGAGAGATCACGCTCCGCGGTCGCATCCTGCCCATCGGAGGTCTGAAGGAAAAGACCATGGCGGCCCTCCGTACCGGCTGCACCACGGTGATCATCCCCGCCGAGAATGAAAAGGATCTGGCAGAAATCGATCCCACTGTCCGCAGCGCATTGAATTTCATCACCACCGATCATGTGGACAAGATCCTGGACGTGGCCTTCGGGCACCGCTTCCGCAAAAAGAGAAGCTCCAAAGGGGAAAAGACCGAAAACATCGGAGCGGATCTGAGACAATAAAGATAACAGGTGAATTATGGCATCGGTAAACCTTAATAACGCGGAATTCATCAAATCCGCCGCAGACCCGAAGGGCTTTTTGAAAACTAACGCGCCCAGCATTATCTTTGCGGGAAAGTCCAATGTAGGCAAGTCCTCCGTGATCAATCGGATTCTGAACCGGAAAAACTTTGCCCGCGTGGGCGCTCACCCCGGAAAGACGATCCACGTCAATTACTTTTTCATTGATAAAAAGCTCTATTTCGTGGATCTGCCCGGCTACGGCTACGCCAGTGTGGCCAAGACCGAACGGGAGCGCTGGGGCAAAATGATGGAGGCCTTTTTCTCCGATCCGGACCGCTTCGATCTGGGCGTCATGATCGTGGATTCCCGTCACAAGCCCACCAAGGACGACGTCACCATGGCCGGCTGGTTCCACGATACCGGCTGCCCGCTGATCGTCGTAGCCAATAAGGTCGATAAGCTGAAGAAATCCGAAATCGAACCTAACATGAAGGTCATTGCCGAGACGCTTTCACTCACACCGGATACGCTCCTGATTCCGTTTTCCGCCGAAAAGGGAACCGGAAAGGAGATCCTGGTGGCAGAGCTCATCAAGCTTGCCAGATAAAGAGAGGTACCTATGAAAGACGAAAAATGGTTTGAAGAGATGGAGAGCCGCATCCCCACCGGTGAGGTGCGCACCCGATTTGCGCCCAGTCCCACGGGATACATGCATGTGGGCAATCTGCGCACCGCGCTGTACACCTATTTGATCGCACGTCATAACCAGGGCAAATTCATCCTCCGCATTGAGGACACCGACCAGGGCCGCCTGGTAGAGGGCGCCGTGGATGTGATTTACAAAACCATGGCCGAGTGCGGTCTGCAGCACGACGAGGGCCCCGATGTGGGCGGCCCGGTGGCACCTTATATCCAGACGGAGCGCCGCGGCTTCTACAAGGAATACGCCGAGCGTTTGATCCAGCGGGGGCACGCCTATCGCTGCTTCTGCGAGAAATCTGACGCGGAAGAGGAAAACGTCTCCGAGGGCGTCGCCATCCACAAGTATGACGGACGCTGCTCCAGACTGAGCGCTGAGGAGATCCAGGCGAATCTGGATGCCGGTAAGCCCTACGTGATCCGGCAGAAGATTCCCCAGGAGGGAAAGACCACCTTCCATGATGAGATCTTCGGCGATATCACTGTGGACAACGACACACTGGACGATCAGGTGCTGATCAAGCGCGACGGTCTGCCCACCTACAACTTTGCCAACGTCATCGACGACCATCTCATGGGCATCACCCATGTGGTGCGCGGCTCGGAATATCTCTCTAGTACCCCGAAATACAATCTGCTGTATGAGGGTTTTGGCTGGGAGATCCCGAAGTATATTCACTGCTCTCCGGTCATGCGCGACCAGCACAACAAGATGTCCAAGCGTCATGGCGATCCCTCCTATGAGGATCTGATCGCTCAGGGCTATGTGACTGAGGCGGTTGTGAACTACGTGGCGCTGCTGGGCTGGGCACCCGGCGGCGAGCAGGAGATCTTCTCCCTGGAGGAGCTGGTGGACGCCTTTGACGTGAAGGGTATTTCCAAATCTCCCGCCATCTTCGATATCGTGAAGCTGCGCTATTTCAACAGCGAATACCTCCGCGCCATGGAGCCGGAGAGATTCGCCGAAATTGCAGAGCCCTATATCCGTGAAGCTGTGAAGAATCCCGCTATCGACCCGAAGGCCATTGCGCCGCTGCTGCAGCAGCGCTGCGAGGTGTTGACGGAGATCCCGGAGAAGGTGGATTTCTTCGAGGCCGTACCGGAGTATGACGTGTCTTTGTACGCGAACAAAAAGAATAAGCTGAAGCCTGAGGATTCTCTCGAGCTGCTGCGAGTGGTAATTCCGCGTCTGGAGTCGATTTCCACGTGGACTTCTGAGAACATTCTGGAAACCCTCAATGCCATCGCTGCTGAGCGCGAGGCCAAGATCGGCAAGATCATGTGGCCCGTGCGTGTGTCCCTCTCCGGAAAAGCGGTCACGCCCGGCGGACCGGTGGAGATTTGCACAATTCTTGGGAAGGAAGAGAGCATTCGCCGTATGCATGCCGGACTTGCGAAGCTGGAAGGAGCACTCCATTGGCCGCCTGATCCCTTGGTTGGTTGTGCTGGACGTGCTGCTGCTTGCAGCATATCTGATTGTCCGCATGATCGGAACCACCGTCGGCGGCGGGGAAGCAGTTGCGCAGGATGTGCCGCTTCCGCCGGATCCCGAGGTGGTGGAGACGCCCGCGCCCTTCACCATGGGCGATGAGCCGGAGCAGCTTCTGGTGGATCTCACGGGCCTGGATCGACCTGCGGAGACTGCCCTCCCGGTTGGAGACCACACGCAGGACGCCAATCTGATCTCCGGCAGCTTTGCCCTGCGCGGCGGTCCGGATTTCTCCCTGTATCTGGATACAAAGACCTTCCAGTTGATTGAGATGGAGGGCCGCTGCTATTTCGCGCCTGCTGATGACAGCGGCACGCTGTATCTGGAGATCGCCTATCATCCGGGCAGTACTGCCCAGGCTTTGTCCGAATCCATTCTCTGGGACTATGGTGTGGTGATTCAGTCTGACACGCCGGAGCAGGGAAAGCTGAACGGTGAAAACGCGCTGCATCTGAAGTCCAAGACCATGGAGACGCAGCTGGAAGCCTGGATGCTGGACGTGGACGGCGGCTGCGTCTCGCTGACACTGTGCTCACCCGGCGGAGACAGCGGAGAAAAGTACCAGTCCCTTGCGGCCTCTATGCAGTCCTTCTCACTGGAAAACCGATAAAACACACATAAAAACTCCCGTTTCTGTCACACTAAGACGGAAAGGGAGTTTTTTTATGAAACAAAAAACCAGAATTCTTCTGATCGCTTACGGAGCGGCGATGCTGTTGGTATTCAACGCAGCGCTCTGGGCCTGTCATGTGGGTGCAAACGGCTACCGAACCAGATTGGATGTCCATGCAAATCGCGCGTTTGGTGAGGCATTTCAGGCTGTGGAACGGCTGGATCTCAGTCTAAAGAAGCTGAACTTCGCAAGTGACGCGGCCATGGAGAACGCTGTCTGTGCAGAGATCTTCAGCGACGCGCAGCGTGTGGAGACCGCGCTTTCCATTCTGCCGGTGGAATTGGACGCGCTGGAGCAGATCAGCAGGCATGTGTCCGTCTTGGGCGATTACGCGTTTACGCTCTCCCGCACCGCAGCGGCAGGGCAGCGCATACCGGAAGACGTCAAAACCATTCTATCCGATTTATCAGAGACCACTGCGTCCCTCTATGATACGCTGGGCGCACTGCGGCAGGAATTGAACGACGGGGCGGTCGTTCCGGAGCATTATGATCGACTGACCGACGCCCTGGATGATTTGGACCATGAGACTGTCAAGGCTGCAGATTCCTTGGATGCAGAATTTCACGCCATTGCCGAGCGCTTTCAAACGGTTCCTGCGCTGTCCTATGATGGGAAATATACGGATCACACTGGAGAGATTGCATCTTGTTTGGAAGGGAAGCCGGAGGTGTCGGAGCCTCAGGCGCTGGAAGCCGCAGCCGCCTTTCTGGAATGTGATCAGGATGCGCTGGAATCTCTTGGACGTGCAGAGGGGGACATTCCGTGCTGGCGGTTTCAGTTGGTCGGAGATGGCGAGACAACCATTGCTGTCACGGTGCAGGGTGGGGAAGTGCTGCGGGTGCTGTCCTCTGCGCAGACAGCCACTACGGACGATCCGGACGCTGCGCTCCGGTTTCTTAATAATCAGGGATTTGAAAACATGCAGCAGCTGACAGACGGTCAAACCTACGTCCCTGTTCTGAATGACGTGTATCTGCTGCCGGATGCGGTTTTTCTGCAGCTCGCAGAGGATGGATCTGTGCTGCGATATGATGCCTCGGAATACCTGAAACACCACAGAGAGCGCGATCTCTCAGCCTTTGAAAATGCGTCGGATACCTCTTTCGCCATTTCCGACGGTGTGTCGATCAACAATACGCGAAAAGTGCTTCTGCTGTCTCCCGGCGGACAGGAACGTCCCTGCCTGGAACTGACCTGCAGCAATCCGGACGGCCTCGTCTGCGTCGTGGACTGGAATCTCCAGACTGGCCTGCAGGAGCGACTGACTTTGGACGGAGAATCAAATTACTGAAACTGCTTGTCAAGGCTGCAAATGAGCGGTATAATAGCCGAAGAAAAGAGAAGGAAGTGTTTCACATGGATTATACCGCATATCTGGCTTCTCTGGTGGGCAAACGGATCGGCGTCATCGGTTTTGGCGTCAGCAACGTACCGCTTGTGGAGGCGCTGCTCTCCGCCGGATGCAACGTGACCGTCTGCGATCAGAGAGATTTTGCATCTCTGGGAGAAAACGGTGAGAAGGCCAAAGCCGCAGGCGCGAAGTTCTGCCTCGGTTCGGAGTATTTGGAGCACCTGGATTTTGATGTGATCTTTCGGACGCCGGGCGTACTTCCGACGGTTCCGCAGTTGAAGGCGGCTGCAGAACGCGGCGCGCTGCTGACCTCTGAGATGGAGGCGTTCTGCGCGCTGTGCCCCTGCAAGATCATCGCCATCACCGGCAGCGACGGAAAAACCACCACCTCCACCGTTACGGCGGAGCTTTTGAAGCATGCCGGGTATACGGTCCATTTGGGCGGAAACATCGGCACGCCGCTCTTCACCCGCCTGCCTGAAATTCGGCCAACAGATGTTGCGGTACTGGAGCTCAGCTCCTTCCAGCTGCACAGCATGATGTGCCAGCCGGATGTAGCTATCATCACAAATCTGGCGCCGAACCATCTGGATGTGCACAGCGACTATCAGGACTATGTGACCGCCAAGCAGAATATCTATCTGCATCAGCGTCCGGATCAGGTTCTGGTTTTGAACCGGAAAGATGCGCTGACCGATGATTTCACCCGGAATGCACCGGGGCAGGTCCGTTATTTCAGCAACGTCGGCCCTGTGAAGAACGGCGTCTATGTGGAGGATGGGGTCATTTACCGCGCGGTAAATGGCAATACGGAAGCCATTCTGCACACCTCCGACATCCGCATTCCCGGATCGCACAATGTGGAGAACTATATGGCGGCTTTTGCGGCCCTGGAGGGCCTTATTTCCAATGAGGACTGCCTTGCTGTGGCAAGGGAGTTTTCCGGCGTTCCCCATCGGATGGAGCTGGTGCGTGAGCTCGGCGGCGTGCGGTTCTACAATGACTCCATCGCCTCCAGTCCCAGCCGCACCATTGCCGGACTTCATGCCTGGCCTGCACCGCCTATCCTCATCCTCGGCGGTCATGACAAGCACATTCCCTTTGACGAGCTGGGCGATGAGGTCTGCCTCCACGCCAAAGCTGTGGTGCTCTGCGGAGAGACGGCCCAGCCCATCCGCGAGGCAATCATCAAATCCAGACACTACGATCCGGAAAAGCTTCCCATGGTGGAAAAGGACGACTTCCGCGAAGCCGTTGAGACGGCATACGAAATGGCACAGCCTGGTGATCTGGTGGCTCTCAGCCCGGCCTGTTCCAGCTTTGATAAATTTAAAAACTTCGCTGTTCGCGGAGAAACCTTCCGGCAGATTGTAACCGCCCTGAGAGAGAAAGAATGAGGTGTATTTATGAGAAGCCTGAAAACTATCCAGTCTCTGGCCAAGGTTGGCCGCGTTTTGAGTAGTATCGTTTTTATCTGCTGCATCGTCGCATTCTGCATCAGCCTGGTTGGGCTTGTTATGGGAGACACTGCTCTCAAAGCCGGAAGCGTCACCATTCAGGGCGTCATCGACTTGGATGAACTGGAGGAATATCTCACACCCTCTGTCATGCGTGCAGTGATGGGTATGGCGCTGGTGTCGATCTTCGCCGAGGCCATTGTGGCAAAATTCGCGGAGATCTATTTTAAGCACGAGATCGCGGACGGGACGCCGTTTACCCTCCGCGGCGCCAATGAGCTCATGCGACTTGGTATTCTCGTAATCGTTCTGCCTCTTGCGGCAAGTATTGTTTGCACTATCCTCTCTGCGGCGATTCCCGGTGGGGAGGATGCTCCGATTTTGGATGATTATACCTCTATCGGCCTTGGCGTGATGATGATCATCATGTCCCTGTTCTGCAAGTACGGCACGGCACTGCGTGAAAAGGCGGAGCAGACCCTGACGGAAATTTGATCAGACCGAAACGTAAAAAAGACGCGCTGCAGTTGCAGCGCGTCTTATCGTTTGGATTGCTTTAGAGTTTCGGACCGGCGGCAACCAGAGCCTTGCCGGCGTCGTTGCCCTCATACTTGACGAAGTTCTTGATGAAGCGCTCAGCCAGATCCTTCGCCTTGGCGTCCCACTCAGCGGGATCGGCGTAGGTGTCACGGGGATCCAGGATCGCGGGATCGACGCCGGGCAGCTCGGTGGGAACCTCGAAGTCGAAGACCGGGATCATCTTGGTGGGAGCCTTCAGAACGTCGCCGTTCAGGATTGCGTCAATGATGCCACGGGTATCCTTGATGGAGATGCGCTTGCCGGTGCCGTTCCAGCCGGTGTTAACCAGATAAGCCTTTGCGCCGGACTTCTCCATGCGCTTGACCAGCTCCTCACCGTACTTGGTGGGATGCAGCTCCAGGAAGGCCTGACCGAAGCAGGCGGAGAAGGTGGGCGTGGGCTCGGTGATGCCGCGCTCGGTGCCGGCCAGCTTGGCGGTAAAGCCGGAGAGGAAGTAGTACTGGGTCTGCTCCGGCGTCAGGATGCTCACAGGAGGCAGCACGCCGAAGGCGTCAGCGCTCAGGAAGATCACGTTCTCGGCGGCGGGGCCGGAGGAGATGCCGTTGACCTTCTTAACGATGTTCTCAATGTGCTCGATGGGATAGCTCACGCGGGTGTTCTCGGTGACGGACTTGTCGGC
>CAMHPQ010000090.1 GCA_946187035.1 uncultured Clostridia bacterium | reverse complement strand
GCAGCGCGCAGGTCAGCGCCCAGCAGCACCATGCCGCGAGATTTTTCATGGTCGGGGGAGAAAACTGCAGACTGGGATAGAAAATTTCCGTGCCGCTGCCGGAGAAAATGCCCAGCAGGGTCAAGGCGGCGAGGACCAGCAGCGAAAGGCCGAACACGGTCTCCGTCTGTCCCCAGGTCTCCCGGTGGAAGTGGGTGCGCTTCCCGGTGCCGTAGCCCCGGGCCTTCATGCTGTCGGCTGTCACCACCGCGTGCTCCAGCATCCACGTGACCGTGCCGGAGAGGGCCCGGACGCAGCGGCGCACCACCGCCATGGGGCCGGTGAGCCCGTCCATGGCCTTCTGGGCCTCGTAGGTCTCCTTCAGGCACCGGAGCACCCTCGGCACCATCCGGAGGGCCATGCTGAAAAGCAGGGAGATGGACGGCAGCAGCCAGCCGGTCAGGGCCATGAGCTTGTCGGAGGTGAGCACCTGATGCATGGAGCCGCACCAGAGCACCGCCGCCGCCAGCATGGTGGCCGCGCAGAGGCCGAACACCGTGCTCTCCAGGGTCACGGCGTTGCCGTTAGGGAGATAAAACAGCGCCGTCACCCCCCGGTGCTGAAAGGCGGCGTTGAAAAACACCGTCAGCAGCATCAGAGGCAGCACCCATTTGAGCCTTTGCGCCAATCCGCGCAGGCCGGTCAGCGCCGCCAGACTCCCCGCCGCGCCCAGCAGGGAGATCAGCAGATACGCCGGGTGCAGCACCAGCATGGTGACGATGAGCACCAGGGCGAAAAACCCGAAGCTCACCGCGCAGTGAAGCCCTCTCATACTCAGCCTCCCACGTCGTTTCCGTAGTCACAGGAATACATCCAGCGGATCACGTCGCCGTCCTTCAGTGTGTAGCCGGAGCAGCCCACCCCGGGCACCACGCCGTTGACGCTGTAGACCCAGCCGGAGCCCTGTCCGCAGTCAAATTCATAGAGCTGGCCGATGCCCTGGACGTAGGCCGTGTGATAGGCCGGGGTCCAGCTGGCCTCCAGGGCCACGCCGTTGTCTCTGCAGACCCGCTGCAGCACGTCCCAGACGGACTCGCCCTCCTGCAGCTCTGCGGTGACGGTGGAGAGGATCACGCCGTCAGAGGGCAGCACCGCCCGCACCGGCTCCGGCAGCAGCTCGCTCTCCAGCGCTTTGTGGCAGACGATGGAGAGGGTGACGGTTTCCGCCTCCTTCTCCGGCTCCGGCGTCGGGGTCGGTGAAGGCGTCGGAGCGGTTGTGGGGGAGGGCGTGGGCTTTGCCGTCCCAGTGGGCTCCGTCGCTGCCGTCGGAGTCGCCGTCGCCGCTGCATCCGAAACACCGGAGGCCGTGGCCTCCGGTGTGGGATTCGGTGCGGATGCAGTGGGCAAAGGGGACTCCAGGCTCACCGGCTCCGCCGGGGGCTGGCTATGGGTGGTGACGAGAATCGCCACCGCCGCCACCAGCAGCAGACAGCAGAGAACGGTAAGCCAAAGAATCTTTTGCCGTTTCATGGATTACCGGACGTTGTAGATGGTGGTGCCCTCGTGGGTCACCAGATAGCTGTCCACCAGCGCGCGGAGGGCCTGCTCAGTGGTGTAGGCGCTGGAGGCGTCGCCCTGCTTGTGGGCAAAACCGCCGTCGGCCTGCTGGAAGCTCATGAGGTTGTCCATCAGGGTGTGGCCGTCTTTGGTAAAGTACTCGCTGGTCAGCGGCACGCCCGCGGCATTCAGCGCCATGATGGCCTGGGCGGTGCTCTCGCAGGAGCTCTCGCCCCAGGCGGTGAAGCCGCCGTCGGACTGCTGCATCTTGCTGAGGCACATGAGCGCGCTGTTCACGGCCTCGCCCACCTTCTTGTCGGCGCGCATATAGGGGGCCAGAGCCTGGATCGCCATGGAGGTCAGATCCGGGTCGGAGTCATATTTGGGGTCGTAGGTGAAGCCGCCGTCGTCCTTCTGAGCGGCCAGAATGCCTGCGATGATCTCCGGGCGGGCGTCGGAGGCGTAGCTGCCGCTGTCCAGTGCCAGCAGCGCGAAGATCAGGCCGTTGGCACCCTGGTTGGAGAGGGCCTTCACGTCCTGCAGGGACTTGGTGAGATCGTAGCCTGCCACGTCTGTGGCGTCATAGCCCAGGGCGGTGAGCGCCAGGGTGTAGCGGGCCAGATCCGTGGGATACTTGGCGTCCATGCCGCCCTTGGTGGACTTGGCCAGAGCCTCCACCTTGCCGTAGTAATCGGCGAAGCCGGGGGTGGTCCAGGCCTGAGCGCGGGCGAAGTCCATGACGACCCACTCATCGCCGCACTGGGGAGCACTCACCTGATTGAGCATGTAGGCCATGGCCTTCTGGACGTCGTCGGTGGGAGCGCTGAAGGTGCGATAGAGAATGGTGGCCAGCTGTGCGCGGGTGGCGGTGCCGTTGGGAACCAGCATACCGTCGCCCATGCCGTTGATGACGCCGTTCTGGACGGCCCAGCAGACGGCCTCCTTGGCCCAGCTCTGGACGGATGCGGCGTCCTTGAAGGCGGCGAGATCTTCGGTGATCTCCACCTTCTCCTTGACGATGAAGCGGTAGAGCATGGCGGCCGCTTCCTGACGGGTGACGGCCTGGTCGGGACGGAAGGTGTTGTCCTCATAGCCGGTGACGACCTTGTTGGCGGCGGCCCAGTTCACCGCGTCGGCGTACCAGCTGCCGGCGGCAACATCCTTGTAGCCGGCGGCCTTGGCGGGCTTCACTTCGCCGCTGATGCGGAAAAGCACGGTGGCCAGCTGGGCACGGGTGGTGGTGCCGTTCGGCTGGAAGCTCGTCTTGTCCATGCCGTTCATGATGCTGTTCTCCACGGCCCAGCAGATGCCGGTGCGGGACCAGTCGTTTTTCAGATCGGTGAATGCGGTGCAGGCGTGGCTGTCAATGCTGCCGATGAGCTTGACGGTATAGGTACTGCCGTTTGCCACGCTCACGGTGATGTCAGCGTCGGCGGGGACGGTTCTCGCGCCCCAGCGGGCCTCCTTCTCGGAGCCGGAGAGCACCGTCACCTTGTTGTTCTTGTTCACAGCCGTGGGGGTCACGGTGACGCTCTGGATTCCCTGGGGTACGGCGAGGGTGTAGCTGGTCACTTTCGGATCATAGCTGGGGTAGAGGGCACCGGCGCTGAAGCCGAGGCTCGCCAGCGTGCCGTCGGTGCTGCTCCAGTCGCCGCCGATGTCAGCGCCCCATGCGGTGGAGTACTGCACGCAGACGGTGTCGCCGGGCTCCACCTTGGCGGTGCTCATGCCGGTGTCGGTGAACCAGTCGTTCAGGGTGGCCATCCAGCCGCCCAGGGTGGTGTAGCGGGCGGGATCGTCAAAATCCTTGGTCACGTCCACGTCCCGGTAGTCGGCGTCCATGAGACCGTTGACGCCGCTGAGATAGGCACCGTAGCTGCTCTCGGTCATCTCCAGACTGACGCCCTCAGCCAGGGCGGCGGAGACCAGCGCGTCCTGCATGGTCATGTCCTTGGTGAAGGCCACCTCGGTGTCAAACAAAACGCCGGTCCACTTGGGCTCCACGCCGTTGTGGGCCTCCAGGAAGGTCTCATTCTGGGCGATGACGCGGACAGTGTCGGCAGCCGAGGCCCCGAAGGGCAGCAGAGACAGCGCCAGCACCAGCGCCAGCAGAATGCAAAGGCTTCTTTTCTTCATACGGTTTTCCTCCTAAATAAAAGATATCCCCCGGCAAGCCGGAGGATTCGTGTACGCCAAACTGCGCCGGAGCCAAAGCCCCGACGAGCATCGCACATTCCGGTTCCGGCAGAAGTGCCGACAGCTCCGAGGCATTCTGACTCATCCTTTTGGGCAAACCCTGAACCAATCTCGGCACCCAGCTTTCCGGCATCTTTTCCGCCTGCCTGCCTTTCAAAATCTCGAAATACACAAAGTATGACTTCGACTTTTCAAGCTTGTCAGACGAAAAATCTGCTGGGCAATCTGCGCACCTCAATCGGTTCAGCGCTTGCCGAGACTCAGTTTTTTCTGAATCCGGCTTTTGCCGAACAGGTATCACAGTGACCGACTCGCCGGGCTTCGCACCCGATTCCCCTCTGTCGAAAATCGACGCGGAGCTGTCGCATATTCTGTTGAAATCAGTATAGCATGGGGGCCTGAAAAAGGCAAGGAAAAGAAAACTGTCGAACGGATCGGTCTTGCAATTTCAGCCCCGGTGGTATATGCTGGCTAAAAAGCGCAACGCCGCTGAACTGGGAGACGCTATGACCTTTCTGATCACCTTTCTGGAGGGAGTTTTCTCCTTCCTCTCGCCCTGTATGCTGCCGCTGCTACCGGTGTACCTGACCTATTTTGCGGGAAACGCCGATCAGGAGCGGGGCACCGGTCTGCCGCGGACGCTGGCCTTCGTGGCGGGCTTCACGGTGTCCTTTTTGATTCTGGGGCTGCTGTTCAGCGCCGTGGGGAGCATGCTCAGAGCCCATCAGACCGTGGTGAACCTCCTGTGCGGCCTGGTGATGATCGGCTTCGGCCTCAGCTATCTGGGGGTCTTTCACCTGCCGCAGCTGAACCATGGCCAGAACCGGGTCCGGGTGGTCGGCGTGTTCTCAGCCTTTCTGTTCGGGCTTTTATATCCGGTCTATCTGACCCCCTGCATCGGGGCGTTCCTGGGCTCCGCCCTTGCCATGGCCACCGCCAGCGGGAGCCTGGTTCAGGGGGCGATTTTGCTGCTGCTCTACGCCATGGGTCTCGGCATCCCCTTCGTGCTGTCGGCCCTGATCATGAGCCATCTGGACGTGCTGTTCCGGAAGGTGAAGGAGCACTACGATGTGGTCAACCGGATCTGCGGCGTGTTCCTGATTCTCGTGGGTGTGCTCATGATGGTGGGCCTCTTTGACCGACTTCTGAATCTGCTTGCGTGAGGTGTGTTTATGAAGAGCGAAAAAAGCGTCGTTCGACTGATTTTGATTCTCCTGGCCGTGTTGGCCGCGGCGGGCGTGCTGTACAGCGTCCTGTCTGACCGGTTCGCGCCCACCACCATCACCCCGGTCACTGACGCCGCCGAGACCGTGAATCCCGCAGAGCTCCCCGACGCCGTGGACTTCCAGATGGAGGACGCTGAGGGGAATGTGCTCCGGCTCTCGGATTTCATCGGAGAAAAGCCCGTCATCGTGAACTTCTGGGCCAGCTGGTGCCCGCCCTGCAAGGCGGAGCTGCCGGACTTCGACGAGGCCTGTCAGACCTACGGCGATGAGATCCAATTCCTCATGGTGAACCTGACCGACGGGGCCAAGGAGACCAAGGCCACGGCCCAGGCGCTGATCGATTCCGAGGGCTTTACATTTCCCGTCTTTTTTGATACCATGGGGCAGGCGGCCTCCGGCTACGAGCTCTATTCCATCCCGGTGACATTGGCCATCTCTGCCGAGGGCAAGGTGCTCTCCAGACAGACCGGGGCGCTGACCCATGACGCGCTGGACAGTCTGATCCGGTCGCTGCTGAATTTCTGAGGAAGTGTGAGAATGAATAAGAAAGAACTTCTGCGCAGTCTGAAATTCCTGCTGTTTTCCATCTCGGCGGGACTGATCCAGATGGCCTCCTTCGCGCTGATGAACGAGCTTGCGCACCTGCCCTACTGGCTCAGCTATCTGGTGGCTCTGGTGCTGAGCGTCCTGTGGAACTTCACCCTGAACCGGCAGTACACCTTCAAATCCACCGCCAACATCGGCAGAGCCATGACCCTGGTCTTCTGCTACTATCTGGTCTTCACACCTCTGAGCACCATGCTGGAGCACCAGCTGGCGGGGGTCCAGGGCTGGAACGAATATCTGGTGACGTTCCTGAACATGGTCATCAACTTCATCACCGAGTTCCTGTTTCAGCGTTTCGTGGTCTACGGCAAGAACGTGGACACCAACGCCAGAGCTCAAAAACACGCATAATAAACGCTGCTGCGGCCATGAAACCGCAGCAGTTTTTCTATTCGATTCGTTCTGCCTCCATGGCGCTGATCTCATAGGCGGTTTTTTCCATGGAACTGCCGTCGGGGAGAAGCTTCCGGTAGTTCCGGCTCTGGAATCTGCCGGAGAGCTGCGCCACCGTGCCGACGGTCCAGTCGGCGGCCTCCCGGGCGCTGGAACCCCAGCAGATGCAGGGGAGATAGTCGCTGCGGCCATAGCTCCGGTTCACCGCCAGCATCAGATCGCAGACCGAGCGGCCCAGCGGCGTCTGCCTGAGCAGCGGCGGCTTGCAGAGGGTGCCGGTAAGCTCCACCCGGTTTTCGTCGGATGCGTCGTCGGCAGGGGAGAGGCTCCGGGCAAAGAGACTCACCACCAGCTTCGGCCCCACGCCGCTTTTGTTGTTGAAGGTGCGGATCTCCCCCTCCGCCCGGATTCGGCTGCCGGGGGCCAGATCCGACTCCCGGACCAGACGCTCTCTGGCAATGACGTTCAGAATGTCCTCGGCGCCGGAGAGCCGCCGCACCCGAAGGGGAAACCGGAAAAACCGCTCCTGTCCGGTCTGGTGGCTCAGCTCCGGCGACGCCGCCGCGCTGCCGACGAGCAGGGCGAGATTGCTGTTTTCGCAGATGTACATGGTGCTGCTCCTTTCGGTTTTTCCATACAGCCTATTGGGGCGCAGCCGGAAATATACATCTTGCCAAGTGTGAGACAATCGGTTATAATAAACCTACAACTCTCAAAAAATGGAAGGAAAAGGAGAAAGAATATGGAACTTCAGGAAATTCTGTCCCGCTGCGACCACACCCTGCTGCGGGTGGACGCCACCGCCGCTGAGATCCGCGCCCTGTGTGATCAGGGCGTGCGCTACGGCTGCGCCAGCGTGTGCATCCCGCCCTGCCACGTGGCCGGGGCCAAAAAATACGTGGGGGATCGGCTGAAGATCTGCACGGTCATCGGCTTCCCCAACGGCTATAACAGCAGCGCCGTCAAGGCTTTCGAGGCCGCCGAGGCCATCCGCGCCGGCGCCGACGAGGTGGACATGGTCATCAATCTGGCCATGGTGAAAGACGGCTGCTGGGCCGACGTGGCCGAGGACATCCACGCCGTCCGGGAGGCCAGCCGCGGCAAGATTTTGAAGGTCATCATCGAGTGCTGCCTGCTCACCGAGGAGGAGAAGGTGAAGCTCTGCCGCATCGTGTCGGACTCCGGCGCGGACTACATCAAGACCTCCACTGGCTTTTCCACCGGCGGCGCCACCCGGGAGGATGTGGCTCTGCTGCGGGCCAACTGCGACGACCACGTGCTGGTCAAAGCCGCCGGCGGCATCTCCAGCATTCAGGATGCGGAGGATTTCATCAACCTGGGCGCAGACCGCCTGGGCACCAGCCGGATCGTGAAGCTGGCCATGAAAATGGAGAACGAAGAGGCCTGAGGGCTTTTTCAAATACAAAAGGAGGACACGCCCATGGATCAGGCAATCATCAATCAGCACATGGACGAGCTGCTCTACGCCCAGCAGGGAGAGCTGGACGCGGTGCTCATGTACAACCGGCTCGCCGAGGTGGTCAAGGACGAGAACGACGCCAAGACCTTCCGCCAGCTGGCCAAGGAGGAGGGCGGCCACGCCCAGGTGTTCCATCAGTACACCAAGAAGGTGCTGAAGCCGAAAAAGACCAAGGCCATCGCCGTGCCGCTGCTGTACAAATGCGTCGGCAAAAAGATTCTCTATCCCGTCATCGCCAAGGCGGAATATGACGCCGCGGAGAAGTACATTGCTCTGGTGAACATCTTCCCCGATGTGGAGAGCGTCATGCACGACGAGACCCGCCATGGGGACACCGTGAAAGCCCTTTTGAAGTAACGATT
>CAMHPQ010000089.1 GCA_946187035.1 uncultured Clostridia bacterium | reverse complement strand
ATTTCTCCTCTGGGAGTTAGTAGGAGGTACGATTATGACTGCGGAGGTATCAGTCTTAGACCGCCCGCGCGGGCGCCGGATATTCCGCCGCAAAACCCGCCGATTTTTATCCACATCTACGAGCAAGTCCGTGAGCTGCAAGGGTTCACGGGCTTTATCTATCTGACGAAGGAGAGTTTTATCGATGGAAAACTTGCAGTCTAAGCAGGCTCAGAAGCTGGACGCACAGCTGAAGCAGGCTGAAACCATTGTCCAGATGCTTATGAAGCGGGGCGTTCTGCCCGACATGGAGATCACAGACGAGGCGCGGCGCACCGTGCAGCAGAAAAAGCAGAAGGAGAGCTTTCATAACACGCTGCTGCTTCTCAAGAACTACCGGAGCATCGCCTGGATGCTGGAGTGCTTCCCGGAGGCCGTGGCAGAGGAGCTGGAACGGCCGTTTGAGGACGTGGACAAGCTCCTGGACGGAGTCACAATTGCTGCTACCTTCAGAGATCGGAGGATCGAGCAGCGGCTGGTCAGTCTGGAACAGACGCGCCTTTTGCTGGACAGGATCAACGATGCGCTGACCGTGCTGAAGCGGAAGCCGGAGAACGGGCAGCTGCTGTATGACCTGATCTATCTGACCTACATTTCGGAGCAGAAGCTCCCACTTCAGGAGGTCCTGTACCGGGTGGATGTTTCTCCCCGGCACTTCTACCGCCTCCGGGAGCAGGCGGTCAATCTGCTGTCGCTGCGCCTGTGGGGAACGCCGAATGCCTCCACCAATCTGCTGGCAGAGCTTCTTGCGCTGGAAGAGCAGCAGAAACGCAACGAGGCGGAGGAAAAGAAGGGCGAAAATGAAATGGCATAAAATTGGCAGAGGTTTGGCATAAAATTGGCACAGTTTTGCCAATGACATGGCAGAAACAATGTGCTATGATAGTACCGTCCCAAGTTGGGATCAGGCAGAGCGCCGCTTCTTCGGAGGCGGCGTTTTGCTTTGCCATTCTCATGGAAGGAGGAATCGAAGATGGTAAAACAGTTAGAAAGCAGGCGGAAGCTGCAGACGGCCTACTGGTCGCTGGTCGCAGTGGCCGCCGCCATGATCGCGTCGGTTGCACCGGTGCTGGCGGCGGATTCGATCTGGACCCGGTTTTCCAGCATCATGAAGGACGTCTACGGACAGATCGTGGGGATCTCCACCATTGTGGCGGTGACCGTCGCGGCGATCGCGCTGGTCGTCCGCATGGTGTCCCGGAACCAGCGGGCCGTGGACGAGGCGACCTCGTGGCTCAAGCGGATCGTGATCACCTGGCTGGTGCTCAACTCCCTGGGCTTCGTCGTGGCCTACCTGCAGCCGCTCATCGCAGGCGGTAACTACACCGGCTGATCCAATCGGCACCCGAGGGAGGTGATGTCGTTTGCTGGATTGGATTTTTGAGGGCATCATCGACTGGATCGCAAGCACGGTCGCAAGTCTCATGGACGCCGTGTCGGCGCTGTTCCTGGACGCCCTCGGCACAGACATGACGGCGATGGAGGAGTACTTCCCCTTCGTCTCCAAAGCGTTCAATATCTTTCAGTACACAGCCTGGGCAATGCTGTTTCTGATCACGGTCTGGCAGCTGTTCCGCGTCTTCGGCGGTCCGGTGACGGAGGCCGAGAACCCGTGGGCGCTGCTGGCAAGGGCTGCAATCTTTGCCCTGCTGATCGGATACGCAAAACCGATTTTCATGCTGGCCCTGCAGATCGCCCGGGCACCGTATACCGCTCTGATGGACGTCACCATGACGGCAGAGGACTTCACCTTCGTCGGCGTCGGCGAGGCGCTGTCGAACGGCCTGGTCACGGTGATATCCGTCCTGAGCGGCGTGGGCTTGATTCTGCTGATCATTCTGGAGATCTCGCTGGGCTGGAATTACTTCAAGCTTCTGCTTGAAACAGTCGAACGGTACATCGTGGTGGGCGTGCTCTGCTACACCTCGCCCCTGGCCTTCTGCATGGGAGCCTCCAAGGCGACCAGCAATGTGTTCCGCTCCTGGTGCCGGATGGTCGGCTCCCAGCTCCTGCTGCTGGTTATGAACGTCTGGTTTCTGCGGGCATTCAACACGGCGGTCGGGCAGTTTGTCGCAAACGGCGGCGCGCTGTCCACGGGTATGGGCAACGTGTTCCTATGGCTGTTCTGCGTGCTGGCCTTCCTCAAGACCGCCCAGAAGTTCGATTCCTATCTGGCGTCCCTGGGTCTGAACGTGGCCCAGACCGGCTCAGGCATGGGCATGGAGCTTCTCATGGCGGCCAGAGTGATCTCCGGCGTCGCCGGTCACGGCGGCGGTACTGCGGGCAGCGTGTTCAAGGGAACAGGCTCTGCGGCAAGCGGTGCGGCAGGCGCCGCAGGTGCGGCTGCTGCGGGCGGCTTCCTCGGAGGCTTCGCCAACAAGTTCAAGGGCAACTCCTATGTGCGTGACGCCGTTGTGACCGGAGGTACCCGGATGGGTGCTGGCGGCCCGACCGGCTTCGTGGCCAGAGCCTTTGGCGGTATGGCGGCAAGAAACGGCGCCATGCTGAACAGCAACTCCATTTCTTCCGTTGCGGCCAGAGCGCCTGCGAATTCCGGCAGCATCGGCGGCGACATTGCAGACCGCAGCCTGTCCAACTATATGCCTCAGTTCAAGGACCAGAAGCTTTCCGGCACCCAGATCACCGGCGGTCATATCAGCACCAATGTGGTCGGGGCGGATGGCAAGTCTACGGCTGTGGAAATGTACTCCGCAGATCAGTTTGACAGACCGGATGTGCCGCATACCGTGGTCACAGCCGCTGACGGAAGCCAATGGTATCAGATGGCGGGCGGCGCAGAGGCCGGCAGCTTCTACCAGGCGCCCAGCTTCACCGGAAGCCCGGCAGAGGCCGAGCAGGTCTCCTCCTACTTCCCCGAAGCACCCGAGGGTACCACTCTGCGAAGCGTTGACGAGGGCGTCGTGGAGGCCACAAGCGCGCAGGGCAGCTCGCTCTGGTACAACAGTGCCTTCTACGACGAGCCTGCCGCACCCCACACCACCATGCAGTCTGCCGACGGCACCGACTGGTACGCCATGCAGCCGCACGCTGCGCCTCCGGACTTTGCGCCGGCATCGATGGGCGGTCAGACAGACGGTTACGACAGTTCTGCTCTCGGCTTCGGCGCGGGCGGTGGAGCCGGCGACCACGGCTCCGATTCCGGTCATTCCGGCGGTGACAGCAGCTACAACAGCGCCGGAGCCTTCGCCTACAACCAGGCGCAGTTCCAGAGCTTCATGCCCGGCTACGAGGAGCGCGTGACCTCGGTGGATGGCAGCAGCCGAACCGAGGGACGTATCGAGGTGCGGCATGAAAACGGCTCCGGCACCATGTTCTACGACACGGCACAGTACGCGCCGCCTCGCGGAGACTACAAGGTCTACGAGGATCGGAACGGCAGCCAGTGGTATGCCGTGCGCGGAGACGCTGCCGTGGAGCGCAAGCCGGTCTATGAGAACGGCAAGGCGGTCTATGACGGTGAAAAGCTCCGCACGGTCAATGTGGAGACGGTCCGCTATCACAGCACGCCGTCCCGGTATTCCGCCCCCGCAAAGCGGAAGCCGGAAATCAAAGCGCCAAAGCGCAAGCGGTAAAACTCGCCGCCGGAGGAGATGATCCCCCGGCGGCATTTTTATGGAGGTGAGAACATGGCAGAGCCGGACAAGCAGCAGATGGGCGACGGCCATGACAATTACGGTCATGCTGTCCAGCAGGCGGCAAAGGCCGCCAAGCAGGCAACACAGACCGCAGCGAAAAAGGGTGCGGAAGCTGCTGTGAAGGGCGCTGAAGCGGCGACGAAAGCCGCAGCTGCATCTGTGCAGGCCGGAATGGAAGCCGGGGGCTCCGCAGTTTCCAACATCGCTGTGGGCACCGCTTCGGGCGGTCCCTGGGGTGCGATCATTGCCGCTGCCTGGTCGATGCGGAAAACCCTGTTCAAGGTGCTGATCTGCGTCTGTCTGGTGCTGGTCTTTCTCATCGTGATCATCGTGTCCCTGCCCAGCATCATCTGGGATTACCTGTTCGGTACGGACGATTCGCCCCCGGTGCAGAATGTCAGCATCACAGATGTCTACAACGAGATGGCGGACGCTGTATCCGTGGTCATCAACGAGGGTCTGGAGGCTTCCATGGCCGAGGTCGAGAACATCATCGAGGAAAATGACTATGACCACGAGCTCTGCATGGAGAAGCTGGTCAACTACGCCCAGAGCTCAGCGGGATATGACACCTGCTACATTCTGGCGGCCTACTCCGCCTCCATGGGCCAGCGGAACACCTCGAAGGATGACATGGTCTCCAAGCTCTCGGGGACGGCGGAGCGAATGTTCCCCGTCACCTATGAGGAATTCGAGCAGGAGGTCACGGTCCCGGCGACCTACACCACCTATTCGTCTGTCATGGTGACCCACATCACCCGTCAGACTCAGACCGGCGAGGTCAACGGCGAACCCGTGTACGAGTATGAGACCGAACGCTCCGAGTACTTCCAACCCAGCGGCGAGGCGACGACCGAGACTGAGATCGAGGTGACGGCCTATACCGCCGTGGAGCTGACCCTCCCAATCTATTCCCAGGGCCATATCACCGGCACCCGGACGGCGACCTACTATGAGCCAAACGGCACCGAGACCGTTACCCCGGGCACCGATACGATCAAGTACGCCGAGTTCACGATTCACCCCTTTGACAACAGCGTGATCCTCGACGCCTTTGACATCGATCCGGACGAGCAGTATCAGGAGTTCACCATTACATATGGCGAAGTCATCCAGAAGATGGCGGACTCGCTGAAGATGACCCTGTACGGTGCGCTGGGTGACGGCTCCATGGTCCCGCTGACGGACGCCGAGCTCATCGCCTTTGTGTCACGGCAGGATTGCAGTCCCGTGCGGAAGCACCTGCTGGAAACGGCCCTCTCCCTTGTGGGCCGGGTGCCGTATTTCTGGGGCGGCAAGTCCGCACCGGGCTGGAACAGCGAGTGGAACACCCCGAAGGTGGTCACCTCGGCGGGCTCCAGCACCACCGGTACGATTCGGCCTTACGGTCTGGACTGCTCCGGCTTTTCCCACTGGACCTACAACACAGCCTTGGGCGTGGACATCACCCACGGCGTCTCCGGCCAATATGCCAACAGCACGCCGATTACCGAAGCGGAGCTGCAGCCCGGAGATCTGGGCTGCCTGAAGGACAGTGACGGAAGCTGGAACCATGTGCTGATCTTTGCCGGCTACGACGAGGACGGCACAAAAATGTGGTGCCACTGCACCAGCGGCAGCGGCGTGGTTCTGAACACCCCGAGCTATGCGGACAGTCTCTACTACTGCCGCCCGAACGGGGTGGACTTTGAAGCCCCGCTTTCCGACTATGTAGATTAAGGAAACGCTTTATGGAAGACCAGGAATTCAACAATGTTTACGCCATCCCGGCGAACTTTACCGACTCCGGCAAGCTCTTCGGGGGCATGATCGCACCGAGAAACGCCATTGAGGCGTTGGTGCTGATCCTCGCCCTGGGCTACCCGGAGCTGATGCTGATCCCCATGCCGACCACGGTTCGGATCGTCGTCATGGTCGTGACCCTGATCCCGCTGGCTGTGCTTGCAGTCATGGGCGTGGACGGCGACTCGCTGTTTCAGTATCTCGGACACATCTTCCGCCATTTTCTCCACCGGCGGACACTCCATTGCAGAAGGGTGGGATACCGTTATGGGCAGCAAGCCCCAAGCAAGAAAAAACGCAAACGCAAGTGAGGAACGGCTGGAGTTCACCCAGGACTTCATTCCTGTGAAGGACATCCGGCACGGGATCATCGAGACCACGGATCACCGCTATATCAAGATTCTGGAGATCGAGCCCATCAACTTCATGCTCCGTTCCGACGAAGAGCAGTTCGGGATTATCTCCTCCTTTGCCTCCTGGCTGAAGATCTCGCCCGCACGGCTCCAGTTCAAGAGCATCACCCGCAAGGCGGACTCCGATCGGCACATCAACATGATCCGGGAGGAGCTGGCGCAGGAAAACAATCCCGCCTGCAAGCGGCAGGGCGAGGAATATATCCGCTTCATCAAGGAGATCGGAAGCAGAGATGCGCTGACCAGGCGCTTCTTTTTGATTTTCCAGTATGAGGAGATCCGCAAGGGCGACAGCTCCGATTACGCTCAGGTGCTCGGCACCATGCAGACGATTGAGCAGAACGCCAGAGCCTACTTCCTACAGTGCGGCAACACCATCGTGCAGCCCTCCGATCCGGACGAGGCTGCGGCGGAGATCCTGTATCAGTTCTTCAACCGCCGCTCCTGCGTGGACGAGCCCTTCACCAGCCGGGTGGACCGGGTGGTGCTGGACACCATGGCGGGTAAGAAGCTGGTGCTGGGCGTGGACTCCGTACCGCACATTCGCATGGCGCACTTCATCGCTCCCCGGGGCATCGATCTGCGGCACAGCGGCTATGTGGTCATGGACGGGCTCTACTATGCCTTCCTCTATATCCGGGCCAACGGCTACCCGAGCAGAGTCCGGGGCGGCTGGATGTCCTCTCTGGTCAATGCCGGCGAGGGCGTGGACATCGATGTGTTTTTGAGGCGGGAGAACCGCAGCAAGGCCATTGACAAGGTCGCTCAGCGGATCCGGCTCAACCGGACGAAGCTCAAGGGGATGCAGGACACCAGCACCGACTATGAGGAGCTGGCCAACTCCATCCAGTCCGGCTATTTCATCAAGAACGGCATTGCCAACTACAACGAGGACCTGTTCTATCTCTCCGTGTTCATCACGATCTCCGCCCGCAGCTATGACGAGCTGATGTGGCGCAAGGGGCAGATGTCGGACATGCTCAAGTCCATGGACATGTACGTCTCCGACTGCCGCTTCCAGCAGGAAAAGGCACTCAAAACCGTGATGCCCTTCCTCTGCATTGATCCCGGGCTGGAGAAAAAGAGCCAGCGCAACGTGCTGACCAGCGGGGCGGCGTCCACCTATATGTTCACGAGCTTCGAGATGTCCGACGACACCGGCGTCCTGCTTGGCGTCAACCGCCACAACAATTCACTCTGCATTGTGGACCTGTTCAACACGAAGAAGAACAAGAACGCCAATCTGAACCTGATCGGCACCAGCGGCGCCGGCAAGACCTTTACCCTTCAGCTGCTGGCCTTGCGGATGCGGATGCGAGGCATTCAATGCTTCATCCTGGCCCCCATCAAGGGCCATGAGTTCCGCCGGGCCTGCAATCAGATCGGCGGATCCTTCATTCGGATTGCCCCGGGCTCGCCCCACTGCATCAACGTGATGGAGATCCGGCACACCCTGGCCCCGGAGATGGAACTGATCGACGCCATGGACTACCTGGAGCAGGGCTCCATGCTGGCCGGCAAGATCCAGCAGCTCATGACCTTCTTCTACCTGCTGATTCCCGACATGACCAATGAGGAGGAGCAGATGCTGGACGAGGCGCTGATCAAAACCTATGCCGACTTCGGGATCACCCACGACAACGAGTCAGTCTACGAGGACAAGACCTGCTCCCCGCCGAAGATGAAGAAGATGCCGATTCTCGGTGACCTGCACAAGCATCTGCTGGAGAGCCCGCTGACCGAGCGCCTGGCCGTCATCGTCAGCCGCTTTGTGACCGGCTCGGCCCAGAGCTTCAACCGTCAGACCAACGTGGACCTGTCCAATAAGTACATTGTCTTCGACCTCTCGGAGCTCAAGGGTAAGCTGCTGCCGGTGGGCATGATGATTGCCCTGGACTATGTCTGGGACAGCGTCAAATCCGACCTCACTAAAA
>CAMHPQ010000088.1 GCA_946187035.1 uncultured Clostridia bacterium | reverse complement strand
TCGCTCTCGGCCTGGAGGAAGCAGCCTCCGACCTCGGGCATACGGGCGGACATGTACTCGGGAATCTCAGTCTGCGGGGTGATCGGATAGCCGAAGAAATAACGTGCACCGGCACGGATGGCGGCCTCAGCAATCGCTTCGCTGCCTTTCATAAGCTGCAATGCCATAATTATGCTTCCTCCTTCATGACTTTCTCAACACGGATCGCCACATCAGGACATGTCAGTGCGCAGGAAGCGCACGCAATGCACTCTTCCGGACGAACGACCGTCGCGGGGTGGTAGCCCTTCGCGTTGATCTTTTCCTTGGACAATTCGATGATCTTCTTCGGGCAGGCGCGCGCGCAGAGTCCGCAGCCTTTGCAAATCATTTCATCGATTGTCACAACACCAATGAATTTTGCCATTTCGCTACCTCTTTTCCAAAAATTTTTTGGTTGTACTCTATCTGTAAACCGCCGGAGGCGGGTTTACACAAAGGGAATGTTATTTGTCGCTGAGACCGCCGATGAAGCTGTCCCAGTCGCGACGCATGTAGATGTCGATCTCAATGGGCTTGCCGATGTACTTCGGGTCGTGGCCCTCGCTGAGGAACTGGTCCAGGAACTCCTTCTTGCCGCTGGTGTAGGCCACCGGAATGCCGGTCTGCTTGCTGACTTCCTTCAGGATCTCATAGCCGTCCCGCAGCTCGTCCGCGCGGGTCATGGTGCCCAGGTTCGTGTTGTTGATCATGCCGGTGATCTTCAGTCTGGAGTGGATCTGCATCTCCTCCTGGAGCTTGATGATCTTCTCCACGGTGCCCGCCAGCGGACGGCGGATGTTCACCACGTTCAGAACCTCCAGCTGATCGGGCTCCATCTCCGCGAAATCACTGTGATAGCGCCCCAGGGCCGTGGAGCCCACGGCGTCGCCGCCCACGTCGAAGATGACTGTATCCCAGTTCATGGCGAAGGCCGAGGCCACCTCTGCCGGCAGAGACAGGGTCTCGATGCCGGAGCAGGCGAAGTTCGGGCTCACCAGACGGATCTCCTTCTGGCTGACCAGCTTGCCGCGCTCGGTCAGACGGAAGTAGGTGTTGACCATATCCAGATCCAGCAGCTCCGTGCGGCCATGCTTGGCGGCCTCAAAGGCGAAATTCAGCGCCAGCTCGCTCTTGCCGCTGCCGTAGTTGCCGATCAAAACATACATTTTTTTCAAGCGGGATCCTCCTCCCCTTCTCTACCAAACCTGACATTATCACAAAACCATTCGCACCGTCAACAGCCTTGACGAAAAATTGGCGAGAAGCTTAAATCCGTCTCTCGAATTTGTGCAACTTGCATAATTTGAAATCCATTAATCGCGAAATACTGACGGATATGTAAAAATATTATGATTTTATAACATTTTAATTATGTCCATGGTTTTGGTTGATTCTAGAAAAATCCACAGACTGTGTGGAAACTTCCAGTCTGTGGATTTTTTTTAATTTTACGGCTTTGCGACCGGCTGATGCGCCGGCAGCAGATAGAGATACCAGCCCGCGACGCCCACCATGATGACGCCGCCGATCATGTTGCCCAGCGTCACCGGCAGGAGATTGTTCACAAAGCAGCTGCCCCAGTTCAGCCCCTCGGCGGGGATGTCGTAGAGGCTGGCGGCGAAGATGCCCGCCGGGATGTAGTACATGTTCGCCACGCAGTGCTCGAAGCCGGAGATCACGAAGGCGGCGATGGGGAAAAACAGGCCAGCGATCTTCCCGCCCACGGTCTTGGCGGCATTGGACATCCAGACGGCGATGCACACCAGGAAGTTGCAGCCCACGCCACGCAGCAGCGCGTCGCCGAAGCTCATGTGTACCTTGGCGGAGGCCGTGTTCACCGCCGCTGCGGCAAAGGCGCCGTCGAAAGCGGAGAAGCCGTGGCCGTAGGCCATGATGAAGGCCACGATGATGCCGCCCACCAGATTGCCCAGCCAGACGATGATCAGATTTCGCGCCATGGCGGCAAGGGTGATCCGCCGCTCCAGCACGCCCATGATCATCAGATTGTTGCCGGTGAAAAGCTCACTGCCCGCCACCAGCACCATGGCGAGGCCAGCCGGGAAGATCATGCCGCTGGCAATTCTCGCAGCGGACCCCGGCAGGGTGGCTGACGCCGCGCTGGAGGCCGCTCCCGCGAAGGCGATGAACAGGCCCGCCAGAATGGCCAGTACGAACATCCGCCCAAAGGGCAGCTTTGCCTTGGTCTCACAGGCATTCAGATAGTTTTGCGCCACTTCTTTCGGAGTAAACATCACAAGCGCCTCTCTTTTTTATGATTTATGGATCGTTGTAGGTCTCTCTGCTCAGTTCACGTTGGTGTAATAGCTCAGGGCCACGCTGTCCGTGAGGATGGCGGCGCACTGGCCGGTTTTCAGGGCCTCAAAGCACTGCTGGGCACCGCCGTTGACCCGCTGGATCTGTCCGAAACGGTCCTGGAGGCCGCTCTCGGTGAGGGCGTCCATATACTGCGCGCCGGAGTCCATCATCAGGGTGGCCCCCCTCAGCTTCCCCATGGAGCCGTAGTCGGAGTCGTTTCTGGTGACCAGGATGATCTCATTTCTGAGATAGGGCTCCGAGACCGCCAGCTGCTCGCTCATGGGCTTTTCGTTGCCCTTGTCGTCCAGGTTGATGTCGTCCATGGGCATGCCGCCCCAGATGCAGTCCACGTTGCCGGAGGTGAGCTGAATGTAGATGTCGCTGCGGGCGATGGCCTGAAACTTCACCTTCCAGCCCAGCCGGGAGCAGACCGCCTTGGCCAGGGCGATGTCGAAGCCGGAGAAGGAGTCCCCGTCGGCATAGCTCAGGGGGAAGCAGCTCTCGTTGACGCCCACGATCAGGGTGCGCTTGGGGATCTTGCCCAGGTTGTCCAAAGCGTTTTCGTCCGCCTCCATGGCGGTGTTGTCCGTGCCCAGCCACTGCATGGCCAGCTTGTGCACGGTGCCCTCCGCCGCCAGGGTTCTGAGGGCCGCGTCCACGTACAGGGCCACGGGGTCGCCCACACGGTAGCCGATGGAGAAGCGCTCCTCCCCCACCGTTTTCAGGATGCGGTACTCCCCCACGTCCTCCGCGCAGCCGCTCAGGGCGAAGAGCAGCACGCAGGCAATCAGCAGCGCCAAAAGGCGTTTGGTTGTTGAAACTCTCATAAAAAAACTCCGATTTAACCGAATAACAAAGCGCCCGCGCCGTAGATGACGAAGGCCACGATGGCTCCGGCGGTGATGACGCCCAGGGCGATGGAGGGCCAGGCGTCCTTCAGATCCATGTCCATCATGGCGGCGATCAATGCGCCGGTCCAGGCGCCGGTGCCCGGCAGCGGGATGGCCACGAACATGAACAGGCCCCAGAACTGGTACTTCTTCACGGTGTCGATCTTGCTGATGGCCCGGTTCTCCAGTTTGGTGACAAGCTCGTTCAGCCATCTGCTCTTGGTGCGGAGCCAGGCGAAGATCTTCTTGATGAAAATGATGATGAAAGGCACCGGCACCAGATTGCCCACGATGGCCACCGGGATCGCCCACCAGAAGGGCAGCCCGTGGGCCACGCCGATGGGGATCGCCCCCCGCAGCTCCACCACAGGCACCATGGAGATCAAAAAGGTCATCAGAAGCTTCCCCAGGAAGCTGTTCCATATCTTCAACGTAACAATCCTCCGATTGATTGGATAACGGTTTAATACACAATTCCTTGGTCATCCTGAGCGAAGCCGAAGGATCTCAATAAAGAATCCGGATAGATTCTTCGACTCCACTTCGTTCCGCTCAGAATGACAGGCTGTTGTCGTTAAGCGCGTTTTCTGTGCACCATGCCGAGGACCCGGCCGAAGGTGTTCTTCACCGGGGTGCGGTTCAGATAGAGCATCAGCAGCAGGCACACACCCTGCACCCAGATCCACCCCGGCAGCTCCAGCACCATGAACACGATCTGCACCATCAGCAGGATGGAATTCTCCGTCAGGCCGATGGGATAGAGCTTGAAGGGGATGAACCGCCGCACGTCCGCCGCGCGGATCAGGAACACCACGAAGTAGCTGATGCAGGTGGCGATGGCCGCGCCCTGGACCCCCAGCTTCGAGGGGATCAGCAGCAGGTTCAGGATGATGTTCAGCACGGCGCCGATCATGGCGGTGAGGAAGGTGCGCATGGAGTTTTTCTCCACCATATAGACACTGCCCAGGAAGCTCACCAGAGAGGAAAATACCATCGCCGCCGAGAGGACGGGCACGTATTTCCACGCCTCATAGAACTCCGGCTTGCCCGCAAGAACGCTCACCAGAGGCTTTGCCAGCGCCGTGATGGCGCCCGCCGCCAGGAACATCACCGCCTGGAAGGCCGCCCAGACTCTGGAGAAGAACCGGACGTGCTCCAGCTTGTCTCCCTCCGACTCCGCCACAGCAGAGAACTGCCACGCCTCCATGAAGATGGTGGAGACGATGGAGAGCAGGGTCGGGAGCTTGTAGCTCACCGCGTAGACGCCGTTGGCCGCCTCGCTGATGAAGCCCGTGACCATGTAGCGATCAGAGACGCTGGTGATCCACCAGAAGATGGTGGCCGGGATCATGGGGATGGAGTAGGCCAGCATCTCTCTCCAGTGGGCCCAGCCCGGATGCAGGGTGATCTGCCGCCAGAGCTTCTCCTTCACGAACAGCAGCAGGGCGCAGAATACGTCCGCCAGCACGATGGAGAGCACATAGCCCGTGATGCCCATGTGGAGCACCGCCAGGAAGAGGATGTTCAGAACGATGACCAAAAGCGTGTTGATCATGCCCTGCACAGCAAACAGCGCGGTCTTCCCCTCCGCCCGGATGAACTGGGCGCAGAGGGTGTGGTAGCAGGATGCCATAATATACAGCCCGATCAGCCAGAGGTAGGGGTGCAGCTGCGGCCAGAGTCCCAAAAGCGGCAGGATGCCCAGCAGCAGCAGACCGCCCAGGGTGATGGTGTACAGGCCGATGGAGAAGATGCGCCTGCGCTCCTTCACATGGCTGATGGCAAAGCGGAACACGCCGTCGGTGATGCCCATGGAGACGATGCTCAGAAGCAGGTTCGCGCTCTGGGTGATCAGGTCGGCGGTGCCATAGTCCGCCGTGGAGAGGTATCCGGTATAAAACCGCACCATGAAGAACACCAGCAGCTTCGACCCGAAGGTGCCGAGGCTGATGAGCATGGTGTTGTTCACGAGGGTTTTGTATTTGTTCTGACTCATAATGGTTCCATCCATTCATCAGGTGACTAACTTATATATAATACCACAGATTTCACCCTTTTGTAGAAGAAATTTTAAATTTTCAGAAGACATGAAAAAACTTGTGCAAAAAAGGGAAAAGTTTGTGCGGAGTGTGGAGAGAGACGAGAATTGCGTATGCAAATTGGGAATTTAACGAGCTGCTGGGTTTTGCAAGGCGCCCAAATAGGATGTCATTGCGAACCAGTGACCGATGTCACTGGTGTGGCAATCCGCATCCCCCGGCGGCGGAGCAAAGACCAGCCGAACGTTGAGGTTGAACGGATTCGCCTAACGTTTTCGTAAAAGTTAGTCTGTACCGCAAGAACGGATTGCCACACCAGTCTGCGGACTGGTTCGCAATGACACTCTTTGGGGCTGGCGCAATAATAGACCGACAAACTCCAATTTGCAAACGCGATGAATTCAAAAAAAACCGCAAAAACCGCACCGGGGTTGATTCCGGTGCGATGTTGGTTATTCTGTTTGTTCCGCAGCCTGAATGACGTGGCTGGCGAGAATGGCGGTGGTGAGACTCCCCACGCCGCCGGGCACCGGGGTGATGGCTTTCACGATCTGCTCCGCAGCCGCAAAGTCCACGTCCCCCACCATGCACTGTCTGGCCTCGCTGTAATGGATGCCCACGTCCACCACGGTCTGGCCGGGGCGCAGGTAGTCCCTTCCGATGGCCTCCGCCTTTCCCAAAGCGGCAACCACCACGTCCGCAGATTGGGTGATTTCGGAGAGGTTTTCCGTCCTGCTGTGGCAGAGGGTCACGGTGGCGTTGGCTCGCATCAGCAGCATGGCGACAGGCCGTCCGATGATCAGGCTTCTGCCAATGACCGCCACCCGCTTGCCGGAGATCGGCACTTCATAATGCCGCAGCAGCTCCAAAACCGCCTCCGCCGTGCAGGGGGCGAACCCCGCGCCCGCGCCGGAATAGACCTTCGCCATGGAGCCGGAGGTGATGCCGTCCACGTCCTTGTTCGGACTGAGCCGCTGGCATGCGGCAGACTCGTCCAGATGCTTCGGCAGCGGACGGAACATCAGCACCCCGTGGACGGTGTCGTCACTGTTCAAAGCGTCGATGGCAGAGAGCAGTTCCGCCTGCTCACAGTCTGCCGGCAGCAGCACCCGCTGCACCGCGATCTCCAGCGATGCGCAGCGCTTCCTGGCGGCGGTTTCATAGGCCACGTCGTCCTGCCGCTCCCCCACTCTGAGGATGGCCAGCTTCGGAACCACGCCGGAGGCGCGCAGGTTCTTCACCCGCTGCAGGGTCTCCGCGTTCAGCGCTTTGGCCGCAGGCGCGCCTTTGAGAATCTCCGCCATCTTAAAACAGACCGGAAATGACGCCGTTTTCGTCCACGTCGATGCGCTCGGCGGCGGGCACCTTGGGCAGACCCGGCATGGTCATGATGTCGCCGGTGAGAGCCACGATGAAGCCCGCGCCCGCACTGACCTTCAGATTCCGGACTGTCACTTTGAATCCTTTCGGTGCGCCCAGCAGCGCCGGGTCGTCGGAGAAGGAATACTGGGTCTTTGCCATGCAGATGGGCATGCCTGCGAAGCCCAGCTCCGTGAGCTGCTTGGCCTGCTTTTTGGCGTTGGCGGTGAGCTCCACGGAATCCGCGTGGTAGATCCGCTTGCAGATCAGCTCCAGCTTTTCCTCGATGGAGAGATCCAGCGGGTAGGAGAACCGGAAATCGCCCGGCTCCTCGCACAGGCGCACCACCTCGGCCGCCAGGGCCTTGCCGCCCTCGCCGCCCTTGGCCCAGACTTCGCTGAGGGCCACGTTCACGCCCAGCTCGCTGCACTTTTTCTCCACCAGATCCAGCTCGGCTTTGGTGTCCGTGGGGAAGGCGTTGATGGCCACCACGCAGGGCAGCCCGAAGACATCCTTGATATTGCCGACATGCTGCAGCAGGTTCGGCAGCCCCTTTTCCAGGGCTTCCAGATTCTCGTTGTTCAGATCCGCCTTCGGCACGCCGCCGTGATATTTTAAAGCGCGGACCGTTGCCACAATCACGACTGCGGAGGGGGTCAGGCCCGCCATGCGGCACTTGATGTCCAGGAACTTCTCAGCGCCCAGATCCGCCGCGAAGCCCGCCTCGGTGACGGTGTAGTCCGAGAGCTTCAGGGCCATGCGGGTGGCGATGATGGAGTTGCAGCCGTGGGCGATGTTGGCGAAGGGGCCGCCGTGGATGAAGGCGGGGGTGCCCTCCAGGGTCTGCACCAGATTGGGCTTGATGGCGTCCTTCAGCAGAGCCGCCATGGCGCCCTCGGCCTTCAGGTCATGGGCGGTGACGGGCTTGCCGTCGTAGGTGTAGCCCACGATGATCCGGGCCAGACGGGCCTTCAGATCCACGATGTCGGCGGCCAGGCAGAACACGGCCATGATCTCGCTGGCCACGGTGATCTCGAAGCCGTCCTCTCTGGGGACGCCCTGGAGTCTGCCGCCGAGGCCGTCCACGATCTGCCGCAGCTGGCGGTCGTTCATGTCAACCGCGCGCTTCCAGGTGATGGACTTGGGGTCGATGCCGAGGGTGTTCCCCTGCTGGATGTGGTTGTCCAGCATGGCGGCCAGCAGGTTGTTGGCTGCGCCGATGGCGTGGAAGTCGCCGGTGAAGTGGAGGTTGATGTCTTCCATGGGCACCACCTGGGCATAGCCGCCGCCGGCAGCGCCGCCCTTGATGCCGA
>CAMHPQ010000087.1 GCA_946187035.1 uncultured Clostridia bacterium | reverse complement strand
CGACGAGCTGGGCGCGGGCACCGATCCCACCGAGGGCGCGGCCCTGGCCATCTCCGTCATTGAGCGGGCCAGACAGTGCGGCGCTACCATCGCCGCCACCACGCACTATACGGAGCTGAAGGTCTACGCCACCACCCAGCCGGGGGTCATGAACGCCTCCTGCGAATTTGACGTGGAGACCCTGCGCCCGACTTACCATCTGCTCATCGGCATTCCGGGCAAATCCAACGCCTTCGCCATTGCACAGCGTCTGGGCCTGGACAAAGATGTGATCGAGGACGCCAGGAAGCGCGTCGGCTCCGAGAGCGCCACCTTTGAGGCCACCATCGAGAAGCTGGAGCAGGTGCGTCAGATGCTGGATCGTGACCGCACCGACGCCGCCGAGAAGCTCCGGGCCGCCGAGGCCGAGCGGAAGAAAGCCGCCCAGCTGCGGGCCGAACTCTCTGTCAGACTGGAAAAGGCTGACGAGAAGGCCAGACGGGACGCCGAGCGCATTCTCGCAGACGCCCGAAGGACGGCCGAAGATGTGTTCCGGGAGCTGGACAACATTCGCAAGCTGGAGAAGGACAACGCCGGACACCATCAGGCCAACGAGGCCCGCGCCGCTCTGCGCAGAAAGCTGAATCTGGCGGAGGAAGAAGCCGCCGCTGCGGCCAACCAGAAGCTGCCGGAGGAAAAGAAGGTCTCCGCCCGCCCGGTTGTGGTGGGGGACACCGTGGAGCTCCTGTCTCTGGGCGTCAAGGGAACCGTCACGGAGATCTCCGCGGATCGGCAGCTGACAGTCCGCGCTGGTATCATGAACGTCAAGGCGAAAGAGGAGGAAGTCTATCTCATCGAGGGCGCGAAGGTGGAGGTCATCTCCTCTTCGGGGCAGAAGGCGAATCTTCGGGCCGCCAGCGCCGCCAGCGAGATCGACCTGCGCGGCATGGAGCGGTTTGAGGCCATCGACGCCGCCGAGCGGTTCATCGACGCCGCCGTCATGGCAAAGCTCAAAGAGGTGCGCATCATCCACGGCAAGGGCACCGGCGTCCTGCGGCAGGCGATTCAGACGGAACTGAAGAAAAACAAGGCCGTCAAGTCCTTCCGGCTGGGCCGGTTCGGAGAGGGCGAGAGCGGCGTCACCGTGGTGGAGCTCCGCTGAAAATCCTTGAAAATTCGCGCCTTTTAGCGGTTAGCTTAATCTAATAGCCTGCGATTCGTGGAAAAACTGATGAAAATAAAAAAGCATCCTGCCGAAATCGCTGTGCAACTATACGAAAAAGAAAAAATCAGTTGACGATAAGACGGGTTTTTGATAAAATTACTCCATCAAAGAAATAAGCATTTTGCGCGAATATAAGGAGCGAAAAAATATGATTACCAAGGAAGCTGTCATTAACAATCAGGTTGGCCTGCATGCGCGGCCCGCGACCTTCTTCATTCAGAAGGCCAATGAGTTCAAAAGCAGCATTTGGATCGAGAAGGACGAGCGTCGTGTGAACGCCAAGAGCCTCCTCGGCGTCCTTTCCCTCGGCATCGTCAAGGGCACCGTTGTCACCCTCGTTGCTGACGGTACCGACGAGCAGGAAGCCATCGACACGCTGGTCGCTCTGATCAACTCCGATTTCGAGGAGTAAGCCGAATCCATCCATATTGACAGGGACGTGTAATTGCACGTCCCTGTTTTGGTGTATCTTTTTCTGTCCATGCTGTGAAGAGGGGAGGTCTGGGCTGTGGCGGAATCGGAACGAATCCTGATCCTGCGGGAAAAAGCCAACAATCTGCCGTTGAAGCCCGGCGTCTATCTCATGCTGGACAAAATCGGCGACGTGATCTACGTGGGCAAGGCCAAGGCACTGAAAAACCGCGTCACCAGCTACTTCCGCGGCGATCATCTGCCGAAGGTGGCGGCCATGGTGGACCATGTGGCGGATTTCAACGTCATCGTGGTGCATTCGGAGTTTGAGGCCCTGGTGCTGGAAAACTCCCTCATCAAGCAGCATAAGCCGAAATACAACATTCTCCTGAAGGACGACAAGGGCTATCCCTTCGTCCGCCTGGACCGAAACGCGGAGTATCCGACCTTCACGCTGGTGAATCATACCGCCAGAGACGGTGCAAGCTATTTCGGGCCCTTCGGCGGCAGAAGCGCAACCCATGAGATTTTGGACACCATCTCGAAAACCCTCCGACTGCCCACCTGCAGCAGAGTCTTTCCGAGGGACATCGGCAAGGCAAGACCCTGCCTGAACTATCATATGGGCACCTGCGCCGGGTATTGTCTCAAGGATGCGTCTTCGGAGGAATACCGCCGCGGCATCGAGCAGGCGGTTCTGATCCTGGAGGGCCGCACAGCGGAGCTCACCTCGGATCTGGAGCAGCGTATGGAGCAGGCGGCGGAGGAACTGCGGTTCGAGTATGCCGCGGAGCTAAGGGACCGTCTCAAAGCGGTGCAGGCCCTGCAGAACCACCAGCGCGTCATCGCCACCGCCTATGCGGACACCGACGCCGTGGGCTTTGCCAGAGGTGCAAAATGCTGCTTCACGGTGCTGCATTTTTCCAACGGCAACCTGTCCGCCAAGGACTTTACGCTCCTTGAGGAACCTTTGGAGCCGGATGAAGAGGCCCTGGCCGCTCTGGTGCAGCAGTATTATGAGAATCGCGGCACCTGGCCGAGACAGATCCTGCTGCCCTGCGAGCTGGAAGGACAGGAGGCCATCCAAGAGCTGCTGACCCGAAAGGCGGAGCACAAGGTCTCTCTTGAAGTTCCGCAGAGAGGGGAGCGCCGCAGGCTCATGGAGAGCGCGGTCATGAACGCCAAGGAGGAGATCCTCCGCGCCACCACGGCGCAGCAGCGGGGGAGAAAGACCTTGGAGTGGCTGCAGCGGGCCCTGGAGCTTCCGGAGTTTCCGGAACGGATCGAGGCTTTCGACATCTCCAACCTGGGCGACACCGGCATCGTGGCCGGCATGACAGTCTTCCACAACGGCAAGCCGCTAAAGAAGGATTATCGGCGCTTCCGGATGAAGGAGACCCAGACCCAGAACGACTACGCCTCCATGCATGAGGCGGTGACCCGCAGATTCCAGCACTATCTGGACGGGGACGAAAAGTTTTCTCCGCTGCCGGATCTGCTGCTGATCGACGGCGGCGAGGAGCACGCCACGGTTGCGCTGGAGGTGCTGAACGGCATGGCGCTGGATGTGCCGGTGTTCGGCATGGTCAAGGATGACCGCCACCGCACCAGAGCGCTGATCACGCCGGACGGCAGGGAGATCGGCATCCAGGCCAACCAGGCGGTGTTTTCTCTGATCGGCAACATTCAGGAGGAGACCCACCGCTATTCCATCGAGTATCAGCGGAAGCTGCGGCGGGACTCTCTGACATCCGAACTGGACAAGATCCCCGGCGTGGGCGCCAAAAGACGGGACGCCCTGTTAAAATCCTTCAAGAGCGTCAAGGCCGTCAAAGCCGCCAGCGCGGAGGAGCTTTCTGAAGTGGTGGGCAAGGCCCTCGCACAGAAGATTTTCGATTACTATCACGCAGAATAAGGAGCAAAACTATGCGCGTAATCACCGGAACCGCCCGAGGCCGCAAGCTGAAAGAGCCCGTGGGCATGGACATTCGTCCCACCACGGACGCGGTCAAGGAGGCCATTTTCAATACCATCCAGTTTGACATCGAAGGCCGCAGAGTGCTGGATCTCTTCGCCGGCACCGGACAGCTTGGCATTGAGGCTCTGAGCCGCGGCGCAGCCTCCGCTGTCTTTGTGGACGAGAGCACCGCCTCTGTGAAACTGGTGCGGGAAAACCTCGCCAATTGCAGGCTGGAGGGCACCGTCGTGCAGACGGAATCCATCGGCTATCTCTCAGGGGCGGGAAAATTCGATCTCATTTTTCTGGATCCGCCTTATGACACATCTCTGCTTGACAAAGCACTACAAAATATTATATTATTTGACATAGTAGCAGTCGGTGGCATCATCGTCTGCGAAAGCCGGCGCGAGAAAGCCATGCCGCAGGTGGCGGAGCCCTACCGCATGAAGCGGGAGCGGAGCTATGGCAAGATCAAGCTCACACTTTATGAAAGAGGCCCCGACGCATGAAAACAGCGATCTATCCCGGCAGCTTTGACCCCATGACCCTCGGCCATCTGAACATCATCCGCCGCGCTTCCGGCATCTTTGACCGGGTTGTGGTCTGCATCATGAAAAACGCAGGAAAGATGCACCCCATGTTCACCAGAGAGGAACGGGTGGAGCTGGCCAAGCGGGTCACGGAGCGGTTTCCCAATGTGGAGGTCGTCACCTATGACGGTCTGATTGCCGAGTTTGCCGCCACCTTCCCGGAGGGGGCCGTGATCGTCAAGGGCCTTCGAGCCAACACCGACTTTGAGAACGAATTTCAAATGGCGCTCATCAACAAGAAGCTCAATCCCAATCTGGACACCATGTTCCTGACCGCCAGCGAAAAGTATACATTCCTCAGCTCCTCCGTCGTCAAGGAGCTGGCCTACTATGGCGCCGATCTCGCGGACTTTTTGCCCCGTGAGATCATCGACGATGTCCAGCGCGCTGCTCAGAGAGTAAATTAACATTTGGGAGGCAATTCAAATGGATCAGGCACAGGAAGTAATGGAAATCATCGATGATCTCTACAGCATGGTTTCGGAAGCGTGGGGCGTGCCCCTCGGAAACGAGAAGTGCATCGTGGATCGTGATAAGATCCTGAGCCTTCTGGATGAGATGAAGGACAAGCTGCCCTCCGAGCTGGCTGAGGCCCGCCGTCTGGTGCAGACCAGAAACGAGTTTATTACCAACGCCAAGCACGAGGCCGAGGGCATCCGCCATCAGGCGGAGGAGCGCGCCCGTCAGCTGGTCAGCGAACAGGAGATCGTCCGCGTGGCCGAGGCCCGCTCCCATGAGATGATGGCCACCACCGAGCAGCAGGTTCGCGCTCTGCGTCAGGCCGCCAGTGAGTTCTGCGCCAACGCTCTTGCGAACACCGAGAACGCCATTGCCGCCGCCCAGCAGGAGACCCACAATACCATCGCCGCTGCGCTGCAGCAGTCCAACAGCACCCTTGCCGCTGCGCTCCAGAGCGTCCAAGGCACCAGAGCCGCCGTGGCCAATGCCTTCGCCGCCGCTGAGAAGAAGCAGCAGCCCGCCGCCCCCGCTCAGGAAGCGGTGGAGGAATCTCCTGTCGTATAACCTGATTTCAAATTACCATCCGCAGTCAGAAATGGCTGCGGATTTTTGTTGTCAAAAAATGAGGAAAAACCTGTTTCAAATTTCCGGGATGCGTGTTTATATAAATATGCAGAATGATTGAATCCCGGGAGGGAGAGCCATTGATACCGATGTTATTGATTGACGCCGCGCCGCCGGACGATCGGGAATATCTCACAGATTTGTTTTTGTCCTATCAGCGACTGATGTTCTCCGTTGCAGGGGAGTACGTCTCCGGCTGGGACGAGCGGGAAGAGATCGTCCAGAACAGTCTGGTGAAGATCGTCGAGCAGGTATCCCGACTGCGTTCCATGGAGAAGCCCGCAGCGGTTGCCTATCTTATCGTGATCGTCCGTCACATGGCGCTGAACCATCTGCGTCACGGAAACGTGGTGCAAAAGCACACGGTCTTAACGGAATTTGACGACTTGGACCCCGCTGATCAGACGTCTGATGCGGAGGAAGTCTTAATGAGAATCGAGCGGCTGGACGCCCTGCGCAGAATATGGCCGAAGCTGCGGGAGTCGGACCGCTATCTGCTGCAGGCAAAATACTTCGCCGAGTTGTCCGATGCGGAGATTGCCGAGGTCGTGGGCTGCAAACCGGACAGCGTCCGATCGAAGCTGAGCCGTGCCCGCAGTCGAGCCCGTGAAGCCATGCGGAAGGAGGGATTCCTGGATGAGTGAATTATATGAACGCTATGAGGAGGCATTGTTTCGACTCTTGATGGAGCAGGTGACGCAGAAGGAAGGGGAGTCGCTTTGTAAGCGAAATACGCTTCTGCTGAAGGATCCCCTGTCCGACGTTCCGACTGCGCATTCAAATCGCTGTCTCGAATCCATCCGAAAGCTTCTGAAAAGAAGCGCGCGTCTTGCCCGTCGGAGAATCATCCGCATCGCTTTGGCGGTTCTGGCAGCAGTGCTCGCACTGACAGCGTTCGCCTATGCTGCAATTCCTCAGATGCGGGTTGATCTCAAGAACGCGCTTCTTGAAATCCGTGGCGAAGATACGATTACGTACTCCTATCTGGATGACCAGTTTCCCTTGGGAGAGGGAATGTTGTTCAAAGTATCTTTGCCATCCTCCTTTTATGAGACGGAACACATATACTGGGAGCTTTCGCATGATGAAGAGGTCTCCTATGCCTCCATGGGGGACGACAGCATTTCTCTGTGGATGAATGTGAATTATTTGGGAGAGGAAGGGGGTGCAACCGTTATTCAAAATCTTGAAAACGCAACCATTGAGGAGGAGAGAGAACTCATCCGGAATGGAGAGAACGTGAAGGCGGAGATGGTTGGAGATGACCAGGAGCTGTTCGTTAATTGGCGGGAAACGGCGTTTCGCGCGGTTGTGCATGTCGATGCCTGTGGGCTCACACCGGATCAATTGTGGGAAATCGTTGAAAGCATGGAAGTCTTTCCACCCTCCAACATGCAATAAAAGCACTGAATCATCAGTATTTGAGAAACATATTTTGGATGTTTACAGAACAGAACATCCGATGCTATAATCAAATCAGGCAGAAACTGCGGCGCACAGCCGCAGGGGAAATACAGAAAAGGAGGACATAAGATGAGAAAGAGATGGATCGCTACGCTGCTGGCCCTGTGCCTGCTCCTGACGCTGGCGCCGGCGGCCTTTGCGGCGGATCGCGGGCTGACGGTAGGGGAGAACGCCAATGTTTCCACCGGCTGGTACACCTTCCGTCCGGCTGAGAGCGGACAGTACGGCTTCTACACCGAGTCTCCCTTCTTCACCGGGATTATCGAGGCTTACGCGATTCCTGCCGGGGCCGATCAGCTCCCGGACGCCCAGAAAACCGCCATCCGTGCGAAGCTTCAGTATCAGCTGGATGTGGAACTGCTGGAGGATGTACGGCAGCAGATCGCAGACGGGGAGAAGCTGCTGGAAAACGGACGGCAGTCAATTGAAAATGCCAAAAAGATCCTGGCGGAAAACACCCCTTATGCCGAGAAGCTGAAGAGCAACTACAACACGCTCTTAAATCTGGTTGAGCAGTACAACAGCCTCTCCAAAAACACCCAGGCGCTGCCCTTCGGCTTTGTCACCGTGGAGAGCTGGTATCAGGTTGTGGTTCGGCCACAGCTGACTGCCATGGGCATTGACGCGCCGGAAAACGGCGAGGGCTTCCTCTCCATGTGGGAGTTCGCATTGTCCCAGCTCCAGCAGTATGAAGACGGTGTGAAGGAAATTGCGGATGCCGAGGAAGCGCTCCGCAATGGCGAGCAGCAGCTCGCCGAGGGAAAGGCGCAGCTGGCCCAGATGGAGCAGGACTTGGCCGCCGAGCTGGCAGCACTGCCGGACAAGAATCTGGATGTCTCCGCTTATCGCGCGCTGGATGACGACGAGGCCTTCGTGGGCGGTCAGGACTACTGGCTGTATGTGGATCTGGACGACCAGAGCATCACACTGATCATTCAGAGAGACGGCAGCGGCGCGCCCTCGGTTTCCGGGTTCGTGGATGTTCCCGCCGACGCCTATTTCAGAGATCCCGTGGAGTGGGCCACCATCTACGGCATCACCAACGGCACGGATGCAGCCCACTTCAGCCCGGATCTGCCCTGCACCAGAGGTCAGATTGTCACCCTGCTCTGGCGTGCGGCAGGGGAGCCGGAGCTCAGCGGCTCCAACCCCTTTGTGGATGTTTCAAGTGACGCATATTATGCCAAAGCGGTGCAGTGGGCGACACTGAATGGAATCACCAACGGAACGGATGAGACCCAATTCAGCCCCGACGATCCCTGCACCCGCGGTCAGGCGGTGACATTCCTGCATCGCGCATTGGGTGGAGAGAGCTACGCCGGCCCCGCTGTCTTTGCAGATGTTGCTCCTTCGGACTATTTCTATCATCCGGACAAACAGGTCAATGTGAAGGCCCGCGACATG
>CAMHPQ010000086.1 GCA_946187035.1 uncultured Clostridia bacterium | reverse complement strand
CAACCATTACCGCCGGGACGTCGAGGACGCCGTCCCCTACAAACTAGAATTTGAATCCATCAAAAAAAAACGCGCTGCAGAACAACTCCTGCAGCGCGGTGTTATTATAAGTTTTTCACCATGAGGGCGCGGGTGGCGTTTAAAACGCAGAGCACCATGACGCCCACATCCGCGAAAATGGCCAGCCACATCCCCGCCACGCCCAGCGCGCCCAGGATCAGGCAGACACCCTTGACGCCCAGGGCGAAGATAATGTTCTGCCAGGCGATCTGCACCGTGCGGCGGGCGATCTTGATGGCCAGCGGCAGCTTGCCGATGTCGTCGTCCATCAGCACCACGTCGGCGGCCTCGATGGCAGCGTCGGAGCCGATGCCGCCCATGGCGACGCCCACGTCCGCTCTCGCCAGCACCGGCGCGTCGTTGATGCCGTCGCCTACAAAGGCCAGACGCTTGTTCTTCTCCTCCATGTCCAGCAGAGATTCCACTTCCGTGACTTTGTCGGCGGGAAGCAGCTCGCTGCGAAACTCCGTGACCCCCAGCTCCTTCGCCACTGCCTGGGCAGCGGGCTTCCGGTCACCGGTTAACATAACAATCCGCTTGACACCGCTCTCCCGCAGCTTCTGCACCGCCTCCGCAGCCCCCGGCTTGGGCCGGTCGGAGATCTCGATGCAGCCGAGATAGCGGTTTTCTCTGGCCACATGGACCAGAGTTCCGGCAGCCAGAACGCCCTTGGGTCTCAGGCCCAGAGCCTCCATGAGCCGCTCGTTGCCCACGGCCACTCTCTGTCCGCCCACGATGGCGATGACGCCCTCGCCGGGCCGCTCCTTGGCGTCGGTGGCGGCGTCGGAATCCGGGATCGCCCCGGCGGCAGCCCGCAGGCTCTCGCTGACCGGGTGGTCGGAAAACCGCTCCGCCGCAGCCGCCAGCCGCACCAGCTCCTCCGAGCTGATCTCCGGCTCCGGGAACACCTCCGTGACCTCGAAGACGCCCTTGGTCAGGGTGCCGGTCTTGTCCAAAACCACGCAGTCGGTCTGGGCCAGCAGCTCAAGATAGCTACTGCCTTTGATGAGAATGCCTCTGGAGCCGGCGCCGCCGATGCCGCCGAAGAAGCTCAGCGGGATGGAGATCACCATGGCGCAGGGACAGCTGATGACCAGGAAGGTCAGGGCCCGGTAGATCCAGTCCCCCCACATGGGAGCCAGATGCAGGGCCGTCGAACGGATGATGGGCGGCAGGATCGCCAGCAGCAGCGCCGAGAGGACCACCGCGGGGGTGTACCATCTGGCAAAGCGGGTGATGAACCGCTCGGTGGTGGCTTTTTTCAGGGTGGAGTTTTCCACCAGCTCCAGAATCCGGGCCACGGTGGAGTCGTCGTAACGCTTCAGGGTTTTGAGCCTGAGGACGCCGGTGAGGTTCACGCCGCCGCTGATGACGCTGTCCCCGGGGCCCACGTCCACCGGGACGCTCTCTCCGGTGAGGGCCGCCAGATTCAGAGAGGAGGTGCCCTCCAGCACCTCGCTGTCCAGGGGCACCCGCTCGCCGGGCTTGACCACAATGATACTCTCCGGCTCCACGGTCTCCGGCAGCACCTCGATGACGCCGCCGTCGGTCTCCAGATTGGCGTGATCCGGGCGGATGTCCATGAGATCCGAGATGCTCTTCCGGCTGCGGCCCACGGCCACGTCCTCAAAGAGCTCGCCCACCTGATAAAACAGCATAACCGCCACGGCCTCGGCGTATTCTCCGAGAATCAGGGCGCCCAGCACGGCAATGGCCATGAGCAGGTTCTCGTCAAAGGGCTGCTTGTTCCGAATGCCCACAAAGGCCTTGCGGAACACACCCCAGCCCACCACCGCCACCGCGGCCACGGCCAGGATCAGCTGCAGCCACTTCACCTCCGGCAGCAGGTGGGAAATCAGCAGCAGGACGACAAACAACCCTGCTGCGATCAGAATATTTCTCAAATCGCGCTTTTGGCGGCGTTTGAGCTTCATGGGATCACCCCTCGATTTCAAAATCCGGCTCGACCTTGCGGGCCACCTTCATCATTTCCTTGATCTTCGCGGCCTCGTCCACGCCGTCGGCGTACTGGACGATCATCTTCTGGGCCATGAAGCTGATGGAACAGGACTCGATTCCCTCCAGCTCACCGAGCTTCCGCTCCACGGCGGCGGCGCAGTTGGCGCAATCCACTTCGATGCTGTACTTTTTCTGCATGGTGATTTCTCCTTTACTTTTCCATAATATGCTCCATGCCCAGCGCCAGAATGGAGCGGACATGGTCATCGTCCAGGGTGTAAAACACGGTCTTCCCCGCCCGGCGAAACCGCACCAGCTTCGCGTCCTTCAACGCTCTGAGCTGGTGGCTCACAGCGCTTTGAGTCACGCCGAGGAGCTTTGCCAGATCGCAGACGCAGAGCTCGCTTTCAAAGAGGAGGTACAGAATCCGGATTCTGGTGGTGTCTCCGAACATGCGGAACAGCTCCGCCAGATCGTACAGCCGCTCCTCGTCCGGCAGCTCCGCGAGCACCTGCTGCACCGCGTCCTCGTGGACGTGCAGAAAATCGCACACCGGCGCGTGCTTCTCGTCCATTTCCCTCGCCTCCCTGATTTGAACATATGAACAAGCGTTCAATTGATGATCCCATTAAAGCACGTTTCCATCAGAATGTCAAGAGAGTTTTTGCCCTTTGTCCGAAAAGAAAAACCCCGTCCGAAGACGAGGTTTGGATGGTGCTTTCGTCGGATCAGTCCGGGGCTCTGCTGGCCTGATCCCGGAACAGGAAGGTGACGATCTGCGCCCGGGTGCAGTTGCTGTCCGGGCCGAAGTGGGTGCTGGTCTTTCCGGTGGTGATGCCCTGCTGGATGGCCCAGAGGACGGCGTTTTCGCAGAAGGAGCCGGTCTTCACATCCGTGAAGGGGTTCTGCGTCACGGTGGATTCCGGGCTGCCGTTGCTGCGCCAGAGGAAGGTGACGGCCTGGCCGCGGGTGCAGTCCTTGTCGGGAGAAAAGCGGGTCTGGCTGGTGCCGGTAGTGATGCCCTGCTCCACCGCCCAGAGGACGGCGGGGGCGTAGTACTTCCCTTCCGGCACATCCTGGAAGGGATTCTCCTCCGCGTCGGGCTCCGGGCTGCCGCTGGCTCTCCAGAGGAATGTGACCATCTGGGCCCGGGTGCAGTCGGCGTTGGGAGAGAACTTGGTCTTGCTGGTGCCGGTGGTGATGCCGTGGTTCACGGCCCAGAGGACGGAGTTTGCGAAATAGTCCGTCTCCCGCACATCCTTGAACCCGGCCACAAAGGCGGGCTCCGGCGTGGGGGTGGGCGTAGGCGTCGGCGCGGAGGTCTCGATGGGCGTCACGACGGTGCCGGCGTACTTGGAATAGGCCGCGGCGGCGTACTCTCTGCGCCGGGCGATGTCCGCGCTGGTGACTTCATAGGTCATGCGGAACTGGTCGCAGGCGTCGGTGACGTCGGAGGCGGTTTTCAGATAGCTTTTGAGGCTGGAATAGGACTCCAGCTCCTTCATGATGTACTCCAGCTGCAGACCCAGGTCGCCGACGCTGACGCCTCTGGACTTGGCCAGATCGTACAGGCCGCCCTTCCGATCCGGGCTGGTCCACTGGACCAAACCGTAGCCGTACTGGCCGAAGGACATGCTGAGAAAGCCAGATCTGGAGATCTCGCCGCTGTCCACGGCGGCGGTGAATTCCTCGTCCGTCATGCCCAGGTAGTTATTGGCGTGCTGCTGCGCGTTGATCGGGCTGCAGCCGGATTCGGCCTGAATGTTCCCGATGATGCCGGCAGTGCCCGCGTCACTGAAGCCCTGTGCCTTGAAATAGTTCCAAATGATCGACTCATTGGTGGCGACAGCCTTCGCCGGAAGCAGCGGGGCCATCAGGATCAGAACCAGCAGCAGGGCCAGGATCCTTTTTTTCATAATGTAATAATACTCACTTTCATCAGATTGGGGAGCGCGGGTCTTTCAGCCGCTGCCGCGTTCCTGTATGTAAAAACAGGCAGCAGTCCTGGTGGTTGTTCCTGAGGCTGCTGCTTGTTGGAAAGACATGGTTATCTCTGCTGCCCCATCAGATGGTCGCCGATGCGGAAGACGTCGCCGGCGCCGATGGTGAGGATGATGTCGCCGGGCTTCGCCGTCTCGGCGAGAGACTGCTCGATCTCAGCAAAGGTCTGGTAATAGTGCGCGTTGGGCAGCCGCTCCGCCAGATCTCTGGAGGAGATTCCGATGGTGTTCTGCTCGCGGGCAGCGTAAATCTCCGCCAGATAGGTGATGGTGGGACGGGCAAGCTGCTCAAGAAAATCATTGAACAGCGCGTGGGTGCGGCTGTAGGTGTGGGGCTGGAAGACCACGATGGTGCGGGTGTAGTTCAGGGCCTCCACCGCGTCAAGCACCGCTCTGAGCTCGCTGGGGTGGTGGGCGTAATCGTCATAGAGGTCTGCGCCGTTGAATTTTCCCTTGAACTCAAACCGGCGGCCCGCCCCCTGGAAGCCGGAGAGGCCGTATTTCACCGCAGCGGGACTGACGCCCAGCTGCATGGTGGCGGCTGCTGCGGCCAGGGCATTGCGGATGTTGTGCTCTCCGGGGATGTGGATCACGGCGCGGGTGATGCACTCGCCCTTGTAAATAATGTCAAACTCCGACATGGCGCCCCGGCGCACGATGTTGGCCGGGTGCACGTCCGCCTGCTCGCTGAGACCGAAGGTCAGCAGCTCTCTTCCCAGGGGACGCAGGGCGTCCATGGTGTTCTCGTCGTCGATGTTCGCAATGATGATGCCGTCCTCCGGCACGCGATCCGCAAAGGCCCGGAAGGAGGTCTTGATCTCCTCCAGATCCTTGAAAAAGTCCAGATGATCCGCCTCGATGTTCAGCACCACGGCGATGGTGGGGCTCAGAGACAGAAAGCCGTTATAATACTCGCAGGATTCAAAGATGATGGTGTCGCCGTTGCCCACCCGGTGACCGGCGTGGAGCAGCGGGAGCGTGCCGCCGATCATGACGGTGGGGTCCTTCTCCGCCGCCATCATGATGTGGGTACACATGCTGGTGGTGGTGGTTTTGCCGTGGGTGCCGGCGATGCAGATGGCGTTGGGATAGTGCCGCATGATGGTGCCCCAGGCCTGGGTGCGCTCAAAGACCGGGATTCCCTTGGCGCGGGCGGCGACGATCTCCGGGTTGTCGTCGTGGACGGCGGCGGTGCGCACCACGAAGTCCAGATCGTCGGTGATGTTCTCAGCCTTGTGGCCGATGCTGACGCCGATGCCCTTTTCCCGCAGGGCGCGGGTGTTGTCGCTCTCGTGCATATCGGAGCCCACGATGGTGACGCCCACGTCGTGGAGTACCTCGGCCAGCGGGGACATGGAGACGCCTCCGATGCCGATCAGCAGCCCCTTCTTTCCGGCTGTCAGAAACTGTTCAAATCCTGCCATATTACAAAAACTCCTCAGAATAGAAAAGCAAATTGGTGTTGAGATTTCGGCACTTTTGCCGTATAATGATAAAAGAAAACCTGTGCAGGCTCAAAAAAACCTGTGATATTATAATACAACACGGCCAAAAATACAATACTTATCGATATATGTTCAAAATATTGTAATTTTTATCCATTTCGAGAGGAGGGTCTCCCGTGGCGGATTCCTGGGAACAACTGAAGGCCGACTGCGCGGGCTGCAGAAGATGCGCGCTTCATGAGCAGCGGCACAATCTCGTATTCGGAGACGGCAGCGAGCAGGCCAGAGTTCTGTTCGTGGGCGAGGGCCCCGGCGAGCAGGAGGATCTGCAGGGTCTCCCCTTCGTGGGCCCGGCGGGCAAGCTGCTGGACGACATGCTGGAGATGATCGATCTGGATCGTACCAGAGTTTACATTGCGAACATCGTCAAATGCCGCCCGCCCAGAAACCGGGATCCCCTGTTCACCGAGCAGGACTGCTGCGCCGAGTGGCTCCGGCGGCAGATCGCCCTATTGAACCCCGAGATCATCGTCTGTCTCGGGCGCATCGCCGCCGCGGCCCTGATCCGGGAGAACTTCCGCATCACCAGAGAGCACGGCCAGTGGTACACCGTGGACGGACGGGCCATCACCGCCATCTACCACCCCTCTGCCCTGCTGCGGGACGTGTCCAAGCGGCCGGAGACCTTTGAGGATCTCCGCGGCATCCGGCAGCAGATCCGCGCCATCTGTCCGGAGGTGTATCAATGAGCATTCTGATCGAGCGGGCGGAAAACGCCGACCAGCCGGAGCTGCACCGGCTCTGGGAGGCCGTCTTCGGGGACAGCCCCGAGACCGTCCAGTCTTTTTTTGACCGGTTTCCCCCGGAGGCTGCCGGCTGGGTTTTGAGAGAAGATGACCAGATCCGCGCCATGGCGTATCTGCTGCCGGGCAGCTGGCTGCTCACCGAGGACGGGATGCAGGCCGTGGGCTACGTCTACGCCGTGGCCACAGATCCGGAATCCAGAGGCAGAGGCTATGCCGGTCAGCTGATGCGGGCCATGATGGACTTTGCCGACCAGCGATCCCTGCTGCTGTACACCCGTCCGGCAGAGGAAAGTCTCTTTCCCTGGTACGACCACCGCATGGAGGCGGGCAGCGTCGGGTACATGGAGGAAATCGAATTTGCGAAGTCCGGAGCGTCCGATTTGCCGGTGGTGCCCGTGGAGGCCCTGACCTATCAGGCGCTGCGGGAGACGCAGCTGGGCGCGAAGCCCCACCTGCTGCTGTCCGAGGCCCTGCTCCGGGTGCAGAAGCAGTATCTCATAGAGGCGGGCGGAGATTTGTTGAAGGTCGGCGACGGCTGCTGCGCCTGTGAAATGCGGGACGGGAGGCTCTATGTGCTGGAGCTTCTGGCCGATGATGAAAAAGCGGCCATGGAGGCCCTGATGCAGCATTTTCAGGCGGAAAACGCCCTTCTCCGCAGAGTCTCGGAATGTGCCGGAACCCCGGTGGTCTGCTGGCGCGGAAAGGCTCCAGACAGCACGAATTGGGGACTTTTTCTGGAATAAGTCAGAAAATTATCACAATTTAATAAATCTGAAATAATTCTTCTCTTTATTCCGTAATAATTCTCTGATAAATTAAATCATGCAAGAAGCAATGCGATTCTTTTTCATTTTGTCCTCATTAACAGCGAAAACGCACAGAGCAGCAGCCCTGTGCGTTTTTGTTTTTTGGGGAAGCGCTGAACCGATCTCAGCCCACACCTTGCCGGCATCTTTTCCGTCTGACTTCATTTCATCATCTCGGAATACACAAAGTATGCCTTCGATGATTCGATTTTATCAGTCGAAAAACCTGCTCGGCAATCTGCACACTTCGATCGGTCCAACGCTTCCTTCTTTTTTCAGAAATCTCTTACACTCTTCCAGTAATCCAAAGAGCGGAAGCCGCGATCCAGCTGCTCGGTGAGGTAACGCTCCGTCAACGCGCCGAGCTCAGACAGAGCGTCTTTTCCAAGGGTAAAGGAAAACAGCCGCTTGGGCTCGCTCCAGACGATGTGGCGCATGGCGGCAAGGGTGTCCCGCTTCAGGGGCAGGGCGCCGGGCTGCCGACAGTGGCCGCAGAAGAGCCGCCCCTCTCGCAAAAACAGCCAGGGACTCTCCACCTCGGTCTCCCCGCAGACCGCGCAGCCCGCCACCTCCGGCTCGTAGCCGATGAGGCACATGAGCCGGAGCTCGAAGCAGGCCTTGATCTGCACCGGGTCGCACATGCGGTTGCTGAGGGCGTAGAGGCTGTTCAGGGCCAGCTGCAGCACCGCCGGGTCCGGCATTCCCTCCTCGGAGACCGCCTCCAGCACCTCGGCAAAATAGGTGCCCAGCGCCAGAGACGCGATGTCCTCCCGGAGGCCGGGAAAGCCCTCCAGGATCACGCCCTCGCTGACGGTGCGGCGGCCCTTGTTTTCAAAGACCGTCAGCTCCGAGAAGGTCAGCATCTGGGTGGCCGCGGCGCTTTTGCTGCTCTTTCTGAGGGCGCCCCGGGCCTTCATGGTGCACTTGCCCTCCTTGTCCGTCAGCACGGTCAGGATTCGGTCCGATTCCTTGTAACGCACCTCGCGCAGAATCAGGCCTCGAATGGTTTCATACATGGATGTACCTCGTTCGTAGGGCGGGGACCTGTGCCCCGCCGCCATGGTAAACACAGCGAAGCCAACACGG
>CAMHPQ010000085.1 GCA_946187035.1 uncultured Clostridia bacterium | reverse complement strand
AAAATCACCATCATCCCCCGCACCTCCGGTGCCTTGGGATACACGCTGCAGGTGGAGAATAACGACCACTATCTGATGAATAAGCAGGAGCTGGAGAATAAGATCGCAACTTTCACCGGCGGACGGGCTGCAGAAGAATTGGTGTTCGGTTCCGTTACCACGGGAGCCGCCAACGACATCGAGCAGGCTACAAAGCTTGCCCGCGCCATGATCACCCGCTACGGAATGAGCGAGGACTTTGACATGGTCGCAATGGAGACGGTAACGAATCAGTATCTTGGCGGTGATACGTCCCTGGCCTGCTCCGCTGAAACGCAAAGCAAAATTGATGCACAGGTTGTCGAATTGGTACGGAAGCAGCACGAAAAAGCACTGACCATTCTAAAGGACAATCGCGGTAAGTTGGATGAACTAGCTTCGTATCTGTATGAACATGAAACCATTACCGGTGAAGAGTTCATGCGGATCCTGAATGAAAACGCGAGAGCATAATACCACTGGCCCAAATTCCGTCAATGTCCGTTTTGACATGTACAGAAAATATTCCTAAATAGAGACAACGAGCCCCAGACTCTAGATGTAACAATCTACGGTCTGGGGCTTAAACATATGCATATTGGTTTACATAACTTTTTTCTCTTTTCTCATTTTAACCCCCCCGCACATATTTTTAACCCCCCCTATAGCTCCAAAGGGCAAAATAGTTGATTATACTACGCTATCCAATTGACGATAAGTTTGCACACAAAAATGATACTCCTTAGAAGGAGGTGCACCCCCTTTTTCAAGATTCTGCACCCCACTTGCCATGGCTTTGCCCCCCTGCGGGATTCTATCAAACCTGTCGTCCTTACGTCTATCACAAAGCCCGTTCTGGACATTTGCGCCAGAACGGGCTTTTGCATTTTTCAGAGCCTTGCGCTCCCATGACGGCGTCTTCGGGGATTCCTCGCCTTGCTTACTCGAGGTTTGTATAGCCCATCAGGAACCGGTCCACCTCCACGGCGCAGGCGCGGCCCTCGGCGATGGCGTGCACCACCAGGGACTGCCCCCGATGCATATCGCCGGCGGTGAAGATGTGCGGCACGCTGGTCTGAAAGCGGCCCTTTTCGGTCTTGACGGTGCGCTCGCGCTCCACGCCGAAGGCCTCGCACACGTCCGCCCGACAGCCGGCAAAGCCGGTGGCGCCGATGAGCAGATCGCAAGCCATCTCCTCCCCGGATTTGGTGACGATGGCGGTCAGATTCCCCTTTTCATCGGTTTTCAGCCCGGCAACGCTCTGGGAGAAGACGCGGGGGTCTGCGCCGAATTTCGCCTCGGCCTCCTGCTGGGCGTAATCCTGCGGGAGATTGCCGTTTACGAGATAGTCCTCCCTGCCCCGGCGGACCAGCTGGGTGACGCTGGCGCAGCCCTGTCGGATGCTGGTGGCAACACAGTCGCTGGCGGTGTTGCCGGTGCCGATGATCACAACGTGCCTGCCCTCGGCGGTGGGCACATCGGATTCCCTGCCGAAAAACTGCCGGTCCACTGCGGCATGCAGAAAGTCCATGGCATAGTACACGCCGCCCACGCCCGCGGTATCCACACCGATGGCGCGGGGCTCCTCGGAGCCGCAGCAGAGCACCACGGCGTCATACTCGCGCTTCAGCCGCTGGGCGATCTCGGGGTCGGAGGCGTCCAGCCCGGTGACAAAGGTGACGCCCTCGTCGGTCATCAGGTCGATGCGCCGCTGCACCACGGTTTTCGGCAGCTTCATATTGGGAATGCCGTAGGTAAGGATGCCGCCGGCGCGGGGGTGCTTTTCGATGACTGTGACGCTGTGGCCCCGGTGATTGAGCTGATCCGCTACAGCCAGCCCCGAGGGGCCGGAGCCGATGACGGCGACCTGTTTGCGGGAGGCGTGGTCGGTGAAGCGCGGCTTCATGGCGCCGTGCTGAAAGGCGTGCTCGATGATGGCGCGCTCGTTGTCGTGCACGGTCACAGGCGCGTCATAGAGTCCGCAGGTACAGGCCTGTTCGCAAAAGGCGGGGCAGACTCTGCCGGTGAACTCCGGGAAGTTGTTGGTCTTTAAAAGCCTCGCCAGGGCGTGGCCGTAGTTGCCGTCCATGACCATGTCGTTCCACTCGGGGATCAGGTTGTGCAGCGGGCAGCCCAGCTGCTTTCCTTCAAACTGCACGCCCGCCTGGCAAAAGGGCACGCCGCAGTTCATGCATCTTGCGCCCTGCTCCCGCCGCACGGCGTCGGACGCGGGGATGTGGAACTCCTCCCAGTCCCTGATGCGCTCCAGCGGGGGGCGCATGCCGTTTTCACAGCGGTCATATTCCAGAAATCCGGTGGGTTTTCCCATGATTCGCCCCTCCTTTCAATGTCTGACAGCGCGGGAGAAGGCCTCGATCTCGGCGTCCTCCCGGGTTTTGCCCTGGGCTTCCAGCGCGGCGATGGCCTCCACCATCTTCGCGTAATCCTTTGGGATGATCTTCTTGAACGCGGGGATGTATGCCTCGAAGTCGGCGAGGATCTGTTTCGCCTTCTCCGAGCCGGTCTCTCTGGCGTGCCGGGTCAACAATCCGCGGAGCTGATCCACGTCCTCCCGCTCTGCGAGAGTGGACATGACGAGGCCTGTTTTGTTCAGGCGGGTGTAGAGATCGTGGTTTTCATCCAGCACATAGACCACGCCGCCGGACATACCCGCCGCGAAGTTTTTGCCGGTGCCGCCGAGGATGACGGCCACGCCGCCGGTCATATATTCGCAGCCGTGGTCGCCCACGCCCTCCACAACCGCCGTCGCGCCGGAGTTGCGCACGCAGAACCGCTCCCCTGCCACACCGGCGATGAAGGCCATGCCGCTGGTGGCGCCATAGAGGGCCACGTTGCCGACGATGATGTTCTCATCGGCCCGGAAGGCGCTGCCCTTGGGGGGATAGACCACGAGCTTGCCGCCGGAGAGTCCCTTGCCGAAGCCGTCGTTGCTGTCGCCCTCGAGGCGGAGGGTGAGGCCGTTGGGAATGAAGGCGCCGAAGGACTGCCCGCCGCCGCCATGGCAGGTGATGACGTAGCTGTCCTCGGAGAGGGTCTCGCCGCAGGCCCGGGTGATCTCCGAGCCGAAGAGGGTGCCGAAGGCGCGGTCCGTACTGGAGACGTCCAGCTCCAGCTTCCCCTTTCTGGTGGTTTTCAGACTCTTGCCCAGCTTTTTCAGAAGCACGGCGCAGTCCTTGGTCTCCTCCAGCTTGAAGTTATACACCGCCTCCGGCGCGAAGTGGGGCACCTCCTCGCCGTAGGGGTTCACCAGCAGAGCGGACAGGTCCACGGTCTCCGCCCGGTGGGTGATGCGCTTTTGACGCACCTCCAGAAGATCGCTTCTGCCCACCAGCTCATCCACGGTGCGCACGCCGGCGGCGGCCATGAATTCCCGCAGCTCCTGGGCCACGAAGCGCATGAAATTCATGACGTATTCGGGCTTCCCGGCGAAGCGGGCGCGCAGCTTGGGATTCTGGGTGGCAACGCCCACGGGACAGGTGTCCAGATTGCAGACGCGCATCATGCAGCAGCCCAGCGTCACCAGCGGCGCCGTGGCAAAGCCGAACTCCTCTGCGCCAAGCATGCAGGCCACGGCCACGTCGCGTCCGGTCATGAGCTTGCCGTCGGTCTCGATGACCACCTGCTCACGGAGGCCGTTTTTCACCAGCGTCTGGTGCGCCTCGGCCACGCCCAGCTCCCAGGGGAGACCGGCGTCGTGGATGGAGGAGCCTGGCGCCGCGCCGGTGCCGCCGTCATAGCCGGAGATCAGCACCACCTGAGCGCCGGCCTTGGCCACGCCGCAGGCGATGGTGCCGACGCCGGCCTCGGACACCAGCTTCACGCTGATGCGGGCGTGGCGGTTGGCGTTTTTCAGGTCGAAGATCAGCTGGGCCAGATCCTCGATGGAATAGATATCATGGTGGGGCGGCGGGCTCACCAGGGCCACGCCGGGGGTGGAATAGCGGGTCTTGGCGATCCAGGGATAGACCTTGCTGCCGGGCAGATGGCCGCCCTCGCCGGGCTTCGCGCCCTGGGCCATCTTGATCTGCAGCTCCTGGGCGCTGTTCAGGTACGCGCTGGTGACGCCGAAGCGTCCGGAGGCGATCTGCTTGATGGCGGAGCAGCGGAGGGGATCCGAAAGCCGCTCGGGCTTTTCGCCGCCCTCGCCGGAGTTGGACTTGCCGCCCAGGGTGTTCATGGCGATGGCCAGACACTCGTGGGCCTCCTGAGAGATGGAGCCGTAGCTCATGGCCCCGGTTTTGAAGCGCTTCACAATGGACTCCACCGGCTCCACTTCTTCCAGAGGAATGCCGCCGTTGGGGTCCTTCTTCACATCCAGCAGCCCCCGCAGGGTGTGGGGCACCTCCAGATTGTCCACTCTGGCGGTGTACTGCTTGAAGGCTTCGTAGTCGCCCTCCCGGGCCGCCTTTTGCAGCAGCTTGATGGTGAGGGGGTTATACATATGATCCTCGCCGTGGGGCCCCGAGCGGAGCTTGTGGCTGCCCACGGAGTTGAGGGTGGTGTCGATGCCGAGGCCCAGAGGCTCAAAGGCCTGATTGTGCTTCCACTCCACGCCCTCGCCGATCTCCTCCATGCCGATGCCCTCCACCCGGCTGGTGGTGCCGGTGAAGTACCGGTCAATGACGGAACGGCTGATGCCCACGCACTCGAAAATCTGGGCCCCCTGGTAGGACTGGATGGTGGAGATGCCCATTTTGGAGGCGATCTTCACGATGCCGCTGAGCACCGCGCGGTTATAGTCGTCGATGGCGGCGCCGGGGTCCTTGTCCAGCAGGTCGAGCGAGACCAGCTCCTCGATGCACTCCTGGGCCAGATAGGGGTTGATGGCCTGGGCACCGTAGCCCAACAGCGCCGCAAAGTGGTGCACGGTTCTGGGCTCCGCGCTCTCGAGAATCAGGGAAACCGCCGTGCGTTTCTTGGAGCGGACCAGATACTTCTGTACCGCCGAGACCGCCAGCAGAGACGGAATGGCCACGTGGTTTTCGTCCACGCCCCGATCCGAGAGAATCAGGATGTTCGCGCCTTTCTGGTAGGCCCGGTCACAGGCCACGAACAGCCGCTCCACCGCCTGCTCCAGCGGCGTGCGCTTATAATACAGGAGACTGATGGTCTCCACATGAAACTGCTTTTCCTCCATGTGGCGGATCTTCATGAGATCCACGCTGGTGAGGATGGGATTTTTGATCTGCAGGACGCTGCAGTTTTCCGCCCGCTCCTCCAGCAGGTTGCCGTCCGGGCCCAGATAGACCGCGGTGTCCGTCACGAGCTTTTCCCGGATGGCGTCGATGGGCGGGTTCGTCACCTGGGCGAAGAGCTGCTTGAAATAGCTGAACAGCGGCTGCCGCGCCTCGGAGAGGACGGCCAGCGGAATGTCCGTGCCCATGGAGGCGATGGGCTCCGCGCCGTTTTTCGCCATGGGGACGATGGCCTCCTTGACCTCCTCGTAGGTGTAACCGAAGGCCTTGTAGAGCTTGTCGCGCTGCTCCTGGGTGTGGGCAGGCGGCTTGTGGTTCGGGATCGGCAAATCCTCCAGATGGACCAGATGCTGATCCAGCCACTCGCCGTAGGGGCTCTGGGCGGCATAGCGCTCCTTGAGCTCCGTATCGCCGATGAGCCGCTGCCGCTTCGTGTCCACCAGAAGCATCCTGCCCGGCTGCAGACGGGACTTGCGCACAATGTCCTCCGCCGGGAGATCCAGCACGCCCACCTCAGAGGAGAGGATCAGATAGTCGTCCTTCGTCTGATACCACCGGCAGGGGCGCAGACCGTTGCGATCCAGCACCGCGCCGACGCTGTCACCGTCGGAAAAGACGATGGCGGCGGGGCCGTCCCAGGCCTCCATCATGGTGGCGTAATAGGAATAGAAATCCCGCTTGGTCTGCGACATCTTCCGGTCGTTGGCCCAGGGCTCCGGCACTGTCATCATCACCGCCTGGGGCAGCTCGATGCCGTTCATCATGAGAAATTCCAGAGTGTTGTCCAGCATGGCGGAGTCCGACCCGCGGGCGTCCACCACGGGGAAGATCTTGTCCATGTCCTCCCCGGAGAAGACGGGAGAATGCATGGTCTCCTCCCGGGCCAGCATCCGGTCTGCGTTGCCGCGGATGGTGTTGATCTCACCGTTGTGCATGATCAGCCGGTTGGGGTGGGCCCGCTCCCAGCTGGGATTCGTGTTGGTGGAAAAGCGGGAGTGCACCATGGCCATGGCGCTCTCGCACTCAGGATCCTGCAGATCCTGATAGAACGCCCGCAGCTGATGGACCAGGAACATGCCCTTGTAGACAATCGTGCGGCTGGAGAAGGAGGCGATGTAGGTGCCGATGTCGCTTTGCTCAAACTCCCGGCGGATGATGTACAGCAGCCGGTCAAACTCCAGCCCCTCGGCGACGTGCTCCGGGCGGCGGACAAAGCACTGGCGGATGGCGGGCATGGCATTGCGCGCCGTCTCACCCAGCACCTCCGGGCAGGTGGGCACCTCCCGCCAGCCGAGAAAATCCACGCCGTGGCGGCGGACGATGATCTCCAGCATCTTTTTCGCCTGGAGCCGGGTGAGCGTATCCTGGGGGAAGAAGAACATGCCGACGCCGTAGCTGCGCTGCTCTCCCAGATCCTCGATTCCGCAGGCCAGGGCGGCCTTGACCATGAGCTTGTGGGGAATCTGCATCATGAGGCCCACGCCGTCGCCGGTCTCGCCGCAGGCGTCCTTGCCGGCCCGGTGCTGGAGCTTTTCCACAATCTTCAGGGCGTCGTCCACGGTGCGGTGGGTCTGCTCGCCGCGAATGCTGATCACTGCGCCGATGCCGCAGGCGTCGTGCTCAAAGGCGGGATCATACAGCGGATAACGCTCGTCTCGGTTGCTTTGCATAAATTCTCTCCTCGATTCTTGGTCAGTCTGCGAAAAGAATCGCCTTCAATTCAGAAAAAATAATTATTCCGATTATTAATATTTATTAAATTACTCCGTTTTTTTCCTGCTGTCAATGCTTTCGGACAGGCTGTTGAAAAGTTTGGAGCGGTTCACAAATTTTCCATTTCCGCCATGAAAAACCTTGTGTAAAAATTTTCGGATTTAACGCAAAGAAGCGGGCGCGGCGGACGGCAGGCCCCGGCTGTGCGCAAAAAAACAGGGGAGCAGCGGACGAAAAAGTCAACTGCTCCCCTGTTTTTTATTGGTTTTCTTATGATTCAAAGGGCATCACCGAAGCTGGCTCGGACGGCGCTGAGGCGTCCGAAGTCCTTTTTGCCGATGCCGTAGCCGCGTTTTTCCACCACCATGGGCGGCTGCTGGGAGAACTCCTGGGCAAACTGCTTCACCAGCGCGGTGCCGGTGGGCGTGCTGAGCTCGCCCTCTATCTCTCCGGCGAAGCTGGGGATGCCCTCCAGCAGCACCGCAGTGGCCGGGGCCGGCACAGGCAGAATGCCGTGGGCGCACTGGATGGAGCCGTAGCCCGTGCAGATGGGCGTGGCGACGATCCTGTCCGGCTGCAGCATGTCGATCATCAGGCAGGCGGCGGAGATGTCCGCCACCGCGTCCATGGTGCCCAGCTCGTGGAAGTGGATGTGCTCCATGGGCTCTCCGTGGACTTTGGCCTCCGCCTCTGCGATGCGGTAATAGACCTCCCGCACCTGGGTCTTCACCCGGAAGGGCAGATCCAGCTTGTCCACGATCTCCTGAATGTCGAACAGGTGCCGGTGGTCGTGGTGGTGATGCTCGTGGTCGTGATGGCCGTGCTGGCAGCCGGGCTCTTCCTCGATGCCCTTCCAGGTGACGGTCATGTGGGTGCCGACGATCTCATAGGACTTCACCGGGTCGGCGCGAAACTCCACGCCGGGGATGTTGATGCCGTTCAAGCGCTCCACGATCTCGTCGGGATTGTCAAACAGTCCCAGCAGCGCCGCCGAGAGCATATCGCCCGCCACGCCGGTGGAGACATCCAGAAACAAAGTTTTCATCTTGATCACTTATCCTTGTTGCTCAAATGGTTGATCATGTGGGCCAGGTAGCCGCCGCCGAAGCCGTTGTCGATGTTCACGACGCTGACGCCGCTGGCGCAGGAGTTGAGCATCGAGAGCAGCGCCGCGATACCGCCGAGAGAGGCGCCGTAGCCCACGCTGGTGGGCACGGCGATCACCGGGCAGTCGGCAAGGCCGCCGATGACCGAGGGCAGCGCCCCCTCCATCCCGG
>CAMHPQ010000084.1 GCA_946187035.1 uncultured Clostridia bacterium | reverse complement strand
GTTGATCCAACGTCATTCTGTGGCGGCGGGGCACAGGTCCCCGCCCTACAAAACAATTACAGATATCTCTCCAGTATGCTCTGGGCCCGGTTCAGCTCTCTCTGCAGCTCCTCGGCGGCCTCTTTGAAGGAGGCGCGGACGGTCTCTTTCACCGCGCTGCGCATGGAGTCCGCAGCAGAGCGCATGGCGCCGGCGGTGTCCTTGGCAGCGGCAAACTCGCTGCGCATCTCATCTCCGAGGGTGTAAAACCCGCGCAGAGGGCCCGCCTTCGGCTGCAGCTTGCCGCTGCGGTGGTTTTCCAGAACCACATGATACCGCTCGTTTGCCATGGCCACGCTGTCCGCCCAGGAGAGGTAGATCTCCTCCATGGCGTGCTGTCCGATCTCGTGCATCTTCGGGATGTCCAGCTCCATGAGCGCCGCGCCCAGGGCCTCGCCGGTTTCCTCGATCAGGATGCCGGTTCTGCCGTCGGTGACGCCCTCGGCGGCGCAGCTGCCCTTCACCAGCAGACTGCCCAGACCGCAGGCCGCTGCCTCCCGAACCACCAGACCGTTGGTGTCGAAGGTGGAGGGGAACAGCAGCAGATCCGCCCGGCAGTACCAAGCTCTGACCTGCTCCCGATCCTGCACCGCGCCCACGAAGCGGCAGCGATCCTTGAGCCCCAGCTCCTCGGCGCAGGCCTCGATCTCGGCTCTGTCCTGTCCGTCGCCCACAAAGACCATGCAGAAGTCTTTCCCGGCCTCCATGAGCTTTTTCAGACCGTTCAAAATCAGCTTCTGGCCCTTGTACCACATCATTCTGCCCAGGAACAGGAACACCGGCGCGTCGGAGGGCAGATTCCATTGATCGTTCAGTGCCTGCATTGCCGCTTCCGGCGCCCGGCCCTTCTCCAGATCCACGCCGTTGGGCATCACCAGATAGTCCCCCTCGTAGCCCAGAGACCGGAGATTCTCGCCGGCGCCCTCGCTGACCACCCAGACCTCGTCGCAGGCGGAGATGTTCCGCACCAGCACGTCGATTGCGGCCTGCTGCAGCAGCTGGCTGCGGACGGCCTTGGCGATGTCGATGTCGAATTTCGTGTGGTAAGTGAAGATCACCGGCACCCCGCTGGCGTCTCTGAGAGATCTGGCCAGCACGGTGGAGGCCACGGGGCAGTGGCTGTGGATCAGGTTGAAGTCCATCCTCCGCAGGGTCTCCACGGTCTCCGGCACCAGCGGATTGCCGGCCCGGTAGCCCACCAGCTGGGTGGTGTCGATGCTGGGGTAGCGGATGACGGGGAAGGGGTAGTCGTCCTGCACCCCGGGATACTCCGGCGTCGCCACGGCGCAGCTGCCGTGGGAGGCGGTGATGTGTTTGGCGTAGTTCACGACTACGTTGGCCACACCGTCGATGGTGGGCGGGAAGGAGTCGTTCATCAGGCATACGTTCAGTTTTTCGTTCAAGGGTTGTCCTCCAGCGTCATATAGTCCTGCATCAGGATGTGGAAATTCCCGACGTGTTTGTTGATGTGCCAGTGGCCGCAGAGCCAGTGTTTGTAAGTAAGCCGATCCTCAATGGTGTCCAGCCAGTCCTCGGTGGAGCGATCCACGCCGCTCTGGTCGATGCCGGGGAGCATGGCCTCGGTGGGGGTGAATTTTGCGGGCAGGGTGTGGGTGAGGACCACGTCGATCTCCCAGCCCACGGCCTCCAGCGCGTGTTCCACGTCGGCCTTGATCTCGTCGGAGGGCTGCTCGTCCTCGAACCAGGTCCAGCCCATCCGCTGCCGCCAGCGCTTGTCCACGCTGTAGGCGCCGCCGCAGACGATGGCCTGCCGCCCCTCCAGATCGAAGATCTCCCCGTCTCTGGCAAAGATCAGGTGGGGGTAGTCGTCCTCAATCCAGACCCGGCCCCCGTGCCACTCGGCCTCTTTATAGGTGGGCACGTGCCAGGGGCGCATGTCGTGATTGCCATGGATGCAGAAGATCTGCACCCCGGCCTTGGAGGCGGTCTGCTCCAGATTTTGCTTGCGGCGGCGGTCCATGGCGTTTTTGTGGTAGTTTAACCCCAGATCGCCCAGGATCACCAGAATGTCGCCGGGATGGACGCCGTGGCGGAGAATCCCCTCCCGCACCCGCTTCACGTCCCCGTGAATGTCGCCGGTGTACCAGATCATGAAGCCTTGTCTCCTTTCCTGAATCCTCTCTATTTTGCCCTGTTTTCCCATTTCCGTCAAGTGATAATTTCCCGTCGGGTTTTCGGTAATTCGCTGATTTTTCAGGCTTTGCTTGCATTCTTCTTTCGGATTTGGTAAGATGTGCATGTTTTTCAGTAAGGAGTGTTCTTGCATGCAGAATCGAAAAGCGACCTGGTTTGACTGGTTCCGGAACCTGCTGCTCCTGGTCGTCATCGGCGCTTACACGGAGCTTGCTCTGCACCTGTGCATCTTCCGCAGCGTCGGCCTGCATATTGTCTATCCGATCCTGTTCGGCATCGCGGTGGGCGCGGTCATGGCGCTGATCGTGTCCTTTGTGCCGGTGTGGCTGGGTCGGCTTTTGTCCGTGGTGCTCACGGTGGCCTACGTCATGTGGGCGGAGACCCAGTTTATCTACCACGCCATTTTCGGCGACTTTCTCAGCATGAGCATGGTCAGCATGGGCGAGGGCGTCCTGGAGAGCTTCTCCGAGCAGCTGCGCTACGCCATGCGGCACAATCTGATCGGCATCGTCATTCTGGCCCTCCCGGTGGTGCTGCTGATCGCCATGCTGATCTCCAAGCGGGCCCTGAGCTTCCGGATGGGCTGGCCCCACCGGCTCATGACCCTTTTGATGATCGTGGTGCTCACCGTGGGCAGCGTGGAGCTGATGATCCTGGCGGAGGGGGAGCCGGTTTCGGCGCTGAATCTGCTCCGAAGCCAGAGCGCCTCCACGGACGTGAGCTATCAGCATCTGGGCATGACCGCCACCACGGTGCAGGAGCTTCGGTTCATGTTCTTCGGCGGCGAGAGCGGCAGGGCGGTTCTGAATGGCGAGCTGAAAAAGAGCACCTACAATCCCAGAGAATACAATGTGATCAACAATCTGGACTTCGCCAAGCTCTATGACGTGACCGAGGACAAGGAGCTGCGGGATCTGGACGGCTTCTTCTCCGGCCGGGAGCCCACCAAGAAAAACGAGTACACCGGCATTCTGAAGGACTATAACCTGATCTACATCTGCGCCGAGAGCTATTCCCCCTGGTTCGTGGATCCGGAGCTGACCCCGGCCCTCTACAAGATGACCAATCAGGACGGCTTCGTGTTCAAAAACTTCTACGGCACCTTCCAGTCCGTGACCACCAACGGGGAGTATACCTTCTGCATGGGCCTGCTGCCGGATCTGACGCGGACGAAAACCAGCAGCAGCTTCAACGTCTCCGCCGCCAACTACCTGCCCTTCTGCCTGGGCAACATCCTGGGGGATCAGGGCTATCTGACCCTGGGCTACCACAACTACGTGGGCCACTTCTACAACCGCAACATCACCCATCCCAACATGGGCTACACCTTCAAGACCCCGGACAACGGCCTGAACATGGAGGTGCACACGCCCTCCTCGGATCTGGACATGATCAAGGCGTCCCTGCCGGACTACATCGACAGCGAGGACCCCTTCCACGTCTACTACATGACCTACAGCGGCCACTACCAGTACAGCTGGGACAACGACATGAGCGCCAAGAACCGGGCCGCCGTGGAGAACCTGCCCTACACCTCCGAGACCGTCAAGGCCTTCGTGGCCTGCAATCTGGAGCTGGAGTACGCCATGGAGTACCTGCTGGACGCGCTGGAGGCGGCGGGAAAGCTGGACAACACCTGCATTGTCCTCACCAACGACCACTATCCCTACGGCCTCACCGAGGCGGAGTACAACGATCTGGCGGGCATCGCCATCGACCCGGTGTTCGAGCGGTACCACAACTCCTTCATCTGCTATGCCCCGGGTCTCAAAAAGACCGTCGAGGTGGACAATTACTGCTGCACCCCGGACATCCTACCCACGGTTTTGAACCTCTTCGGCCTGAAATACGACTCCCGTCTGCTGGCCGGCGTGGACGCGCTCTCGGATTCCGAGCACATCGCCATTTTGTCCGACGAGAGCTTCCTCACCGAGGACGTCCGCTATGACGCCGCCACCGGCACGGTGATCACCGCCGACGGCAGCGAGCTTCCCGCCGAGGAGCTCCAGCGGCTGCGGCAGGAGGTCTCCGACCGGTTCACCCTCTCCACCCGAATCCTGAACACGGACTATTACTCCCACGTCTTCGGCTCCATGGACAGCGGCGACGGGGAGGACGAGACCATCAAATTTGAGGATCTGGACGCCCGCGACGACTACGGCATTTACTATCAGGCGGCCATCACCTATCTCTACGACAACGATCTCGTGACCCCGGTCCGAAAGGACTACTACGGCGTCAACGATCCGGAGACCATCGCCCGGTTTGTGGACACCCTCTACCGCCTGGCGGGAAGCCCCAGCAGCGATCCCAACGCCCTCCCCGAGGGGTACGGAAAGGACGAAAACGGCAAGGTGATCTTCAAACCCGGAGATGAGGGCTACGAGGCCATCTGCTGGGCCTTTGAAAACGGCATCTTGACGGACGGCGACATCTTCAACGCCCCGGACGGCACCCTGGGCCACCAGGTCTGCGCCAGACTCCTCTACCGCTACGCGCTGTTCGCCGGGCTCACCGAGGAGCCCTCGGACGCGGATGTGGAGTTCCTGCGGCAGGAGTTCCCGGACGCCGGACCGGAGATCCTCAAGTCCGTCTGGTGGTGCTTCAACGAAAACGTCATCGGCGCGGCCAACACCCCCCAGAAGCTCATGGCCCTGGGCAACGAGACCACCCTCACAAGAGGCCACTGCGCCACCTATCTCTTCCGCCTGGCCACATTGAACACCGACGAAACCCAATAAAAAAACCAGCCTGTCCAATGGGACGGCCCTATAAGGAAGTTTTCATTCGCAAGGAATGGTGTAGCCCTATCGAGGGCTGCACCATTTCCTTTTTTATGCTGAAAGCTTGTATTTCTGCGGGTTTTCCCGGATATCATCCATCAGCTTCTGGAGTTCCTTCTCATCCGGGATGGTGAACAGACCGATTGCAGTGAAATAGATATCCACCTGAACGCGAAATTTCCCTGTGGACCGGTCGCTGTTGTGAACCTCGATGCGCTGGATCAGTGTATTCACAATCTCCGGCGTCAACTTTTTGAGCTCAGTGAATTCCCGAAGCCCCTTCAAGAGTATGCGCAGATCTACCTTGGCTTTGTCTGCCTCCCGGAGTGCCTGCTCGCATTCATTAATCGTGAGCTCGAGATTTTTCTGCTCCTGCTCGTAGGATGCGGACATTTTCATAAACCGCTCATCGCTCAGCTTGCCGATGACGTTATCCTCATAGAGGCGGGAGATCACACGGTCAATGTCCGCAACGCGTTTTTTACTCTGCTCTAGTTTCACTCTTGTCGACTGGAGCTCTTTCTGTTGTGCAGCTTGGTTTTGCTTTGCCAGCAGAACGAAGAACACAGATTCAAAGCAGCGCACGAAATCTGACAGATCGCTGACTGCCTCCAAAACAATCTGCTGAAGGACAACATCGCGGATATAGTGGATCTGGCAGGAGCCCCGTCCGTCCTTGTAATTTGCGCAGCGGAAGAACTCCTGATTTCGCTTCAAGCTCTTGGAAGCGCAGAAATGCAGCTTCGAACCACAATCCGGGCAATACACCAAACCTGAGAACAGACTTCGCCTTCCGGTTTTCGTATTCCGGCGCTTACTCTTGCGAAGCTCCTGTACCCGCAGCCAAGTGTTTTCGTCGATGATGGCCTCCTGCGTATTGGGGATGATCTGCCATTCATCTTCCGGCTTGTAGATGGTTTTGTGCACCTTATAGCTGACGCTGGTTGTCATGAAGTTCACCGTGCATCCCGTATACTGACGGTTCTCCAGAATATGAACCACTGTTGCGGAGTCCCAATGGTATGGGTTATCCGATATTTTGTTGCGTTTTTTTCTTCCAACTGACTGAAAGTAAGCAGACGGAATAAGTATTTGCTCAGCCTCAAGCTGTTTTGCAATCTGCAGCGGACCATAACCATCCAAACAGAGTGCATAGATTTTTCGCACATTTTCTGCCGCCGGCTCATCAATGAACCACTTCTCATGGTCGTTCGGGTCTTTCACGTATCCATACGGAACGGTCGGGCTGATTCGCTTTCCGTTGGCGGCCTTCATTGCCCAGACCGCCCGGATCTTTTTGCTGGTCTGGGCAGCGTACCACTCATTGAAGATATTATGGAATGGCATCATTTCCGTGCCTTTACCGTCGAGGGTTTCCACATTTTCCTGAATGGCAATGAAGTTGACGCCGAGCGTCGGATAGACCACTTCCAGATAATTGCCGACCTCCAGATAGTTGCGCCCGAACCGGGACAGATCCTTCACGATAATCGTGGCGACCTTGCCCGCCTCTACGAGCTCCTGCATCTGCTTGAAGCCGGGACGGTCGAAGGTCGTACCGCTCACACCGTCGTCATAAAAGAACTGCGGATGCAGATACCCGTTCTTCCGGGCGTAGTCCTGCAGGATCGTCCGCTGGTTGCTGATGGAGTTGGATTCCATATCCACGCCGTCATCGTCGCTGAGACGACCGTATAGCGCTGTGATTTTTTCTTCTTGCCCTTTGTTTTTTGCAGTTGTCATGATTATATATCTCCTTTCCGGACAACCGGGCATTGCAAAGGCTGACGCCATCTTACAATGCCTGGTGTGTCCTGTCGAATGTGCTCAGATGAGCTTTTCCTTCAAAATGAGCGTCCTGAATTGCTCCAGGACGCTCTGCTTGCCTTCGGGGTCGAAGTGCGTATGCACCTCATACGTTGTGTTGCCGATCTGCATTTCAAACGTATCCTCTCCGCAGAATTCAAGCGGAGAGATACTCACGACAGGCTGAGTCATACCGTCACCCCCTTACCTTGCACCGCGATCTCGGTAGCGCTGCTTTTTCAGCAGGTCGAGACCGGCGATGATATCGTTTTCAATCTGCCTGTCGGTGTAGTCTGCCGGGAAGTACTGCTGGAGCCGATCCCGGCGCAGTCGGATCTGCTCCCTCTGGTTGGGCTTTTCTTCCGACATGACTGACAGGATGCGTTTGCGCGTGTCAGCGGCAAACATCATTTCGCTGTCACGGTGCAGCCGACATGCCTGCGAGTAGGACGGCGTGCAGTCATAAAGTTCAATGGCTTCGAGAACTGCACGCTGCTCTTCGTTCGATAGATAGGACAGCTCCACGCCGACGGTAAAGGCAATACGGCCTTCATCCATCAGCGTGAGCAGCGGCGGAATCAGATTGGTCAGCCGAATATAGCGTTGGATTTGGTTCCGGCTCTCACCGACCTGCGCCGCCATATCCTCGTCTGAGCGCAGCTTCGTCCCAAGTTGGGACGAAGTGCCCTGATGACGCATGGCTTCATATTTCATCTTGTAGGCAAAGGCCTTCTCGCTCGGGAGAATGTGCTCCCGATGAAGATTGCTGTCCACCAGCTGAATGGCAGCTTCCTCACGGCTGACCGTATGCACAAAGGCCGGAACCTCGGAGATTCCTGCCTTCTGTGCTGCGTGAAGTCTCCGGTGACCGGAGATCACTTCATATTCCATTGGCACGACCTCCAACGGTCGAACGATCAGCGGCGTGAGGATTCCGTGCTCCCGGATGCTCTCCACGAGGGCGTCCATTTCTGCGTCATCCCGCACCTGATACGGATGGCCCTCAAACGGATGCAGATTTGCAATGTGAATGGTTTTGGGTGTGTTCATGTTTTAACGAGTCCTTTCTCTGTTGCGCTCGCGCCGGAGGGCTTGTGCCTCTGCCTCCCGTTCCGCGAGCAGGATTTCATACAGCTTTTCGCTGCGCTTCAAAATGTTTTCCGCGCACCGGAGCTCATCCCGCAAGGGCTTGAGCTTTTCGGTGCAGGCGTCCCGCCTGGCCTTGATCTCTTGTTCTATTTCAGGAGATTTCGGCCTGCGGAGCTGATTGCGAAAGCCCTGCCGGTCGTGCTCCAGCAGGGCGATCTGTTCTCTTGTGTCATCCATGAAACGGTGGAGATCCACGTCCGTATGGATGCTGTATTTTCCAAGCAGCCGCGTTTCCCGATCGATTTGATCCAGCTTCGCCAGCTCCATGCGCACCGACGGCGAGAGCGGACGCACCTTTTGTTTCAGCGCCTCCGGGTCCTGCACCAGACCAAGCAGCGCACGCATGGCATAGAAGATCACGTCGATCACTACCACTTCCGCGCGCTTGCAGTGCGTGATCTCAAAACCGATCCGCTGCTCGATGCTCAGCAGCGGAAAGCCCTTCGGACGGTACGGA
>CAMHPQ010000083.1 GCA_946187035.1 uncultured Clostridia bacterium | reverse complement strand
GCCGGTGTGGACTACCCCTACATCAGCATGAAGGGCCGCGGCAACTCCACCTGGGTCTTCGACAAGAAGCCCTACAACCTGACCTTCTATAAGAAAGCCGACTACGACAAGAAGCAGAAGGTGGAGCTCATCGACGGCGTCAAGTCCAAGAAGTGGTCGCTGCTGGCCAACTATCTGGACAACTCCCTGCTGCGCAATAAGGTGGGTCTGGATCTGGCCAACGATCTGGGCATCGGCCTGGACAGCGCCTTCGTGGACGTCTGGATGAACGGCGAGTTCCTGGGCAACTACCTGCTCACGCCGAAGAAGGACTACAATTCCCCGGACGGCGGCTACATGCTGGAAAATGACCACATTCCCGAGGACATCCCGGAGCAGTTCGAGTTCCCGAACATCAAGGAGATGCCCCTGAAGCACAACGTGGTCAACGTGGAGGACATCGGTGACGACGCCGTGGCGGCGGGCGAGACTGTGGAGACCATCCAGGCCTGGTTCACCGAAGCCTGGAACGCCGTGCTGGACTGGGATTCCGAGAACTATCAGAACTACTTCGATCTGGACTCCTGGGCCAAGATGTATCTGATGTTCGAGGTCTCCAAGACCTATGACTGCTACTCCGGCAACATCATCATGCACCGGGACGGTCTGACCGAGAATGACAAGCTCATTGCTGGCCCCGGCTGGGACTATGACATCGCCTTCGGACGCACCCTGCACAAGTTCCTGGTGGGCGTCACCGAGCACAAGCAGCTCAACGCCGAGGGCTGGTACAACGACAGCGTGGGCCTCGTGGCGGAAAAGGAGCCCTACAGCATCCTGCAGGGTCTCGGCATGCACGAGAGCTTCATGAAGCGGGTGGCCGAGGTCTACAACGACTACAAGTGGGCCTTCGAGAAGCTGACCGCCAACACCGATCAGCAGGCTGAGCTGATCCGCGATTCCGCCATGATGAACAACGAGCTCTGGGGCACCCACAGCCTCAGCGCCGACTATCTGGTGGCGCCCAACACCATGAGCCTGCTGGGCACCGGCCAGTACAGACTTCACTATGAAGTGACCCTGACGTGGCAGAATTATGTAAACAACCTCAAGGAGTTCTGCGAAAAGCGCGTCATGTGGATGTCCGACCACATGTACGCCGAGTATCCGGAGGGCACCATCGCCCAGGCGCTCAGCGGTGACGAGATTGTGCTCCGCGCGGCGCTGACTGCCGGAAACAGCGAGAACACCTATCAGTGGCAGGTGTCCGATGACGGCGTCTGGACGAATCTGGAGGGCGAGACCAACGCCACCCTGCGCGTTCCCAACACCGAGGAATCCGCCGGGATGCTGGTCCGCTGCGTGGTGAAGAACGCCGGTGTGGACATTTACACCACCCACGGCGGCTGGACCAAGGCCTCTGCCCAGACCATTCTGGAGCCGGTGGCAGTGGATGTGGAGACCCAGGAGATTGAGGAACCTGCCGAGCTGCAGGACGGCGATCTGATCGTCATGCTGGGCGGCAAGGAGCTGGGCGCCTACACCTTCACCGAGACCGACGGCGGCTGGACCATCCAGAACGCCGACGGCCAGTACGCCAAGGCCGACGGACGGAAGCTGGTCTATACGGACAGCCCCTTCGTCTGGAGCTATGAGGACGGCGTGTTCTCCGCCAGCACCAAGGTGACTTACACGCTGCTGGGCAAGCGGTTGGGTCTGGGCTTCACCAGAACGGTCTACCTGACCCGGAACGGCGCGGCGCTGAGCGTCTCTCTCAGCGACCCTGCCCAGGCGGAGTTCCTGACTCGCTACACCGCTGTTCAGGAACAGTAACCAATCCAAAAAGCGCGATGCAGATGCTGCACCGCGCTTTTTTCATGGGGTTCAAATTCTAGTTTATCGGGGAGATGGATTGCGCTTTTAAGGCTTCTCCTTGAGGAGAAGCTGGCTCGCGAAGCGAGACTGATGAGGTGGACAAGTATCGGCTGAAGTACAGGTTTTCCACCTCATCCGTCACGGCTTTTATCCGCCGTGCCACCTTCCCCTCGAGGGGAAGGCTTCGCTCTCATCAACTGCTTTACAAACTCCAATTTATCCTGCCAGTTCAAAAAGATTCTCCCCCGGAGATGAATTCCGGGGGAGTTTGGTTTATTCGTATCGGAGGGCGTCGATGGGGTTCAGCTTCGAGGCCCGGACGCTGGGGAGCAGTCCGAAGATCACGCCCACCAGGGTGGAGAACACGATGGCGATGACGATGGCCGGGACGCTGATGGCCACGGGGATCTGCATGACGTAGGAGATCACTCTCGCCAGAATGATGCCCACGATGATGCCAAGCAATCCGCCCAGCAGGGACAGCACCGCCGCCTCGGTGAGGAACTGGCCCAGGATCTGCTTGCGTCTGGCGCCCAGGGCCTTCTTCAAACCGATTTCTCTGGTTCTCTCGGTGACGGAGACCAGCATGATGTTCATGACGCCGATGCCGCCCACCAGCAGGGAGATGGAGGCGATGGCAATGAGCATGATATTGGTGGAATTGCTCAGCTGCTGCAGATCGGCGGCCTGATCCAGCAGATCGGCGCTCTTGTACTGCAGGGCGGCGGAATCCGTGGTGTCCAGATTCAATGTGCTGTTGATGAGCTTCGCCGCGTCTCTGCCCACGGAGGTCATGGCGTCGGTGCTGTCGGCGCGGAGCACCACCGTCTCCGGCTCGTCGAAGCCGAACAGCAGCGGCCATGCGGAGTCCGGCACGAAGACCTTGCCGGTGTTGTCGCCGGAGTACATGTACCAGTCCTCCAGGGAGTTGATGGTGGGCTCAAAGGTCTGCCGCGACTGCACCACACCCACCACGGTGAAGGGCACGCCCTTGATCTCGATGGCCTTGCCCACCGGCTCCTCGCCGCCGAAGGCCGTGGCTCTGACGGTCTTGTCGATGACGCAGACGCGTGCGCCGGGCTCGGTGAGCTCCCGGTCAGAGAAGCCTCTGCCGTGGATGATCTGGTATCCGGCGACGCTGAAGTAGTCCGCGCTGACGCCGTAGAGGGAGTTGCTGCTGAGATCGGTCTTCAGATAGAACATCTGATCCGTATAGTTGCGCATGTGGATGTAGGCGATGCCCTCCACGTTGTCGATCTCGGAAAGCTCCTCTCTCAGACTGTCGCTGAAGGGCTGGATGTCCGGCGCGGGGTTGTAGTCGAATTCGTAGTTCCAGCCGTCCTGATAGAGGGTCACGTTCACGGTGTTGGTGCCGGAGCCCACCAGATTCTGCTTGATCTGCTCGTTGGTGCCCTGGATGGTGGATACGATGACGATGATGGCGGCGATGCCGATGATGATGCCCAGCATGGTCAAAAACGAGCGCATCTTGTGGCTCCAGATGCCCCGGAAGGACAGGCGAATATTCTCTAACATCGTTGTCCCTCCTTAATAGTAATTATAGAGCTCGTCCAGCTCTGCCACTTTTGTGGGGTTCCCGGCCTGGACGCCGCGGCCGTAGGGGAAGGCCACGTAGTCGTCATAGGTGAGGCCGCCGCGGATCTCCACCATGCTGCCCCAGAGAATGGCGCCGGTGGAGACATGGCGCTGCTCCAGCCTGCCGTTTTCTCCCTGGCAGAGCACGTAGCTGCCGCCGGTGTCCTCACGGACGAAATACATGGGGAGATAGAGGCCGCTGCCGCTCTCGCCGGCGCTGTCCAGGGTGACGGAGCAGCCCTCCCAGGCTCTGACCTCCACATCCGGGTCGTCGGCGATGCAGGTGACGGCGTAATAGGAGCTGTTGGAGCCGTAGGAGGAATATTCGTCCGTGGGCTTGTCACCGATGGAATCCACCGTGGCGGTGAAGCTGCTGCCGCTCTCGTAGGCGTAGACGTTCACGGTGTCGCCGGGCTTCAGGACGTCTCTGGAGAGCTCATCCACGTACACGCTGACGGTGGCCCGGGTGCTGCCCTGGATGGTGACAAGGGGCTCGCCCACAGAGGTGTTGTGGGGGTCGGCCACGAAGGTGACGGTGCCGTCGGATTTGGCGCGGACCTCGCCGCTCTCGCCGGTGAGCTGGTCCCGCTGATACTTCAGCTGGGCCTGCTTCAGCTGCCGCTGATAGTCCGCGATGTCCTGATTTTTGTCCCGGATCATCTCGGCGATCTCTGCGGCGGAGTAGTATTCGCCGGGGTCGGGCTCGATCCAGTCGTCCTCTTCCTCCGTGGGCACCAGACTCTCAAAGCTGCCGTAGTGGGTCTCGGAGAAGTCCACGGTCACGGTGCCGTCGCCGTTTAAGCTGACGCCGCTGCCCAGGGTCCAGTCCTCGGGGGTCCACTCGTCGGGGTACCGGGTCTGCAGGTCAGAGCCGTCCACGGTCCAGACGCCCACCAGGGCGCTGCCGTCAAAGATGCGGTAGAGGACGGTCTCGCCGCTGTCCCGGAGGGTCAGAATGGCGCTGGAGCGGACCACGGTGTTCTCCGTGCAGTTGTAGTAGCTTATTCCGCCCTCGGTGCCGTTGGGCTTGGTGTCCGGAGAGATGACGCTCTGCACTTTGGGGACGGATTTCGGCGGCGGCGTGGGCGCAGCGGGGGCCTGCTCCGCCGGGGTCATGTTCCGATAGGTGTTGATGTCCTGCTGGGCCTGCCGGATCTGGCTTTGCAGCATGGCGATGCTGGCCTGGTCGCTGCTGAGGGTCAGCTGGTAGGTGGAGGTGTCGTATTTCAGGAGCAGATCGCCCTTTTTCACGGTGTCGCCCTTCTTCACGCTGAAGGACTCCACCATGCCCTCGTCCAGGGGGATGGTCTCGGTGCTGCCCTCGGTGATGGTGGCGTAGAGCTCGTCGTTGTTGCCCATCCAGCCCTCGGCCACATCGGAGACGGCGTAGACGTTGACGGTCTGGCTCCGGACATGCCGTGCAATCAGCACAATGCCCGCGATGAGGGCAGCAAGAATCAGCACTGCGATGAGGATCCGGCGAATGCGCTTGTTTTTCATGCCTCGCCGCCTCCTTCCGCGATGCGTCCGTCCAGAATCCGGACGGTGCGGTCCGCGTTTTCCGCGATCTCCGGGGCGTGGGTGATCATGACCACGGTGACGCCCTGGTTGTTCAGATCCCGGAACAGCTCCATGACCTGCCTTCCGCTGGCGGAATCCAGCGCGCCGGTGGGCTCGTCGGCCAGCAGCAGACCAGGGTGGTTGATCATGGCTCTGGCGATGGCCACGCGCTGCTTCTGGCCGCCGGAGAGCTGGGTGGGCAGAAACTCCGCCCGGTCGCTGAGTCCCACGGCGTCCAGGGCCGCTCTGGCCTTCTCCAGACGCTCTTTTCTGCCCATGCCGGCATAGAGCAGCGGCAGGGCCACGTTCTCCAGGGCCGTCTCTCTGGGCAGGAGGTTGAAGTTCTGGAACACGAAGCCGATCATTCGGTTTCTGAGATCGCTGAGATCGTTCTCGTTTTTCTTGAGCACGTCCTCGCCCGCCATGTAAAATTCGCCCGCAGAGGGCAGATCCAGACAGCCGATGATGTTCATCAGGGTGGACTTTCCCGAGCCGGAGGGGCCCATGATGGCCACGTATTCGCCGTTCTCCACCTGGAGACTGACGTCGTTCAAAACCGGCACGGGCGCCTTGCCGTCGGGATCGTACGTCTTATAGATGTGACGCAGATCCAGTAACACTTCCGCCATGCTCAGCCCTCCGCGTCCATGGAGCCCAGGGGTTCCTCCATAGGCCCGCCTTCAAATTCTTCGCCCTCGAAGTCCCCTTCATAGAACTCCTCGTCGAAGGAGCCGAAGTCGCCCTCAAACTCCTCGTCATCGAAGACCAGCTCCGTGGTGGTGGGAAGTCCGGCGGCGCAGCTCTCGTCCGGCCAGGCGATCAGGTCATCCTGGGTCAGACCCTCGAGAATCTCATACTCGTCAAAGTCCGCGTCGTAGTCGCCCAGGGTCACGCTGCGCTTTTCCAGCTTGCCTCTGCCGTTGTCGGCCCAGACGAAGGCGCTGCCGTCTTCCTCGTTGATGGTCAGATACCCGGCGTTGAGCCAGAGGCCGTCGCGGACCTCGGTCTGGCCGTAGTCCGGCTCGATGGTCACGTGCTGGCCCATGATGACGCCGTCGGTGCCGCCGTCGAGGTTTACATAAAATGAGTAGTAGGTGGCGCGGCTGCCGCCGCCCTCACCGCCGTAGAAGTCCTCGTTCTCATTCTTCTGGGCGGAACCGGTGTCGATGTTCTCAATGGTGCCGGGCCAGGAGATGGTGGGGTCTACGCGGGAACGGACGATGACCGGCTGCCCCTGGCTGAGCAGGGCCACGTTCTGCTCGCTGACGCTGCCCTTGATGCGCAGCTCGCCGCCGTTGCGAAGCGTGACCATGGTGTTCTCGCCGTCCAGAGGCTCCTCAATGGTGCCCACCTGATCCACCACGCCGTCGAAGGGGGCGACGACGTCCGCGTTGGTGAGACTGTTTTTCAGTCGCTCCAGGGCCGCCTGCTTGGTTTTGATCTCATAGTTGTTGGAGTTGATCTCCGCCTGGAGCTGCTGGATCTGGGCGTCGTAGGACAGACGCTCGGAGCCGGAGACGCTCTGCCGCTCTCTCTGATACTGGCTGATCTGAGAGCTGGCGGTGGAGACGCTGCTTTGGAGGGATTCGATCTCCAGCTGGGCCTGCTGCACGTCCAGGCTGATGAGCTCCGTGTCATAGCTGAAGAGCTTGTCGCCCTTCTTCACGGTGTCGCCGGACTGCACGTGGATCTCCTTGACGGTCTTGGTGCTGTCGGCGGCGATCTTTTCGGTCTTCTGGGACTCCGCCACGCCGCTGAACCGCTCCACCAGCGTCAGCCCGCCGCCGGTGATCTCCCGCACCGACTGGACATAGACCGCATTGGAGCTGCTGCCGCCGCTGCGGAGCAGAAAGAACAGCGCCACGGCGATCAGGGCCACCGCCGCGGCGGCGATGATGACCGGACGTTTGTGCGTTTTCAGAAATTCCATTTTCTTCCCATCCTTTGCGCTTAGTGTTATCATTATACCGTGTTTTGCATCAAAAAGCCATAGAAAATGCCATGAAGTTTTTATGAAGTTTTCGCATTGACTTTTCCTTCCTTTTCGTGCTAAAATACTCCCACAATGTGCTGCGAATGCGTAAGTCCGGTTGTTCAGGCAATCGGTCTTACGTATTTTTTTGCGTTTTGGAGGTTTTTATATGGAAAAGACAAAGCTTTGGAGCAAGGATCTGGTGCTGATCATTGTAATCAACTTTCTGGTGTTTTTGAATCATTTGATGGTGCTGTCCACCTTCCCGTTCTATGTGGAGTACCTCGGCGGCACCGAGGCCCAGGCGGGGCTGGCGGCGGCGCTGTTTTCCATCGTGGCGGTGCTGTTCCGCCCGGTGATCGGCTGGATGCTGGACAGCGGCAAGCGCAAGGGCATTCTGATCCTGGGACTCATCGGCATGGGGCTCATGCCCGTTGGGTACCTCATGGTGGGCGTGCTGTATCTGTCCTTCCTGTTTCGCATGGTTCACGGCGCGTCCCTGGCCTTTTCCAACACCAGCACCGCCACCATCGCCTCCGACCTGATCCCCAAGCCGAGATTTGCCGAGGGCATGGGCATGTTCGGCCTCGCCACCGCCCTGGCCACCGCCTGCGCCCCGGCCCTGGGTCTGAGTCTCATGGAGAAGTACGGGTTTTCCACGCTGTTCCTGGCGGCGGCGGGGGTGATCGTGCTGTCCATCGTGCTCTTTGCCTTTTTGAAACCCGCCCCGGTGCCGAAGCAGCAGAAGCCTCTGAGCTTCCGGGGCCTCTTGGATAAAGACGCAATTCTAGCCTCGGTGGTTGCACTTGTGTTCATGTTTACCTACGGCGCCCTGGAGAACTTCACCGCCAAGTTTGCCGCAGAGCAGGGACTTCCCGGCGGCGGAGTGTTCTTCACCATCATGGCGGCGGTGCTTCTGCTGACCCGACTGACGGCGGGAAAGGTGACAGACCAATATGGCGAGAAGATCTTCGTTTACGCCTGCAACCTCGCCATGCTGATCGCTTTTCTGCTTATGGGCCTCTGGCCCAACACCGTGACCTACCTGCTCTCGGCGGTGCTGGCAGGCTTCGGCTTCGGCGGACTGGAGCCTGCCCTCCAGAGCATGGCGGTGGCCATTGCGCCCCCGGAGCGTCGGGGCAGCGCCAACTCCACCTTCCTCTGCGCCTACGACATCGGCATCGGCGTGGGCGGCGGCATCGCGGGAGCCCTGATCTCCGGCGTGGGCTACGGCAGAATGTTTGTTATTATGTCAACCTTCAACATCCTCGCCATTCTGCTCTATGCCTTCTGGGCAGGGAAGCACCCCTCCTCCTTCAGCTACCGGAAGAAGCACGGCATGGTGTGAGCGCGGGCGTTTTTTCAAATTCCAGTTTAGCGCTCTGTTGGATTTTGCGGAAAAGTAAAATAGAAT
>CAMHPQ010000082.1 GCA_946187035.1 uncultured Clostridia bacterium | reverse complement strand
CCCACGCCGATGGCCTTGGGCTCGATCTTCACCAGCTCCGCCAGGGGGTCCTGGAGTCTTCTGGCAATGGAGATGGCGGAGCGCAGATTCACGTCGTACTGGGGAAATTCCTCGGCCCCCAGGGGGCTGGCGGAATAGACCGAGGCCCCCGCCTCGGAGACGATCATGTAGCTCAAATGGGCGCCGCGCTCATTTTCCTGCCGGATCAGCTCGGCGGCCATCTGCTCGGTCTCCCGGCTGGCGGTGCCGTTGCCGATGGCGATGTGCTCCACGCCCCACTTGCGGCACATGGAAGCGAGCTTCTGGATGGCCTCCTGTTTCTGCCGCTCCCCGTAGGTGGGATAGACCACCGCCGTATCCAGCACCCGGCCGGTGCCGTCCACCACCGCCACCTTGCAGCCCATGCGGTAGCCGGGATCCAGACCCATGGTGACCTTGCCCTTCACCGGCGGCTGCATCAGCAGGGGCCGCAGGTTCAAGGCGAACTGCCCGATGGCCCCCTCGGCGGCGCTGTCCGTGAGCTCCGAACGCACCTCCCGCTCCAGAGACGGAAACAGCAGCCGGTCATAGGCGTCCTCGGCGGCGGCGCGGATGAACTGCATGGCTCTGGTGCCCGGCTGCACCACCGCGCGCCAGACCGTCTGCAGCGCCCGGTCACGATCCAGCAGGACGCTGACCCGCAGCATCTTTTCCTTCTCGCCCCGGTTGACGGCGAGGATCTGGTGGCCCTGGAGTCTGGAGAGCCGCTGGGTGAAATCGTAGTACAGCCGGTAGACGCTGTCCTCCTCAGTGGCGGCCTCGCTGCGGAGCTCGCCCTCCCGGTTCAGCTGCTCTCTCAGCCGCTTGCGCAGAGCCGCGTCGTCGCTGATGGTCTCGGCGATGATGTCGCTGGCTCCCGCCAGGGCGTCCTCGGCGGTCTCCACGCCCTTTTCCGGGTCGATGTAATCTTTGGCGGCCTCCATGGGGTCGGGGCAGTCCCGCTCCTGTTTGAACAGCAGCTCTGCCAGCGGCTCCAGGCCCTTTTCCTTGGCCGCGGTGGCTCTGGTGCGGCGCTTCTGCTTATAGGGTCGGTACAGATCCTCCAGCTCCGCCAGGGTGGCGGCCTTTTCCAGCGCCTGCTTGAGCTCCGGGGTCAGCTTGCCCTGCTCCTCGATGGCGGAGCAGATGGTCTCCCGGCGCTCCTGCAGTCCGCGCAGATACTGGAGTCTCGTCTCCAGCGTGCGCAGCAGGGTGTCGTCCATGGCCCCGTGCTGCTCCTTGCGGTAGCGGGCGATGAAGGGGATGGTGTTTCCCTCGTCCAGCAGGCGGATGACGTTTTCCACCTCTTCCGGCTTGCGGTTCAGCTCTGCTGCGAGGATTTGAATGATGTCGTTCATGGGTACTCCTTTTTGCGTTGGATTTGCGTCCCCATTATACCTGAAACCCGGCAAAAGGCAAAGGGTTTCCGGCGATAAAACGCATTTTTCCTATTGACATCCCCATGGCTTCCTATTATGCTGGAATGGATCGAATTCGGAATGCGAGGGACTGACCATGCGATTTCAGCACACCAACCGCCCGGGCTTCCTGCTGGGCTTCATCGACTTCTTCACTGCAGGGCTCTTTTTCCTCTGCTACATGCCCATGGGGCTGCAGGGGGAGCTGGACGAGATCCTGGAGCACGAGACGCTGAAATACTGGAAGGCCTATCTGCTGGGCATCCCAACGCTGTTTCTCTATCCGCTGGTCTGGATGGCGCGGATCGCCGAGGAGCTGAAGGCCAAGGCCATGGAGCTCGGTTTGGAAGGGCCCTACACCTCCTGGTGGCATATGTTCGGCTGGAACACCTTCGGGCTCCCGCTGATGGGCCCGGCGGTGGCCACCCACCGGTTTTTCCGCACACTGAACCAGATCGAGGCCGAGCTGAACCGGCTATCGCAAGAACGCCAATAACACAAAACCACCCCGGAGCAAACCGCTCCGGGGTTTTCATCTGTTTGGGCTTTTATTGCATGTCCACGGCGAAGAGTCCGCCGGCTCCGCCGGAGTGCAGGAACAGCACCCGGTCACGCTCCGCAAAGGCGCCCTCCCGGGCCAGCTCCAGCAGCCCGGCGAAGGCCTTTCCGGTGTAGACGGGATCCAGGAACAGGCCCTCCTGCTCCGCCATAAGGGACACCGCAGCGTTGCCCGCCTCGGAGGGGATCGCGTAGCCGGGGCCGCACATGTCGCGCAGATGGTAGTCCTCCGGCGTAATGTCCACCGGTGCCTCCAGCAGCGCCGCCGCCTCTTTCATCAGCTGCGGCGTGATCTGGTCGAAGGGATCCCGGTCCACCATCATGCCGTAAACCTTCGTCCCCTTCAAAAACAGCTTGGCCCCCAGCGCCATGCCGGCCATGGTGCCGCCGCTGCCCTCCGCGCAGATGATATGATCAAAGGCTTCTCCCTGCTCCGCGATCTCTCTGGCGCAGGCCACGTAGCCCAGGGTGCCCAGGGCGTTGGAGCCGCCGCAGGGGATCTTGTAATAGGGCTTTCCCAGCTCCGCGCCGATCCGATCCATCTCGGCGTAAATGTCCGCATAGTCGTCGGTGTCCACGAAGCGCACGTCCGTGCCCATGAGCCGCTCCAGCAGCTGGTTGCCGACGCAGCCGGTGACGCCCCGGTTTTTCAAAACAAGGATCGCCTGCATGCCCAGCTTGCCCGCCGCGGCTGCGGTGAGCATGGCGTGGTTGGACTGGGCGCCGCCGGTGGTGAACACGATCTCCGCGCCTTTGTCCCTGGCGTCCGCCAGCAGGAACTCCAGCTTGCGGACCTTGTTGCCGCCCAGACCCAGACCGGTGAGATCGTCCCGCTTCACATACACGTTGGTGCGGAGCAGGCGGCTGATGTTCTCCAGCTTCTGAACGGGCGTGGGAAAGATGCCCAGCGGCACCCGGGGGAACTGGTCGAGAGATTTCATGGATTCCGCCTCCTGAGGTTGTGATCTGTCCTTATCATACCACAGGCTCCGGGCCCGCCGCAAGGAAAAGCCGCCGCTATTGACATCCCCCGGCGCTTTATTATATAGTTTAAATGGCAAAACCGGACACAGGAGGGATTTCCATGAACGATATTTATACCCGCGTCAGCATCCGCAAGTATCAGGCGAGGCCCGTAGAGCCGGAAAAGACCCTGGCCATGCTCCGGGCGGCCATGCAGGCACCCTCGGCCAAAAACCAGCAGCCATGGGAATTCTATGTGGTGACAAACCGGGAGAAGCTGGAGGCGCTGTCCGGGGTCAGCCCCTATTCCGGCATGACGAAAAACGCCCCGGCGGCCATCGTATCCGTCTATCGAAGGGACTGCGCCCTGCCGGACTACGCCCACGTGGACATGTCCATCGCCATGGAGAACCTGTGGCTGGAGACCGTGAATCAGGGTCTCGGCGGCGTGTGGCTGGGCATCGCGCCCCAGGAGGAGCGGATGCGCGCCGTGGAGGAGATTCTCCAGCTGCCGGAAACCCTGCGGGCCTTCGCCATCTTCCCCTACGGCTGCCCGGCGGAGGAGCGGAAGCAGCAGGACCGGTTTGACGAGAGCCGCATCCACTATCTGCCCTGAATCCTGCTATAACGCAAGAAAAAAACAGGAGGACAAGAGACATGCGCAATCTGAAACACGCGCTGGCGATCCTGCTCTGCTTCGGGATGCTGCTCTGCGCCGGATGCAGTGACGCGCCGAAGCCCGGCGAAACGGCAGGCACTTCCGAGCTGCAGTACATCGTCCCCGGCGTCTGGAACGAGATGCCCGTGTTCCCCGGCGATCACATGTCCATCATCGGCGGCATGACCATCAAAAAGGACGTCCGGCCCTTCTATCTGGATCTGCTGCAGATGATCGACGCCCTGCCCCAGACCTGAGAGGTGACGAAACATGGCAACTGATTATAAAATGCTCGCTGCCCAAGCGGAGTCATTGATCCGGGACGTTCCCCATTTCATCGCCAATCTGGCGAACCTCTCCGCCCTGCTCTATGACGGGCTGGAGGATCTCAACTGGGCGGGCTTCTACCTGCTGGAGGGCGAGACGCTGATCCTCGGCCCCTTCCAGGGCAAGGTGGCCTGCGTGGAGATCCCCGTGGGAAAGGGCGTCTGCGGAACGGCGGTGCAGGAAGGCCGGACCCAGCTGGTGCCGGACGTGCATCGGTTCCCGGGCCACATCGCCTGCGACAGCGCCTCGAGATCCGAGATCGTGATCCCCCTTCGGCGGAAGGGCAGGATCATCGGCGTGCTGGACATCGACAGCCCCATTCCAGATCGCTTTTCCACGGCGGATCAGGCGGGATTGGAGCGGATCGTCCAGATTCTGGAGGCCCATCTGGCAAATTCGGAGGCATAACCTTTCCTTCCACAACAGAACAGACAGAAAACCACGCTTGTCCCCGGACGGCGTGGTTTTTCTGTTGTATGCCATTTGGCGTTTCCCACAAAATGCCACTCGTATTTAGTAAAGTTATAGATCATATTGCATCATTTCATTTGACGCATCGGGCAACGTTTGTTATATTATTGTCAGCATAGCATCATCCAACCTCCGGCGCATTGCGCCGGAATCAATATTCTGTCATTTAAGAAAGGAAGTCCTGTTATGGATCGCAAGGTCACTTTGGAAATGATCCAGGAGGCGCGGGATGCGCTTCAGGGCGTTACGGAGCTGACACCGATCGTCTCCTCCACCCGTCTCGGAAAGAACCTTTATATCAAATCCGAAAACCTGCAGAAAACCGGCTCGTTCAAGATCCGCGGCGCTTTCAACAAGATCCGCAAGCTCTCCCCCGAGGAGGCCGCCAAAGGCGTCATCGCCTGCTCCGCCGGAAACCACGCCCAGGGCGTGGCGCTGTCCGCCACCCGACTGGGCATCAAGTCCGTGATCTGCATGCCCGAGGGCGCCCCCCTGCTGAAGGTGGAGGCCACCCGCAGCTACGGCGCAGAGGTGGTTCTGGTGCCCGGCGTGTATGACGACGCTGCAGCCGAGGCCGCCCGCCTGTCCAAGGAAAAGGGCTACACCTTCGCCCACCCCTTCAACGATCCCTACGTCATCGCCGGTCAGGGCACCATCGGTCTGGAGATCCTGGATCAGGTTCCGGACGTGGAGCAGGTCGTCGTTCCCATCGGCGGCGGCGGACTGATCAGCGGCGTGGCCGTGGCCATCAAGTCCATGCGCCCCAACGTGAAGGTCATCGGCGTGCAGTCCTCTGCCGTGCCCTCCATGTTCATCTCCCACCGGGTCGGCGCCGTCACCACCGTGAAGGACGCGCCCACCATCGCCGACGGCATCCATGTGCTGACCCCCGGCGACCTGACCTTCTCCCTGGTGGAGCAGTTCGTGGATGAGATCGTCACCGTCTCCGAGGACGAGATCGCAGCCGCCATCGTCGGATTGATGGAAGGCCCCAAGACCGTGGCCGAGGGCGCCGGCGCAACCAGCGTGGCCGCCTACCTCTTCGATAAGATCGACACCAGTCTCAAGACCGTGGCCATTGTCTCCGGCGGCAACGTGGACATCACCACCCTCTCCCGCATCATCACCAAGGGCATGCAGAAGACCGGACGCATCGCGCAGATCACCACCAAGCTGCAGGATCGCGCCGGCAATCTGGCCCAGCTGCTGGCCTGCGTCAGCGAGACCGGCGCCAACGTCCTGGACATCGACCACAAGCGTGAGGACGCCAAGACCGAGGTCAGCTCCTGCGTTGTCACCATGACCCTGGAGACCATCGGCGCAGAGCACGTTCAGAAGATCAAGGCCGAGCTCCAGAACAAGGGCTATCAGCTCCTGTTCTGACAATCGCCTTCTAAACCTTCAAGTTTCAGAGAAAGGAGAACGCATTTCATGAAAATCATCTCGACAGACAAGGCCCCCGCAGCCATCGGCCCCTATTCCCAGGGCTATGTTGTCAACGGCTTCCTGTACGCCTCCGGCCAGGTGCCGCTGGACCCCGCCACTGGCGCAGTGGTCGGCACCACCATCGAGGAGCAGGCGGAGCAGGCCTGCAAGAACGTCGGCGGAATTCTCGAGGCCGCGGGCATCGATTACTCCAAGGTCATCAAGACCACCTGCTTCCTGGCCGACATGAAGGACTTCGGCGCATTCAACGCCGTGTACGAGAAGTACTTCGTCTCCAAGCCCGCCCGCTCCTGCGTGGCCGTCCGCGAGCTTCCGAAACAGCTTCTTTGCGAAATCGAAGTCATCGCCGTCGTGGAGTAAGCTGGCTCCAACCAAATAAAGAATAAAGAAAAGGAGGTACCTTCCGCACCGGGCGGAAGGCACTGGAAAAATGGCTGACACCAAGAAAAAGATTAATCTCGGTCTGCTGCCGAAGCTGATCGTCGCCATTGCCCTCGGTATCATCGTCGGCATCATCGCCAAGAAGGCGGATCTTCCCATCATCATTCAGATCGGCGCCACCTTCAACAGCATCTTCGGCAACTTCCTGGGATTCTGCATCCCGCTGATCATCATCGGCTTCGTGGCCCCCGGCATCGCCGACCTGGGCCAGGGCGCCGGCAAGACCCTCGCGCTCACCGCCGGCATCGCCTATCTCTCCACCATCATCGCCGGCAGCTTCGCTTATGCGGTTGACAGCGCCGTGTTCCCCAGCTTCCTGAAGGTGGGCTCCATCGTCATGGACAACGCCCAGAACGCCGAGGACACCATGCTCTCCGGCCTCTTCACTGTGGAGATGCCCCCGCTGATGGGCGTCATGACCGCGCTGATCATCTCCTTCGTGCTGGGCATCGGCATCGCCGCCACCAACGCTGAGGGTCTGCGCAAGATCTTCCACGAGTTCCAGAGAATCGTCGAGGGCGTCGTGGCCAAGGTCCTGATCCCGCTGCTGCCCTTCCACATCTACGGCATCTTCGCCAACATGACCTACGCCGGCACCGTGGCTGAGATCATGAGCGTCTTCGCCAAGGTCTTCGTGCTGATCATCATCATGCACCTGTGCATCATCGTGTTCCAGTACGTCGTGGCCGGCGCCGCCTCCAAGCGCAACCCCTTCGGCCTGATCAAGAACATGATCCCGGCCTACATGACCGCCATCGGCACCCAGTCCTCCGCCGCCACGATCCCCGTGACCCTGGAGTGCACCAAGAAGAACGGCTGCATGGCCAAGATCGCCGACTTCGTGATCCCGCTGTGCGCCACCATTCACCTGTCCGGCTCCACCATCACCCTGACCAGCTGCTCCATCGCCGTCATGATGCTCAACGGCTGGGACGTGACCTTCGGCCAGATGCTGCCCTTCATCCTGATGCTGGGCATCACCATGGTCGCTGCCCCCGGCGTGCCCGGCGGCGCCGTCATGGCTGCTCTGGGCATCCTGGAGAGCATGCTGGGCTTCAACCAGAACATGCTGACCCTGATGATCGCCCTGTACATCGCCCAGGACTCTTTCGGCACCGCCTGCAACGTCACCGGCGACGGCGCCATCGCCATGCTGATGAACGCCATCACCGGCAAGAAGGAAAAAGCCAAGGCATAATCTATCCAACCCAAAAGGCCGGCAGCAGCTGCCGGCCTTTTTTCTAACGGAGGAACATCATGCAAAGCATCAAAAGTGTCTATAAGATCGGCAACGGTCCTTCCAGCTCCCACACCGTCGGCCCCTATCGGGCGGCCAGTCTGTTCGGAGCCAGATATCCGGAGGCGGACGCCTACCGGGTGACGCTGTACGGCTCTCTGGCCTTCACCGGCGAGGGCCACGGCACCGGCGGCGCCATCAAAAACGCTCTACCCGGCGCGGAGATCGTCTTCAACCGGGAGGTGAAGGAGCGGGATCTGCCCCACCCCAACACCATGCTGTTCGAAGCCTTCAAAGACGGGGCGCTCATCGGCAGCAACCGGATCTTCAGCATCGGCGGCGGCTCCATCCGCATCGAGGGGGAGGACTCCGACGAGGAGCGGGAGGTCTACCCCCAGAAGCACTTCTCCGAGATCCTGCAGCTGTGCAAGGAAAAGAGCATCAGCCTGCCGCAGTTCATATACCGCATGGAGGACCCCGCCATCCGCCAGTATCTGGCCGAGGTCTGGGAGGCCATGAAGGCCGCCATCCACAGAGGTCTGGAGGCCGAGGGCATCCTCCCCGGCGGTCTGGGCGTCTCCAGAAAGGCCAAAAAGCTCTACAATATGCGCTGCTACAATGAGAGCGCCGACGTGGCCATGAACCGCATCATCGCCGCCTACGCCTACGCCGTCAGTGAGGAAAACGCCGACGAGCACATTGTGGTGACGGCCCCCACCTGCGGCAGCTGCGGCGTGCTCCCGGCGGTGCTCTACTACATGTACAACGACCGGGGCTTCCCCGAGGAGGAGATCCTGGATGCCTTGGCCGTGGCGGCGGTTTTCGGCAACGTGATCCGCACCAACGCCAGCATCTCCGGCGCGGAGTGCGGCTGCCAGGCGGAGATCGGCAGCGCCTGCTCCATGACCGCGGCGGCTCTGGCCAGCCTCTACGG
>CAMHPQ010000081.1 GCA_946187035.1 uncultured Clostridia bacterium | reverse complement strand
AAGGAGATCGTCCGCTTCCACTCCATCATCTGGCCGGCCATGCTCATGAGCATGGGTCTGCCGGTGCCGAAGAAGGTCTATGGCCACGGCTGGCTGCTGATCGACGGCGGCAAGATGAGCAAATCCAAGGGCAACGTGGCAGACCCCTATCTGCTGGCGGAGCGCTACGGCGTGGACGCCCTGCGGTTCTTCCTCATGCGCACCTTCCCCTTCGGCTCCGACGGCAACTTCTCCAACGAGCTGCTCATCAGCTGCATCAACGCAGACCTTGCCAACGACCTGGGCAACCTGGTCAGCCGCACCACCGCCATGGTGAACAAGTACTTCGGCGGCACCCTGCCTGCAGAGCAGGAGGGCGACGACGCCATGGACGCGGAGCTCATCGAAATGGCCTCCCAGCTCCATGAGAAGTACGCCAAGGAGATGGACGCCTTCCAGCCCCAGAACGCCATCGGCGAGATCTTCAAGGTGCTCTCCCGTGCCAACAAGTATATCGACGAGAACGCCCCCTGGCTGCTGATCAAGGACGAGGCGAAGAAGCCCCGCCTGGCCAGAGTGCTCTATAACCTGGTGGAGACCATTCGCATCTGCTCCGGTCTGCTGCTGCCCTTTATGCCGGAGACCGCCGTGGAGATCGCCAAGCGCGTAGGCGCGGGCGACATCGTCTGGGACGACCTGTGCAAATTCGGCGTCCTGCCTGCCGACGTGACCACCCACACCGGCGACGCCCTCTTCCCCCGCATCGACATGGACAAGGAGCTGGCTGCGCTTGAAGAGATCAGCGCCGCCCAGAAGGCCGAGAAGGCCGCGGCCTCCGGCGCAAACGCCGACTTCAAGCCGGTGCTGCCCAACGTGAAGGTGGACGACTTCTATAAGGCCGACCTGCGCGTGGTGGAGATCCTGAACTGCGAAAAGGTGGAAAACTCCGACAAGCTCCTGAAGTTCACCCTGAACGACGGCAGCGGCACCCCCCGGCAGATCCTCTCCGGCATGCAGCCGTTCTATCCCGATCCCTCCGTGCTGGTGGGGAAGAAGGTCGTGGCGATTCTGAACCTGCCCACCCGCAAGATGGCCGGTCAGCCCTCCAACGGCATGCTCCTCAGCGCCGAGTCCGGCGATCTGGTGCGTCTGTGCCTGGTCTCTGACGAGATCCCCGCCGGCGCCGCCATCAGCTGACGCTCCGAGTAACCATTGGACGAGCCGCAGACTTATCCAATGCTTACCAAAAGCCTCGCGTTTCACCGTGAGGCGCGAGGCTTTTTTGAATTTTTAGAATTATCCGAAACTTTCTCCGACGCATTGCGTCATGAAAGAGAGAAACCGTGATCGAAGGAGCGTAACGCGCCATTGAAGATTTTCAGCAGTAAGTATACACCGGAGGAGGTCGCCGAGAAGCGCCCGCCGGTGGAGAGAAAGGCAAATTCCGGTGATGCCGCCGCAGGGAAGAAGCCGGACTCCGCCAAGACCACCGTCAAGCCGAAAGCCCAGACGGCGAGACCCACGGCGAAGTCTACCATTCAGCCCTCCAGGCCCGCCAGCGTCAGCCGGCCCACGGCCCAGAAGCCGAAGCCAGCGGCCACGCCCGCGAAGCCTGCGGCCAAACCTGCGGCAAAGCCGACCCAGACGGCCAAACCTGCGGCAAAGCCGAAGCCTGCGGCCCACACCGCGAAGCTCCAGGTGCCCGCCGAGCTGTCCAGAACCGAGAAGCTCCGGGCCCAGAACTCCACCTCCACCAAGGCCGTTCGCACGGCAGTCTCCAAGTCCGCCGCTGCGGCGCAGACCGTCAGAACGGAGCGCACCATGGCGGAGTCCGCCGCCCTCCGCAGGGAGGAGCAGCGGAAGAAGCAGGCCGCTGCCAAGGAGACCATGACCGAGGAGGCACAGCCCCGGGTCAGAGCTGGCTTTGTGGAGACCAATTACGATCCGGAGCCCATGCAGGACCCGGTGAAAAAGAAGAAAAAACGCAGAAAGAAGAAGAAAAAGAAGGCCAAAAAGACCGTCGGCGGCAGACTGCTGCGGCTGGTGGTTGCGCTGCTGGTGATCGTCGCGCTGTACTTCACGGCGGTGTTCTCCAGCATTCCCTTCATCGCCAAGTGGCGCACGATCTATATTCAGACCGCCATGGCCACCATGCGCCATCAGTGGCTGGCCACCTACTTCATCCCCCACAGCGTCATCGACAAGGTCATGATGGATCTGGAGGAATCCCGCCAGAGCCAGGTGGGCGTCAACACCCTCTGGGACAACCCCGTCATGGACGGCGATTCGGACCAGACCCGCAACCCGACCCTCACCGATACCAAGGGCATGAGCAAGGCGGAGATCGCCTTCTTCAACACCTTCTGGGAGGTGGATGTGAACTCCATGCTGGAGTATGTCCGCTCCCATCCCGACGCGGTGGCCGACGGCTGGGATAAAATCGACATCAACGAGGCGGCCCTGACCTCCAACGGCACCACGATCCACACGGTGCAGGGCGAGCAGGTGCTGGCCATCGACGCCCAGGAGGGCGTTCTGATCGTCCGCGAGTCCGGCACCGGCTATCGCGGCGTCATGGCCATCTGCAAGGACCCCTCCAGACTGAGTCTGAAGCCCGCCTCCACCATCGGCTCTGTGGGCCAGGTGGTGGGCGAGATCGGCTCTGCCAACAACGGCGTCATCGCCATGAACGGCTCCGGCTTTGAGGATGCCGGCGGCGTCGGCAACGGCGGCACCCTGGTGGGCTGGGCCATGTGCAGCGGCCAGACCTACGGCCAGCACATGCTGCCGGGCTACAAGCGTCTGGAGCTCCACGAGGACAACCTCGTCTATATCCGCGACGCCGGCGAGGATGTGGCCTGGGACTGCACCGACGCGGTGGAGTTCTCCCCGGCCATGATCATCGACGGGAACATCGTGGTGGACGACCGCAGCGGCTTCAGCGATCTGCAGCCCCGCTCCTGCATCGGCCAGAGCCAGTACGGCGAGATCATCATGCTGCTGGTGGAGGGCCGACTGCCCACGGTCTCCCTGGGCATCAGCGTCCCGGACTGCGCCGAGCTCATGGCGGAGCACAAGTGCGCCCAGGCCATGAACCTGGACGGCGGCACCAGCGCCATGATCTGGTACAAGGGCGACTATATCATGAAGAGCTCGAACCCGGTGCTGCAGGCAGGCCGTACCCTGCCCAACGCCTTTATTTACGAATCCATCAACTGATTTTGAAAAGGAGCTGTATATCCCATGGATGCAAAGGTATCCGCGCTGCTGAACACGCAGATCAACAAGGAGCTCTACTCCGCATATCTCTATCTGGACATGGCCAACTTCTACCAGTCCAAGGGGCTGGACGGCTTCTCCAACTGGTTTGAGATCCAGGCACAGGAGGAGCGCGACCACGCGATGCTGATGTACAAGTACCTGCACAACAACGGCGAGACCGTGACCCTGGAGGCCATCGACAAGCCCGGCCTGACCTACAACGACCTCATGGACCCGCTGACCGAGGCCCTGAAGCATGAGAAGTACGTCACCAGCCTGATCCACACGATCTATCTGGCCGCCAAGGAGGCCGACGACTTCCGCACCATGCAGTTCCTGGACTGGTTCGTGAAGGAGCAGGGGGAGGAGGAGCAGAACGCCTCCGACAACATCAACAAGATGACCCTCTTCGGCTCCGACGCCAGAGCCCTCTACATGCTCAACCAGGAGCTGGCCGCCCGCGTCTACTCCGCACCCTCTCTGGTGCTGTAAGACCCAAACAATCAAGAAACCGCTGTGAAGCAATTCACGGCGGTTTTTCTATATTTAAATCAAGAAAGTGCCGCGGCATGCCACCGCATGCCAAATACAAAAACAACCCCAAAAACAAAAACAAATACAACCCCAGCCCCAAACAGGAGCGCCCCACCCCTGTGGAAAACTGCGAAAAACGCGGATTTCGGTGGAAAACCCGGTGGAAAATCGCGCTGAATGATACGATTTTGTAACCATGCGCGAACCAGACTGCGCAACATACCGTTGCAGTTTTTTGTCAAATCTGTGATTATCTGTTAAGCATCTTGCCGCAGTGGATGATCAATGGTATGATATCATTAGCAAAATACAAGCTTAAAGGAGGAAAAGTATGAAAAAACGGTTATTAAGCCTCGTGCTGGTGCTGTGCATGGTGCTGACGCTTCTGCCGCAGGAGGTATTTGCGGCGGACATTGTGGGCAGCGGCACCTGCGGCGACAATCTGACCTGGACGCTGGACAGCAATGGATTGCTGACCATCAGCGGGACAGGGCCTATGTATGGCAACTTTAACTATTCCGGTCCATGGTATGACTTGAGAGATACAGTTGCTGTAACAACTGTTGTGATCGAATCCGGCGTGACAAGTATCGGAAAAAATGCCTTTACTGCCTGCAAGAATCTGAAGATAATAACAATTTCGGATACTGTTACCACTATCGGAGACTGGGCATTCCATGGTTGCACTCGTTTACCCAGTATCACGATCCCGGGCAGCGTGATCAGTATTGGACATGGAGCGTTTCGCTATTGTGATAGTCTGTCGAGTGTGACGATTACAAACGGTGTTGAGAGGATCGGCACCGATGCATTTGAGTTCTGTCATAGCCTTAAAACCGTAACAATCCCCAGCAGCGTCATCAGTATGGACGAGAGTGCATTCGGCAGCTGCGGAATTCTAACAGAAATCAATGTATCAAATGGAAATGCGATTTTTAAATCTGAAAACGGAGTTTTGTTCAATAAGGCCGGTACAAAGTTGATCCTATTTCCGAGAGGCAGAACCGGTTCTTATACGATTCCGCAGGGCGTTGCTGTTATTGGAGACAGTGCATTCTCAGTGTGCCGCAACTTGACAAGCGTAAGGATTCCGGCAGGTGTTACCACGATTGGAACCTATGCATTTGCAGGTTGCTGGAGTCTGGAGAAAGCGGAATTTCCGAAAAGTCTCACCACAATTGGAGAATATGCATTTAGTAATTGCGACGTTCTATCGAATGTGGTAATCCCGGAAAACGTTACCAGTATCGGTAACTATGCGTTCGAGGGATGCAACGGAATAACGAGCATAACAATCCCGGAAAACGTTACCAGTATCGGAAACAATGCGTTCCAGGGATGCGACGAAATAACGAGCATAACAATCCTGTCCAGTGGTACCAGTATGGGGAAAAGTGTATTTGAAGGATGCTATGGCCTGACGGAAGCCACTATTTTGGGTAACATCACCAGAATTGGAGAGAGTACATTTTCTCGGTGTGAAAGCTTGAAAACTGTAACGATCCCGCTCAGTGTTACCAGCATGGGACTAGGTGCATTCTATGAATGTGACAGCTTGACTGACATTTATTATGAAGGTAATGAGGATCAGTGGAAGAGCATTTCCTTTGGCAGCAATGATAAATATTTGGCTGACGTTACGATCCATTACGGCTACGGCGGTTCCGGCTCTTCATTGCCCGACGTCAACTTAAATGTGCATGAATCAAATGTATCAACACTGGAGGCGGCGCTGCTGCAGCAAATGGACGGCAATGTACTCCTACCCGACATCTCTTTCGGAAACGATACCATTCGCGGGCCCTCGATCACAGTAGCAGGACAGACATTCTATCTGTTCGAATTGGAATCAAAATTTGATATTAATCTGCACGACAGAGTGAAAATCCAATTCAAAGTAGATACAAAAGAAAAAACTGTAAAAGGCTTGGTCGGTTATAAGCCAATCAAGGACAGCGCTGAGATCGGCGGCGATCCAAACGGAACCGTAACGAACAACTATTGGGAATCATATCGAGAGATCAAATCGCTCTATAAGACGGTTGCAAATGGCATAACGAACCGCAATACACTCAACCGATTCAATAGACTGTACAATAAACTCCAGCCGTTTAACGCTGATATGGTGATTGGAGTAGAAGGATTAATTGCAGGTTATTTGGAATTCTCTTATGAGACTGGAAAACTGGAATTCTCAGAGGGAGGAGCGATTCTCCAGGCAAAGGTGAACACAGATCTCAGCCAGCGTATACCGTCTTTCCCTGCGGCCTATGCAACATTAAAATTCGAACTATCAACAGACGACACAATTCAGATCTCAAAAGGGCAAGAGAAACTCCAGGTTGACGGCAAATTCAACCTTGGGTTTGAGACTGCCATTGGTCTCGGACTCGGAAAAAACGGCGGCAAGCTTAAGGCGTACGTCGAAGGCGGACTTGTGGGCAATCTGGACGCCACCGCTACAACAAAGGGGCTACGCAGTGCATCGGACGATCCTCTCGCTGTTACATTGACAGGTTCACTCTATGTTGAGGGACAGATCGGTCCGTTTAAAGACGAAAACAGATGGCCGCTTGCCAAATTCGGCCTCTATCCTAAATTAGAGAACCTTTCAAATAACAAAGCCGGCACATTGAGTACCTGGAATACCCTGGAGGAATTTGTGCAGGACGCGGAACCAATCCAGAGGCTTTATCTGGAGCATGATGCACACCCGATTCTGCTCTCCGGTGTGGCGGATGACTATTCCTTCCGGAAAGCTGCGGTCTATCCCTATAATTATCCGGAGCTTCTGGCGCTGTCCAACGGCGATCTGCTGATGGTCTGGCTGGACGATCTGGGCAACAAGAGCGACAATGACCGCACGACACTGCTGTACAGCGTCTTTTCCGGCGGCGTTTGGAGCGAACCTGCGCCGATCTACGACAATGGCGCCTACAACGATCATCCTGTGCTTTACCAGAACGGAGATCAGGTTTTTCTGCTCTGGAGCCGGGCGGACAGCCCCTGGCAGGACGACTGGGAGGACATGACCCTCTTTGAGCACATGGAGCTCTGCTTCTCCGAATATGACGCGGCAAACCGGCAGTTTACGGAGCCCGTTGTGATCACCGAGAATAACGGGCTGGCAGAGCTTGAATACACACTTACCGCCAGCGATGACACCGTCACGGCGGCGTGGGTCGAAAACTCCGAAAACGATCTGTTCATGGGCGAAGGCGAGAACACGATCTATACGCGTTCCTGCGCAAACGGCGTGTGGAGCGATGTGCAGAGCGTCTATACCGCCGGGCAAGCCATCACGGATCTGAGTCTCTCGAACGAAAACGGATGGACAGCTGCTTTTACACTCAGTAATGCCGAGAGCACTTCAAGCTGGCAGATCCGCTCCGGAGATGCGCAGGCGACGGAGCTGGGAGCCTCTACGGACTCTGTTCAGTTGATCGACGGACATACCTATTATCTGCAGGACACCGAGCTCTACTGCGACGGCGTCTCCACCGGCCTGAGCGGCATCTCGAACTATGACGTGATCGGTGGCCGTGCCATTCTTGCGCTGGTGCCCACCGGCTTGACCTGCGAGATGTTTGCCAGCTACTACGATCCGGCAACGGGCAGCTGGGGCGGCTGGACGCAGCTCACGGGCTATGACAAGTATATCCGCAGCTACAGCGCCGTGCTGGATGACGACGGTGAGCTTGTGGTGGCGATGAACCTTGTCGACGTTGACGTGGACGCGGAGCAGGTGTACGGAGACGCAGAACTGGTAGTTGTGGCAGATCCGACCTACAGCGATCTGGTCGTGAATGACACGCTGTTCTATGATGACAGTGCGGTTGTCCCCGGTGAGACGTTTCCGCTGGAGATCGAGATCACCAACAACAGCAGAGAAACCCTCAATTCTGTATCTGTGAAGCTTACCGCGTTCGGGCAGACCACCACGCAAGACTGTGCCTGCGCTCTGGCGCCGGGCGAAACCGGAAGAGTGACCGCTTCGCTCACGCTGCCGCAGACCCTGCATAACGAAACCATCACCGCGCAAGCGACCCCGCTCTATTCCGGAGCGGAGAGCCGCACGGACAACAACACCGCCGAGGCGGAGATCGGCTTTGCGAATTTGACGCTGAGCGCCACGGATCCTGCAGAGAAGAATGGGACATTTATTACCACTTTGACGGTTGAGAACGTTGGTTGCGAGCCTGGCGAAGCAGGAACGATTACAGTTTTCAACGGCAATGCACAGGGTGACGTTTTGGAAACGATCTCCGTCCCTGCGCTGAATCCCGGTGCGCGCAAATCGTTTGTTTATGAGATCCCGGAGAATCTTTGGACTGCTCCCAACGAGGAATCCATGAATGCGCTGCAGTTTGAATTGTCTGCGGATGCGGCGGAGATCCAGCTCGCAGATAACAGCGCACGCATTGCCTTTGACTCTTTGTCAACAGTTGGTGTTACCGTTCATCCGGAGAATGCTGCGGCCAACGTTGGTGAAACAGCAACCTTTAAAGTAGCTGCAACAGGCACCGGCCTCACCTACCAGTGGCAGTACAAGACGCCGTCCGGCAGCGCGTGGAAGAACTGCACCTCCAAGACTGATGGCTACAATGCCGCAACCCTGAAGGTGGAGGCCACGGCTGCCCGAAACGGCTATCAGTACCGCTGCGTCATCACGGATGCCAGCGGAAGCAAAGCGACCTCCGACGCCGCCACCCTGACGGTGAAGACCCCGAGTCTCAAGATC
>CAMHPQ010000080.1 GCA_946187035.1 uncultured Clostridia bacterium | reverse complement strand
CCCCCCCCTACGGTGGATTAATTCCAACATCCCTATAAACTATAATTTGCAATCTTTCATCTCATGATTATTTTCAGGAGTCCTCATGAACACTGACCTGTTAAGCCAAATCGTCTCTCCCCTTTTGGACTGGTTTTCCGAAAACCATCGGGATCTGCCCTGGCGGAAGGATCGGGAGCCCTACCACGTCTGGCTCTCGGAGATCATGCTCCAGCAGACCCGGGTGGAGGCGGTGAAGGGCTATTACCAACGATTTCTCGCCGCCGCACCGGATGTCTTTGCGCTGGCGGAGCTGCCGGAGGCGCAGCTGATGAAGCTCTGGGAGGGTCTGGGCTACTACAACCGGGCCCGGAACCTGCACAAATGCGCCAAAGAGATTGCGGCCAATGGCGGAACCTTCCCCGCCACAAAAGCGGAACTTTTAAAACTCCCGGGCATCGGTGACTACACCGCCGGGGCCATCGCCAGCATCTGCTTTGACGAGCCGGTGGCAGCCGTGGACGGGAATGTGCTGAGAGTCTGCGCCCGCGTCCTGGAGGACGAGCGCCCCGTGGACACGCCGCAGTTCAAAAAGGAGCTCTCCGAGGCGCTGTCACAGGTCTATCCCAAGGGCCGCTGCGGCGACCTCACCCAGGCGCTGATGGAGCTGGGGGCCACAGTCTGCGTCCCAAACGGCGTGTCTAAATGCGGAGATTGCCCGATTCAGACACTTTGCCTTGCGAGAGCGCACAACACCATGCTGAAGCTGCCGACGAGGCTCCCAAAGCGGGGCCGCAGGCAGGAGGAACACACCCTGTTTCTGCTGCGCTGCGGGAATCTCACCGCCGTGGAGCAGCGGCCCAAGACCGGACTGCTGGCGGGACTCTGGCAGCTGCCCAACACCGATGGCCTGCTCAGCGAGTCGGAAGCAGGCGCGTACCTCTCCGGTCTGGGTCTGGGAGAGCTCCGGCTCCGCAGCAGCAGAGACGGCGGCCACATCTTCACCCACATCCAGTGGAAGCTCCGCTGCTACGAGATCGAGTGCGAGCTTGCGCCGGATCGCTATGTCTGGGCCACCCCAGAGGAGCTGGAAGCGCGCTACTCCCTCCCCACCGCTTTCCGCCAATTTCTATGAAATATCAACAATCACACCCTCCATTGGGTGTGATTGTTTCTTTCTAAACTTAATTGCAATCGGCAGGGTCTTTGTGCTATACTGTTAAATCAGAGTGAAAATAGGCTTTGCAGGTTGGAGAAAGCCTGCAGAGGTAGGAAAAGGAAGGAAAGCTATGGATATTCTGCATTTTCACGAGGAAGAATGCAAAAACTGCTACAAATGCGTGCGCTTCTGCCCGGTGAAGTCCATCCGCGTGTTCAAGGGCCAGCCGCAGATCATACACAGTGAGTGCATTCTCTGCGGCAACTGCGTGGCGGTCTGCCCCCAGCACGCCAAGGAGGACAACAGCGATGTGGACACCATCCGCCGCCTGATCGCCCAGGGCAAGCAGGTGGTCGCCAGCGTGGACAGCACCTATCTGGCCTATTTCGACACCCCGGGCTTCTCCGGCGTGCGCAAGGCGCTGCTGGATCTGGGCTTCTCCGAGGCCTATGAGACCGCCGAGGGCGCCCAGCTGGTGGCGCGCCAGCTGGAGATTCTGGCCCACCAGGCCGACGGCAAGCCGGTGATCACCTCCGGCTGCCCCACCATCGTGCTCTACTGCGAGAAGCACTTCCCCGAGGCCCTGCCCTATCTGGCGCCGGTGCTCTCCCCCATGCAGACCCACGCCCAGATGCTGCGCCAGCGCTGCCCCGGGGCCACCGTGGTTTACATCAGCCCCTGCATCGCCAGAAAAGAGGAGACCAAGGGCTTCGAGAGCGTGGGCGCGGACTACGCCATCACCTTCACGGAGCTGGAGGAGTGGCTGCAGCTGGTGAACGTCCGGCTGGAGACCGATGTGCCCCAGGACGACCCCAAGGTCTCCCACGGCTATGTGGTCACCGGCGGCACGGAGGAGGGCATGGCCCATCTGATCGGCGTGGACTACCTCTCGGTGGACGGTCTGGAGGACTGCATCAAGGTGCTCAAGTGCGTGGCCGAGGGCGGTCTGAAGGGCTGCTTCATCGAGATGTCCGCCTGCCACGGCAACTGCATCGGCGGCATGGTCTTCAGCCAGAAGGAATCCAACCTCCTAGAGGCCAGACGCAGAGTGGAAAGCGTCAGCGTCTACAACGGCGGCGACTACGATGTGGAGGAGCAGGTGGATATGTACCGCCCCATGGAGGACCACCACATCCGCCCCGACGAGGATCCCCCCGAGAGCGCCATCACCGGCATTCTCAGAAAAATGGGCAAGTTCAATAAGGAAGACGAGATCGACTGCGGCCTGTGCGGCTATCGCACCTGCAGAGACAAGGCCAAGGCCGTCTATGCAGGCCGCGCCGAGATCAGCATGTGCATGCCCTATATGAAAGAGAAGGCCGAGACCTACTCCGAGAAGATCATCAACGTCTCCCCCGAGGGCATCATCACCGTGGGCAAGAGTCTCAAGGTGCGGCAGATCAACAAGGCCGCCTGCCGAATCTTCGGCATCAAGGACACCGCCGACATCGTGGGCTACCCGGTGAGCCGCATCATGGACGAATACGACTTCGTCAAGCTCATGGGCATGGACGACACCCAGTACACGGATCGTGTGTATCTGGCAGAATACAACGTCTATCTGGAGCGGATCTTCATCTGCGATCCGGAGCGCACGGTCTACACCTGCATCATGCGCGACGTGACCCAGTCCCGCCAGCGGAGAGAGCAGGTGCAGAAGACCAAGCTCCACGCCGCCGAACTGGCCGACGTCATCATCGACAACCAGCTGCGCATCGTCCACCAGATCGCCGGTCTCCTGGGCGAGACCGCTGCCGAGACCAAGGTGGCCGTCCACGATCTGAAGCAGGCCATCCTGCTGGATGAAGAGGGCGAGGAGGACGACGATGCGTAAGATAACTCACCTTGACCGGAGTCTGGTCTGGGACGTGGGCGTCGTCAGCATCCACAAAAACGGCGAGAGTCTCTGCGGCGACCAGTGTCTCTGGGAGCGCTCGGAGGACGGCGCGCGCATCATCCTCTCCGACGGCATGGGCTCCGGTGTGAAGGCCAACATCCTCTCCACCCTGACCAGCACCATGCTCCAGACCATGCTCTCCGGCAACATCCCGCTGGAGGAGTGCGTCTCCACCGTGGCGGCGACCCTGCCGCTCAGAAAAGACGTGCAGATCGCCTACGCCACCTTCACCATCGCCTCCGCCAGAGGCCGCCATGTGGAGCTGGTGCAGTATGACAATCCGCCCGCCATTTTCATCCACAACGGCGTGGCGCAGCGATACAACTACTCCGTCCGCTTCGCCCAGGAGAAGGAGCTCCACGAGAGCCGTTTGAGCTTTGAGCCGGGCGACATGGTGGTCATGTTCTCTGACGGCGTGGCCGAGGCCGGACGCGGCACCACCACCTATGAGGGCTGGCCCCAGGCGGACATTGAGGACTTCCTGGCCCGCAACAGCGACCCCTCCCTGCCGGCCCAGCGGATCGCGGCGAGAATGTTCTCCACCGTGGAGGCGCTGGATCTGGGCGAGCTCCACGACGACACCACCATCGCCATTCTCAGACTCCGGGAGCGCAGCGTGGTGAACATCATGATCGGCCCGCCGGAGAACAAGGACGACGATCTGAGCACCATGCGGCTGTTCTTCGCCAAGGAGGGCAAGCACGTGGTCTGCGGCGGCAGCACCGCCAAGGCCGTGGCGAAGTTCTTAAACGAGCGGGTCCACGTGATGCCCAGCTCCGGCGACGAGCCCGTCCCGCCCATGAGCGAGATCCGCGGCGTGGATCTGGTGACGGAGGGCGCCGTGACCCTGGCCGCCCTGACGGAGCTTTTGAAGGCCTATCGCACCGACCCGCTGCTGACCCTGGAGCTGGAGAGGCGCACCGACGGCGCCGCCGCACTGGCCACCCTGCTGATGGAGGAGGCCACGGAGATTAACGTGCTCTTCGGCAACGCCGCCAACGCCGCCCAGGACGACACGGAGTTCAGCTTTGAAAACAAACTCCGGCTGATGCAGGAGCTCCAGGACACCCTGAAGGCCGCCGGAAAGCGAGTGAAAATCAGCCAATGCTGAAAAACCGCGGAGCCCCAAAAAGGCTCCGCGATGTTTGATCAATCGGAGTTTGGCGGGCAGTGTGGAGTTAGGAGTGTGGAGTTTCAATGAGATTTCACATTTCGGCGGTAAATTGGAGTTTATCTGTCAGACCCACATGGCTCGCCCTCTGGGAGAGCTGTCGCGAGCTTGCGAGCGACTGAGAGGGCAAAACGAAGGATTCGGAACGCGGGAAATGCAGTGCGTCGGTAGTGACCACAAGCCCTCTCAGTCACGGCTATTTCCCGCCGTGCCAGCTCTCCCGGAGGGAGAGCCAAGGGGTGCACAGCATCATTCAACTGCTCGATCAACTATAATTTGAACTTCCTTTCTGCCTATGAAACGAACCATTTCCATCCTACTGAATCTGCTGATCTTCGCCCTCAGTCTGCTTTCCTGGGGGGCTATGGTGTTTGCCATCACCGACGGCGGGATGCTGTCCATGCCGGGGTGGCGGAGTCTGCGGTTTTTCACGGTGCTCTCCAACCTGTTCAACGCCGGGGTCTGTCTCAGCTACGCCATCGGAAGAATTCGCGGACAGATTTTCCCGAGGCTGCAGGTCTGGAAGCTCATGGGCACCGCAGCGGTGGGCCTCACCTTCCTGACGGTCATGGGCTTTCTCGGGCCGGTGTACGGCTACGGCGGTATGTTCCTCGGCGGAAACCTGTGGCTCCATCTGCTGCTGCCGGTGGCCTCCATTTTCGGCTACCTGCTGCTGGACAGTGACACGCCGCTGCCCTTCCGAAAGACCCTCTGGGCCATGGCGCCCATGCTGGTCTACGCCGTATACTACCTCGGCAACATCCTGATCCAGGGCGTGGGCGAATGGCCGGATCGGCACGACTTCTACGGCTTTCTGCTCTGGGGCTGGGGCCCGGGCATCATCATCACGCTGGCGCTGCTGTTGGTGACATGGCTGCTGGCCGTGCTGCTGTGGCGGTTCGGAAGAAGCCGAAAAACGAAAAAAGATTTTTCTGTTTCTAATTAAACTTCGCTTTAGGTTCCAAGGTTATACTGGTCTCAGACAACGGGAGAACACCCCGGAACCGGAAAGAAAAAAAGCATCCTTTAAGGTTCCTCTAGGGTTGACCTGTTAAGCTGAAGCCAGAAACCCCAAGGAGGCGAACAAAATGGCATATCAGGCGATATTCAAACGCTATGAAATCAAATATATGATGACCCGGCAGCAGAAGGAACAGCTGCTGAAGGTCATGGCCGAGCACATGGCCCTGGACGAGTATGGCCGCACCACCATCTGCAACCTGTACTTCGACACCGACAGCTACCGGCTGATCCGCCGCAGCATCGAGAAGCCCGCCTACAAGGAAAAGCTCCGGGTGCGCAGCTACGGCACCGCCACCAAGACCAGCCCGGTCTTCGTGGAGCTGAAGAAAAAGTACGAGGATGTGGTCTACAAGCGCCGCATCTCCATGCCGGAAAACGAGGCCGTCAAGTGGCTCGGCGGCAAAAAGGATCTGGAGCATCACACCCAGATCTCCGACGAGATCGACTACGTCCGCGGCTACTACGAGGGACTGAAGCCCGTGGTGTATCTCAGCTATGAGCGGGAGGCTTTCTACTCCAAGGACGGCAGCGACTTCCGCGTGACCTTCGATGAGAACATCCTCGCCAGAGAGACCCACCTCAATCTGGAGGCCGGCGCCTGGGGCACCCCCCTGCTGCCGAGAAACATGGTGCTCATGGAGCTGAAAACCCCCGGCGGCATCCCGCTGTGGATGACCCAGTTCCTCAGCGCCCACCACATCTACAAGACGTCCTTCTCCAAGTACGGCACCGCCTACGAGACCATGATCTATCCCAACCGCGAAGGAGTGAGAAAATATGCTTAACCTGACTGCCGCGGGCCTGTTCTCCGGCCTGTTTGACTCCACAACCACAACGGTGATCTCCATCGGCAACTTCCTGCTGTGCGTGGGCGCGGCCCTGGTTCTGGGCTTGATTCTCGCCTTCGCCTACATGTACCGCACCCGCTACACCAAGAGCTTCGTGGCCACCGTGGCCATGCTGCCGGCTGTGGTGTGCGTGGTGATCATGATGGTCAACGGCAACATCGGCGCGGGCGTGGCCGTGGCCGGCGTGTTCGGTCTGGTGCGCTTCCGCTCCGTCCCCGGCACCGCCAAGGAGATCGGCATCATCTTCGTGGCCATGGGCGCGGGCCTGATCTGCGGCATGGGCTACATCGCCTACGCGGCCCTGTTCACCGTGATCATGAGCCTGGTGCTGGTGATCTACAACGGTCTGGACTTCGGCACCCGCAGAAACGCCCAGCTCTACAAGACCCTGCGCATCACGATCCCCGAGGATCTGGACTACACCAGCGTGTTCGACGACATCTTTGAGACCTACACCAGCGAGTGTGAGCTGGCCCAGGTGAAGACCACCAACATGGGCAGCCTCTTCCGCCTGACCTACGATCTCACCCTGAAGGATCCGGAGCTGGAAAAGGAAATGATCGACAAGCTCCGCGTCCGCAACGGCAACCTGGAGATCACCGTCTCCAAGCAGATGACCATCAACACCGAACTGTAAAACCAAGTCTTTTCTTCATTCTTCATCCTCCATAAAAAATCCGTGCTCCGGCAGTTGCCGAAGCACGGATTTTATTCTTTTTATTGATGACTGGGGTGCGCCGCGCAGGCCTCCTCGCTGCTCCAGCGGAGGCAGGTGGCCACCAGCAGGCAGACCGTGGTGCCGATCAAAATCTGCAGCGGATAGGTGGAAATCAGCCGCTCCGGCAGCAGCAGCGGCAGCAGCGCCAGAGCCGCGCTGGGCGGAAATGGCCGCCGCAGCAGATGGAAGATGACCATGGCCATGGTGGATGCGGCCAGAGCGCCCACCGTCAGCGGCAGGCCGAAATGGATACACAGCAGCCACCGGGACAGCGCGCCCGCCACGGCGCAGCAGACGGTGACGATCCAGATCTGCAGACTGTGGGGCGCGGCGGGACTCTCCCGGAAGGAGAGCTCGCTCAGCAGTACCGCCAGCGGCGGCGCTGCCACGCAGGGCACGCCCATGGCGACGCCCACTGCCGTCAGGGCCGTCACAGCGCCGATGGCAATGGGCCAGCGCAGGGCCTCTTCCCTGCCGCTCCAGTGCCAGGTCTCCGCAGGCTGGGGCTTTCTCAGCTGCAGTTTTTCCAGCAGCATCTGGCCCAGCACCAGCAGCAGCGTCATCACCAGCACCGCCACGGGATAGACCCAGGACTGCTCTCCCAGCAGCACCGGCAGGATGCAGGCCGAGAGCACCGGCAGCAGCGTGGAGCGAACCACCAGCAGCAACAGCGCCGCTCCGAAAAAGGCCACGCCGATGGTCATGGCCGTGGGCAGCGGCGAAAACCGGGACAGGGCCGCGCCCCAAACGGCGCAGACGGTCATGAGCACCGGGATCTGCCGGCGGTCAACTTTCCACGGCATGCGCGGCATGACCCACATGCCGGTGAGCAGGGCCAGGATCTCCGGAAACAGAATCGCCGGGGTGTGCAGCAGCTCGCTGAAAAGCACCATCAGCGTCCCGAAGGCCACGGCCATTATATTCTTGATCAAAGAGGATTTTTCCATATGGCGCCTCGATCTCAAAACATCCTGAACAGACTACCACGAAGCCGGGAGAATTGCAAGAGGAGAATGGGAAATTGAGAGTTTAACGGGATGTTCTTTGAACCAAACTTAAAGAGTGTCATTGCGAACCAGTCCGCAGACTGGTGTGGCAATCCGTTCTCCTGCGGTACTGACCAATTCTTTGCATAGAGTTAGGCGAATCCGTTTGATCTCAACGTTCTACGACTCTTTTCTCCGCAGCTGAGGGATGCGGATTGCCACACCAGTGACATCGGTCACTGGTTCGCAATGACATCCTTTTTTAGTTCTCTGCAATATTCAACACCCCGATTAACTAATATTTGCATGCTTTTCCAAAAAAAGATGCACCCTCGCGGGTGCATCTTTTAAGTGCATTTGGTTTAGAGATAGAAGTCGTGCTCTCTGCTGTCGTACCACTTCGCCAGAAGGGGCTCGATCAGGGTCATGAGCTTCATGTCCAGATTGAACATATACACGGTAAAGGTGCCGACGAAGGCGGCAGCGCCAGTGCCCAGAAGAATCAGAGGAACTTTGGCAAATTTCTTCATTTCGGTTCTCTCCTTTCTTAATACGCTTCGTCGTCCGGCAGGTTCTCCAGGGACGGATCCAGCGGCTCCTCACGCATGACGGTGCGCATGTAAGCGTTGACCTGTCCGCGGATGGCGTTGCGGGTGTAGACGCGAGGATCGCACAGGTCGTGGCAGACCCACATGACGTGGATGCCCAGCTCGCGGCCCTGCTCCTCGAACATGCCGTGCATACCGGTGAGGGCCTTGCAGCTCATGTGCTCCCACATCATGGCGATGTCGGCGTTCATGCGCTCGCAGGTATCCCACAGCTCGCCCACCAGGACCTTGTGGCCGCCGTGGGTGTGGTTACGCATGATCATCTCCATGTTCAGCTTGGCCATGTCGCGGTAAGCCTGCTCGCGGTTCTCGGGGGTGTCGACCTCGGCGATCTGCTCGGTGTAGATCATGGAGAGCATGTCGGTCAGCGGCACGATGCCCCAGCACTGG
>CAMHPQ010000079.1 GCA_946187035.1 uncultured Clostridia bacterium | reverse complement strand
CGCCAAGGGCGAGGTGGATCAGACCCTCGGCCACATCGCCTCCAAGGCCAGAGCACAGGGCGTCGTGGTGGTGGAGACGGATCGTCGGAAGCTGGACGCCATGAGCCAGACCCACGCCCACCAGGGTGTGGTGGCGCTCTGCGCGGTGAAGGAATACTGCACGGTGCAGGACATTCTGGACATCGCCAAGGAGCGAAACGAGACGCCCTTCGTCATCGTCTGTGACGAGATCTCCGATCCCCACAATCTGGGCGCCATCATCCGTTCCGCCGAGTGCGTTGGCGCTCACGGCGTCGTAATTCCCAAGCGCCGCAGCGCCGGACTCACCGCCGTGGTGGACAAGGCCTCTGCCGGCGCCGCCGAGCACATGGCCATCGCCAGAGTGCCGAATCTCTCCGCCGCGCTGGAGGAACTGAAGAAAGCCGGCCTCTGGGTCTATGGCGCGGCTGCCGAGGGGGACAATCCTCTGTGGAAAACCGATCTCACCGGGCCCATCTGTCTGGTGATCGGCTCTGAGGGCGACGGCATGAGCCGCCTGGTAAGAGAGCACTGCGACTTTCTTTTGAGCATTCCGCTGATGGGACAGATCTCGTCCCTGAACGCCTCGGCTGCCGCGGCGGTGCTGATGTATGAGGTTCTGAGACAGAAAACCAGCAAATAAAAACCCCTTCACGTCATTTGGCGTGAGCCAGCCCGTTTGGCTGATTTGATTAGAGGGAGGGAAACGAAATGGATCCAAACGAAAGACAGCAGGATGAATTTTCGCTGGACGCCATTTTGGAGGAATACCGGGGCTTTGACCCCGAGGCCCCGGAGGAGACACCGCTTCCGGAGGCGGCGTTTATGACCCATCGGGCCGAGGCGACGCTGATCGATCCCGTGACCGAGGAGCCCATCGAGCCCGAAGAGCCGGAGGAACCGGATGAGTCCGAGGAGCCGGAAGTCGCGGACTGGGAGGCAGAGCTTCCGGAGGACGCCGAGGCCGAGTGGATCGACGCCGAGGCAATCGAGCTGGAGCCGGTGAGCGACATCCCCGAGGAAGAGGACGACTATGTGCGCGAGTATCGTCCCCACGCCCCGGAGCCGGAGCCCGAACCGGAACCCTATGTGGAAGAGGAAGAGGGCTACGCCGAGAAACTGCACTTCGCCAGACTTCGCACCCTGATTAACCATCTGACCGTTCCCGCCAAGGCGCCAAAGGCCCCGGAGCCGGAGCCGGAGGAGGCCGATCTTCCGCTGGAGGACGACTTCCCGCCGGAGGACGAGCCGGAAGAGCCCACCCAGGTCTTCCACGCGGTGGCGGAGGTGTTCGGCGAGGATCAGACCCCCAACGAGATCGAGCTCCCGGACCCGGAGGAATTCTGGGCCCAGGTGGTGGCCGATGACGAAGAGGTGGTCTATGCCACCGCCGAGGCCGTGCCCGAGGAGACGGTTGTGGACATCCCCGACGAGGATCTGGATGAAGACGTTGAGGATGACGAGGATGACGATGACGACGAGTATGAGGAGGTCGAGCGCCGGAGCTTCCGGGACGCGGTAATCCGACCCATCACCCTCCGCATCGCCGCCGCCTCCGTCCGCTCCAAGGAGCGCCGCCGCACTGCCAGAGAAGAGGCCAGCATCCCCGAGGAGCTGGGCCCGGAACCCGGCGCCAAGACCGCGGCGAAGTTCTACGGACAGAAGATCGCCGCACTCCGGCGCAGAGGGAGAGTGTCTCTGCTGTTGAGTCTGGTTCTCCTGTACATCGCGGCAGGGCTTCCCACCTTCGGTCTTTTGAAGAGCAGCCCCAGAGTGACCGCCATCGTCTGTCTGATTTTCCTGATGACCGTCATGCTGCTGGGACTGGACGTGCTCACCGTGGGCATTCTGTCTCTGGTGCGCAAACGGCCCGGCGCGGAGTCGCTGGTGGCTCTGAGCTGTCTGTTCTCCCTGCTGGACGCGGCGCTCTCCGCCGTGCAGAACACCCTGGTGGGCGGCATGCCCTACTGCGTGGTGTCCGCCTTTGCCGTGACCTTCGCCCTTTTGAGCGCGAGACTCACCAGCGAGGGACTGCATCTGAGCTTTCTGGCCCTGGCCCGCTCCAGAGACGCCAGAGTGCTGACCTGCGGCACCAACGCGGCCTATGACGGGCTGACCCTGCGGAAGACCAAACGCTCTGCCGAGGGCTTTGTCCACCGCTCTGAGGAGCCCGGCCCGGACACGGTGCTGTTCGCCGTGGTGACGCCTTACATCATCGTGGTGGGGCTGGTGCTGGGTCTGCTGGCCACGGTGCTCAGCGGCAGCATCCGCAACGCCGGACATGTTCTGGCCGCCGTCTTCTGCGCGGCGCTGTCCTTTGCGGCATTGATCGTCTACACACTCCCCTACCGCTCCGCCGCCAAGTCGCTGCAGCCCAAGGGTCTGGCCCTGGCCGGCTGGTCCGGTGTCAGCGACGTGGGGCGCAGCAAGCGGTTCATCATCACCGATCAGGATCTCTTTGGCCCCAACACCATCACCATCGGCGAGGGCCGCACCTTCCTGCCCGGCATGTCCGAGGCCAAGGTGGTGGCCTATACCGCCAGCGTGGCCAACGCCTCCGGCTGCTGCCTGGCTCCGGCCTTCATCGAGCTGCTCCGAGGCTTCAACTATCCACTGTTCCGGGTGGACGATTTCCTCTGCGAGCAGGCGGGCGGCATGTCCGGCTACATCAACGACGAGGAAGTGCTCTTTGGCACCTCGGAGTTCATGCGGCTGAAGGGGCTTCGCGCCAGCCAGCCCGACACCGAGGGCGACACCAGACTCTTCACCGCCATCAACGGAGAGATCGTCGGCAGCTTCCCGGTGAACTATCAGGCCATGCGGAGCGTCCAGAACGCGCTGAAGTTCCTGCTGACCACCCGGATGCACCCGATCTTTGCCGTTCGGGACCCCAACATCGCCCCCGGCATGCTGAGAAGAAAGTTCCAGACCCAGGCGGACGGCTTTGACTTCCCGCCCTTCCAGCAGCGCTACGAGCTCTCCGATCCGGAGGCCGGCAGCGAGGACCCCATCAGCGGCATCGTGGGCCGCTCCGGTCTGGCCGCCATGCTGGCCATCAACAAGACTGGACGCCAGCTCTATCAGGCAGTGCGCATCGGTCTCTGGGGCTGCGGCATTGTGGGAATCATCGCCATGCTGGTGATGTTTATCCTGTGCTCCATGGGCGATTTTGCCACCATGTCCCCCTTCCACCTGACCGTCTTCCAGCTGGTTTTCGGTCTGTGCGGGCCGCTGGTCGCATATTTTGCCAAACGATGATTGACACCGGGCTGTTTGTTCGGTATAATAATCAATTGGGAAACCACGCGTTATATTTTTGTACAATATCACGTCTTAAATCTATACAAGGAGAGGTACATTCATGAGCTACGAAACCAAGAACATCCGCAATGTGGCCCTGCTGGGTCACGGCGGCACCGGCAAAACCACGCTGACGGAGAACATGCTCTTCCTGACCGGCGCCATCGATCGCCAGGGCAAGACCGCCGACGGCAACACCGTCTGCGACTACGACCCGGAAGAGATCAAGCGCCAGATCACCATTTCCACTGGCATCGCTCCGGTGAACTTCGGCGGCTGCAAGATCAACGTTCTCGACTGCCCCGGCTTCTTTGACTTCGCCGGTGAGGTCGCCTGCGCCCTGCGCGCGGCTGAGGCTGCTGTGATCTTCTGCAGCGCCAAGGACGGCATTTCCGTCGGCGCCGAGAGAAGCTGGAAGCTTCTGAAGAATGCCGGCAAGCCCACCATGTTCTATATCTCCAAAATCGACGAGGAGCACAGCGACTTTGACGCCGTTCTCGCCGCTCTGAAGGAGAAGTACGGCGCGTCCGTCTGCCCCGTGACCATCCCCACCAGCGACGGCACCGGCGTTATCGATCTGGTGCACCAGGTCGCTTACGTCACCAACGGCAAGAAGACCGAGAAGGTCGCCGTTCCCGCCGCCGACGCCGGCAAGGTCGAGGATCTGCGCATGGAGCTGCTGGAGGCCGCCTCCGTTTCCGATGAGGAGCTCATGGAGAAGTTCCTGGAAGAGATGGATCTGTCCGAGGCCGAGGCCGTCAAGGGCATCAAGCTGGGCGTTCAGAGCCGCGACTTCATCCCCGTGTTCGCCGGCGCTGCCATGAGCGGCGTGGGCACCGAGGCCCTCCTGCAGGCCATCGTGGACTACGTGCCCACCCCTGCTGACGTGGACTGCAAGCCCGACGCCCCCGTGGCCGGCTTCGTGTTCAAGACCATCTCCGATCAGTTCGGCAAGTACTCCTTCGTGAAGGTCATGGCCGGCAAGATCACCTCCGATCTCAGCCTGCGCAACGTGCGCGCCGGCAGCACCGACAAGCTCGGCCGTATGTACACCATGTGCGGCAAGAAGAACACCGAGGTCACCGAGGCCTGCTGCGGCGACATCGTGGCCATCGGCAAGATGGACTGGAAGACCGGCGACACCGTCTGCGATCCCAAGAATGAGGTGGAGTTCCCCGCCATCGAGATCGCCGAGCCCGTCTACTCCATGGCCATCAGCCCCACCACCAAGGGTCAGGACGACAAGGTCGCCTCCGGCCTCGCCCGTCTCAACGAGGAGGACATCTCCTTCACACTGGTCAACAACGCTGAGACCCACCAGATGGTCATCTCCGGCGCCGGCGATATCCAGGTCGACGTGCTCTGCTCCAAGCTGAAGAGCCGCTTCGGCGTGGAGACCGAGCTCAAGCCCGCCCGTGTCGCTTACCGCGAGAAGATCAAGGGAAAGGTCGAGGCCCATGGCCGTCACAAGAAGCAGTCCGGCGGCAGCGGCCAGTTCGGTGACGTGTGGATCCGCTTCGAGCCCCAGAGCGAGACCGATGATCTGGTCTTCGCCGAGGAGGTCTTCGGAGGCAGCGTTCCGAAGAACTTCTTCCCCTCTGTCGAGAAGGGTCTGCGCAACGCGGTGCAGAAGGGCGTTCTGGCGGGCTACCCGCTGGTCGGCCTGAAGGCCACCCTGTATGATGGATCCTACCACCCGGTCGACTCCAACGATATGGCCTTCCAGACGGCGGCTCGTCTGGCCTATCAGGAGGGTATCCCCCAGGCCAAGCCCACCATCATGGAGCCCATCGGCCTGCTGAAGGTCACCATTCCGGACGCCAACCTGGGCGACATCATGTCCGATATCTCCTCCAAGCGCCGCGGCACCGTGCTGGGCATGAACGCGGAGGACGGCATGCAGACCGTCGAGGCTGAGGTTCCCATGGCGGAGATGAGCAGCTACACCATCGACCTGCGCTCCATGACCCAGGGCCGCGGCTCCTTCAGCTGCAAGTTCGTCCGTTACGAAGAGGCTCCCGGCAATGTCCAGCAGAAGGTCATTGAGGAAGCCAAGGCAATGGAAGAGTAAGTAAACTGGAAAACGCTGAACAAATCTCAGCACGCATCTTGACGGCATCTTTTCCGCCTGACTTCATCTTCAAATCTCAAAATACACAAAGTATTCCTTCGATTTCTCGATTTTGTCAGACAAAAAATCTGCTCGTCAATCTGTGCACTTCGCTTCATTCAGCGCTTTCAAATAATCATCTAAAACCCATCGCGGGAGGGAAACCTTGCCCTCCCGCGTTTTTCATAAGAGGTGATGCTCTTTGAGAAAAAACAATCCGAAAAGTCAGAAGGCCGTGCTGAACCACTTCTGGTCGCTGGCCATTGTGATCTGCCTGCTGCTGTGTATCTTCGCGCTGATTTTCGCATCCGTCATGGGCTATGTGCCGGCTCCGAAAAAGGAGAAGGTGGCCGCCACCCCGGAGGTCACGGATCCCCTGGAGAGCGGTGAGCCCACCTCCACCCCGGCGCCGACGCCCACGCCCAGCGCCATTCAGAAGAGCACTTCCAGCGCCGCGCTGGCTGAGACTTCGGACGGCGGTGCGGAGTATCTGAACCAGATCTATTTCTTCGGCGACAGCAGTCTCAAGACTCTGAACGACGAGAATCTGCTCACCGGTGAGGAGAGCGCTCAGCAGGTTTGGGTTCCCGGCGGTGAGATTCTGGATCTGAACATTCTTTCCACCACCACGTACGTCTCTCCGGTCACGGGCAACAATGTGCCCGCGGGCGAGGTGGTGGAGGTCAACCACCCGAAGTATGTGATCATCTATCCCAGCGTGGACAACGTGAACGACGTCACCGAGAGCGCGCTCAAGAACGCCTATACCACGCTGATCGGCTCCATCATGCTCGAGGATCCCGAGACGGTGGTCATCCTCTCCTCCCTGACGCCGGTGACGTCCAGCTACGCCGGTGGCGAGACCAACGAACAGATCAACAAGGTCAACGGCTGGATCGCCGCTGCGGCGGAGCAGAACAGCGTCAAGTATCTGGACGCGGCCTACGCCCTGGCGGGACCTGACGGGTATCTGCCGGAGACCTACTCCAACGACGGCGCTCACCTCGGCATCGCGGGCCTGAAAGCCTGGCTGGAGGTCGTCAGAACTCACGTTCCCGGATAATATCTCTCGAACAACCAACAACCCCGAATCCCAATGGGATTCGGGGTTGTTCCATATATGGATTTTGTTTTATTTCACCGTGAGCTTCGCGGCATTGGAGGTAATGCTCTCATCTCCGCTGGTGATGACGCAGCGGTACTGATAGCCGTTCCGGTTGGTCTTTCCGGACACGCCTGCAACGGTCAGGGTCGCGGTGTTGTAGCCAGCCGTGGCGGCGGAGCAGTTCTTCCAGACGCCGGAGCTGTTCAGATACTGCCACTGATAGGTCAGATCCGCTCCGGTAGCCACGACCTTGAAGGTGGCTTTGTCAGAGCCCGTCACCGTGGCCGCCTTGGGCTGGGTCTTGATGGCTAAGACCGTCAGCTCCACGGCGTTGGAGACGATGGTGTTCCCCTCCGCGTCCTTCACCACGCAGCGGTACTGGTAGCCGTTGCGGTTGGTCTTTCCGGTGACGCCCTGGACGGTGAGCTCGCTGGAATTGTAGCCCATGGTGGCGGAGGTGCAGTTCTTCCAGATGCCGGAGGCGTTCTTATACTGCCACCGGTAAGTCAGATTCGTTCCGGTTGCGTTCACGCGGAAGGTCGCATAATCGGAACCCACTGCCGTGGCCCCGGCGGGCTGCGTCTTAATGGCAAAGACCGTCAGTGTTGCTGCGTCGGAAGTGGCGGTATTGCCGTTGGCGTCCGTCACCACGCAGCGGTACTGGTAGCCGTCGCGATTGGTCTTTCCGCTGGCGCCGACCACCTTGAGCTCCGCGGTATTGTAGCCCGCAGTGGAGGCAGAGCAATTCTTCCAGACGCCGGAGGTGTTCAGATACTGCCACTGATAGGTCAGACCCTCGCCAATTGCGCCGACCTGGAAGGTCGCGGTTTTGGAACCGGCCACGTAGGCGTCCACAGGCTGCGTCAGGATGGCAAAGCTCACCACATGCATGGTTGCGGGCTCGGAGATCACGGTGTTCCCTGCCGCATCCGTCACCACGCAGCGGTACTGGTAGCCGTTCCGGTTGACCGTTCCGCTGGTGGCTTCTACGGTCAGGGTGTCGGTGTTGTAGCCCAGAGTCTTGGAAGAGCTGTTCTTCCAGGCGCTACCGGCGGGGGATTTATACTGCCACTGATAGGTCAGATCCGTACCCGAAACATCGACGTGGAAGGTCGCCTGATCGGTGGGCAGCACCGTGGCCTTTTCGGGGCCGTTAACGATTACAATCGGCGGGAAATGCACCGCAGCGCGGTAGAGCCGCTCGTTGCCGACCTTGATGATCACATCGTCCCACATCTCTTCCGTGCCGCCGTAATAGATATTCTTGACACGGGTGCCGTCGAAGGCCTGAACGTCGATGAAGGTGACGGACCGCGGGATCGTAACCGTGGTCAGAGCGGCGCAGTCATCAAAGGCGCACACCCCGATTCTCTCCACGCCCTCGGGAATGGCGATCTGCTGCAGATCGGAGCATCTGATAAAGGCGTAGTCCTCAATGGTTCGGACGGTATCCGGGAGCGTGATGGCCGTCAGCTTCTGGCAGGAGTCAAAGGCCGCGAAGCGGATGCCCACCACCGAGCAGCCCTCCAGGGTCTCGGGGATGGTCAGGGTGCCGGCCAGATGCTGATCACAGCCGGTGATGTAGGCCTCGCCGTCCACGATCTCATAGGAGAGACCTGCCGGAGCATTGGGGTCTTCGTTCAGGAAGGTAATCTTTGCATTTTGCAGGGAGAAGTTCTCGCTGCCGATTTTGACACGGCCCCAATCCAGCCGTCCGCCGTGATAGGTGACATACTCCAGCGGGCAGCCGGAGATGGCATAATCGCCGATCTCAGTCAGCGTGGACGGGAGATCCAGCTCTCTCATATAGCAGTTGGCAAAGCCGTTGACGCCGATCCGGGTGACGCCCTCGGCGAGGGTGACGGAATCCATCTGGCAGCCCTCAAAGGCGTTGATGCCGACCTCGGTGACGCCCTCCGGGGTGGTGAACTCGCCGGTCAGGCCGCAGGGAACCGCCACGAGCACCGTGCCGTCCTTGCTGACCAGGCAGCCGTCCACAGCGGCGAAGTGCGGGTTGTCCTCAGCCACATAGAAGTCTGTCAAATGATTTGCGTAGGCGAAGGCGCTGTACGCAATGTCAGTGACGGTGGCCGGGATGGTGAGGCTGGTCAGGCTTTGGTACCTGAAGGCGTAGCCATCAATGCGTGTCACCGGGCAGCCGCCAAGGGTCTCCGGAATCACAACATCCGTTCCGTCGACGAGGGATTCATCATAACCGGTGATGACCGCCTCGCCGTTATCAATGTAATAATGGAAGGGCGTGGCCAGAGCGAGGGTCCAGGCGCCGGTGTTTGGATCGTAGGAGACGCTGTCCGGCATC
>CAMHPQ010000078.1 GCA_946187035.1 uncultured Clostridia bacterium | reverse complement strand
TGGCCGTAGGGGAGGGGCTTGCCCCTCCCGCAGATTCAGCATATTTGTAAAAACGGGAGGGGCAAGCCCCTCCCCTACGGATTCTCTTGAACTCCCCGATAAACTATCATTTACCTCTGAAATGTGAAACGCCATTTCTCCAAAAAATCTCCCCGCGGGGGACCGTGGGGAGAAGGGTGCTTCAGTATAAAATTCCCTCGCAGAGGATCTTGCAGGCCTCCTCTCTTGTGACGGGGTTCTGGGGCCGGAACAAGCCGTCGGGGTAGCCGCTGAGCACCCCGGCTCTCTGGAGCATCGGGACCGCGCCTCTGGCCCAGGGGCTGATGCTGCCCTGATCGGTGAAGGTCGCGGCGGGGTTCACCGGGGTGAGCTTCCCATTCTGCGCCCTGACGTAGTTTGCGGTGATCACCGCCAGCTGCTCGCGGGTGGCGATGGTCTCCGGGCGGAACAGATCGTCGCCCACGCCCTGGACCACGCCCTGCTGTCTGGCCCACTCCACATAGGGGGCGTAGTAGCTGCCGGGGTCCACGTCCGCGAACTTGCAGTTTACATAATTCTTGACATTCACCTTCGCCATGCGGCCCAGGAGCGTCACCAGCTGCCCTCTGGTGAGGGGCCCCTCCGGCTGGAAGAGACCGGCCTCCATGCCGTTGACCACATCCTGATCGTAGAGGGCCTTCACGTAGGGGTAGGACCATCTGGCCTGCGCCACATCCCGGAAGGGGAAGCCCGGCCCGGATTTCTCCGGCAGCTTCGCCAAAAACCGCTGCGCAATCTCTGCCTGGCCCTCGTTGGAGGGGTGCACGTCCAGCTCCACGGCGGAGAAGAACCCGTCGTCCAGCAGGGAGTCGCCGAACTTGGCGGCCATGCTCTGGATGCCGGTGATGTCCACGTAGGTGTAGCGATTGGCGTACTTGGAGCCCATCTGCATCTGCAGATTCACCGCGTAGATGATGCCGTCGGCGGCCCTGCCCAGCTCCAGCAGGGAACTGTCGGAGATCTTCAGCTGATTGAAGGGGTTATAAAAGCCCGCCACCACCAGCGTCACGTCCGGATTCAGCGCGTAGATGTCTCCGATGATGGCGTCCCAGTTCTCCACGAATCTGGCGTAGCCCACGGCCAGACCCTCGACGGCGGCGTTCACGGCCCCGGCGATGCCGCCCAGCTTCTTGGCGAGGCCCAGCAGATTGGAGAGTGCCCCGGCGTCGTCGGCAGCGTCCTCGGTGGCGCTGTTGATGACGGAGAGGCTGACCCCCGCGTCCGCCAGGGCGGCCTTGGCCTTCAAAAGGGCGTAGGTGGCCACGTCGTTGGCGCCGATGTTCAGGGTGATCAGATCCGCCGCTGCGATGGCGGGCTTATAGTAGTGCCGGATCTCGTCCACCTTGGCTCTGGTGAAGTTGTTGGCGTACTCGTCCGGCATGACGTAGTCGTCCTCCAGACAGGCCCGGAGCTCCACGGTGCGCATGCCGCCGCAGCCCAGCTGGCTCCAGTAGGCCCCGATTGCCTGGGCGATCCGCTCCGGGTAGGCCCCGGGGGTGCGGTTCATGTATTTGTTTTCCACGTTGTTCTCCCCGATGCCGTTGGCAATGCTGTCGCCCAGGGCCACGTAGTATTCATAGCCGCTGTAATCCTTCTCCGCGGCGAAGCAGACCCCCAGGGAGCCCAGCAGCGCCAGCGTCAGAACCAGACAGAGCAGAGATCGAAGCTTTCTCATAGGACACCTCAATTCCTGAAATTGCATTCATTATGCTACAAACCGTCAAAAAAAGCAACCGAAGACCGGCGGAAATGCCTGATTTTTCCGGTTTTCTTGCCTTTTGATCTGTGCTGTGCTATACTGCCCTTATGAGACATAACCATTTGATTCTACCGCGCCTGTTGGCGCTTTTTCTGATGCTGACGACTGCCTTGAGTCTGTGCGGCTGCCATCGGGACCCCCACAAGGGCATGGTGGAGATCTACAACGGTACCGGTTTCGACTGGATCACCCCATGGAAGGGCGTGCCGGTCAGCGACCTCGTTGAGGAAGACTTCTACACCCCGGACGCGGGGCGCACGGTCTCCTACACCGGGGAGGCCTACCGCGTCCAGCAGGGCATCGACGTGAGCTACTATCAGGGGGACGTGGACTGGCAGGCCGTGGCCGATCAGGGCATCGAGTTCGCCATGATCCGGGCCGGCTACCGGGGCTTCACCGACGGGTACATCTCAAAAGACGTCTGCTTTGAGCAGAACGCGGAGCGGGCCCTCGCCGCCGGGCTGGAGGTGGGGTTCTACCTGTTCTCTCAGGCCACCAATCCCGACGAGGCCAGGGAGGAGGCCCAGTGGCTGGCGGAGGTGGTCAGCGACTATGACGTGAGCCTGCCGCTGGTCTTCGACTGGGAGCCCATCACCGAGTATGAGGCCCGCACCGACGGGATGCTGGGCGCGGAGATGACCGCCTGCGCCGCGGCCTTCTGCGACGTCATCCGGGACGCCGGGTACACCCCCTGCGTCTATTTCAACAACTGGCAGGGGTACTATGACTACGACCTGAGCGCCCTCAGCGACGCGGAGTTCTGGGTCAGCAACCCCGGCACCTGGGACGATTACTACTACGCCCACAGCCTTTGGCAATACACCTATTCCGGCACCCTTCGCGGCATCAACGGCGATGTGGACCGCGACCTGCGGTATGTGCCGGTAGAGTAAGGAGTTTCTATGAGAAGAAAGATCTGGATTCTGCTTTTGACCTGCGCGATGCTGCTGTCTCTGGCGGCCCCGGCGCTGGCGGCGTCCCCCTATGTGGAGGCGGAGAGCGCCTCGGAGCTGGCGGAACTGCTGGCTCCCAAGGCCCGGGTGCTCTCGAGCTTCGGAGCAAGGGAGACCGTGCGGCTGCTGGTTTTGAACGAGACCCTGCCGGACAGCTGCGGAGCGGACCGGGTGCTGCACTACGCCGCCTATGACGAATTCATTCTGGAGTTCTCCGATCTGAGCACCGCCGAGGCCGCCCGGGACACCCTGACCGAGACTTACGGTCTCAGCCGAGTCTGGCTGGACGACGTGAAGGCCCAGACCGCCGACGAGGTGCTCCAGCCGGAGGAGACCGCGATCCCGGAGGAAACCTCCGCACCCCAGGAGACCACGCCGCCGGAGGAGACCGCCGAGCCCACCCCCTCTGCCGAGCCCACACCGACTGCGGAACCCACCCCCACCGTGACGCCCACTGCGAGACCGGAGCCCATTGCCACGGCGGAGCCGGTGGAGACGCCCAACCCCGCCGCCACGCCGCTGCCCACGGCCTATGTGCCGCGCTCCTGGGGCGCCGGCGCCGTGGGACTGGACCTGTTCCGGAACTCCAACGCCGCGAGAAAGCACACCGCCGGGCGCACGGTCTCCATCGCCGTGCTGGACACCGGCGCGGATCTCAGTACCAAGGTGCTGGCGGCGCGGGGCATCTCGCAAAAGAGCTATGACTTTGTGAACAGCACCCGGAGAATCACCGACGTGACCCGGGGCCCCTCCGCCGGCCACGGCACCAGAGTCGCCACGCTGCTGGACGATCTGCTGCCGGACAACGTGGAAATCATGGTGCTGCGGGTCTTTGACGAGACCGGCGCCACCCAGACCACCGTCCGTCTGGCTCTGCAGTACGCGCTGGAAAACGGCGCGGACGTGATCAACATGAGCATGGGCTGGGACAACGGCGAGACCTACTCCTTCCTGGACGACGTGCTCCAGAAGGCCTACACCTCCGGGGTGCCGGTGGTCTGCGCCGCGGGCAACAGCAGCGCCTCCGCCGACGGAGAATATCCCGCCAACAGCAAATACACCATGGCCGTCTCCGCCGTGAACCGGAGCCTGAACTACGACCTGCGCTCCAATTACGGCGATAAGATCGATTTCACCGCCCCCGGCGCGGAGCTGACGTTGATCGCCCCCGGAGACCAGACCGTCACCGGCAGAGGCACCAGCTTCGCCGCCCCCCACATCGCCGCCGCCGCAGCGGACATCCTGCTGTGCGAGCCGTCCATCTCCGTGCCGCAGCTCTATGCCGCCCTGCGCACCAACGCCACGGATCTGGGGGACGAGGGCAAGGACTGGCTCTACGGCTGGGGCCTGCCCCAGATGGCGCCCTATATCTCCACCGCCGTGGGCCACCTCTGGGATTCCGGCATCACCACGGATCTGGCCACCCGCTCCACCGACGGACTCCGGGTCTTCACCTGTCCGGTCTGCGGGGAGATCCGGCCGGAGACCATCCCCGCCACCAGAGGCAGCACGAAAAATGACTTCTCCGACGTCACCTCGGACAGCTACTATGCCGAGAGCGTGACATGGGCCGTGGCCAACGGCATCACCACCGGCGTCGGCGCTTACGAGTTCCAGCCCGGCGGCTCCTGCACCCGGGCCCAGATGGTCACGTTCCTCTGGCGGGCCAGCGGCAGCCCCGCGCCGAAGGGAAGGGGCTCGGTCTTTGCCGATGTGCTGGATCCGAATCTCTACTACTTTAACGCCGTCCTCTGGGCGGTGGAGCAGGGGATCACCACCGGCACCAGCGCGACCACCTTCAGCCCCAACGACACCGTCACCCGGGGCCAGACCGTCACCTTCCTGTGGCGCATGGCCGGGAAGCCCGCCTCCGCCGGGGGGAACCCCTTCACCGATGTGGAAGCGGACGCCTACTACTACAGCCCGGTGCTCTGGGCGGTGGAGCAGGGGATCACCACCGGCATGACGTCCACCGCCTTCGAGCCCTACGGCCCCTGCGCCAGAGGGCAGATCGTTACCTTCCTCTATCGCTGCCTCGGTGACGATTGAAACCAAAATAGCTGCGCCGCCTCACAGTGTTTGCCTGTGAGGCGGCGTTTTTTCCGTGTGAAGTGTGGAGTTTGGAGCTTAAAGTGTCTCAAACGGATACAAATTCCAGTTTATCGGGGAGTCGGATTGTGCTTTTAATGGCTTCTCCTTGAGGAGAAGCTGTTGAGCGAAGAGAGACTGATGAGGTGTACCATTTCGGCTGCAACTAAGTATTGCCACCTCATCCGTCACGGCTATTATCCGCCGTGCCACCTTCCCCTCGAGGGGAAGGCTTCGCTCTATCCAACAGCTCCATAAACTCCAATTCACCGCTGCATGTGAAATCCAATTTAAACTCCACACTCCACACTCCTAACTCCACACTATTTCCGTCTCCCTGCGCAGAAAAAATCGGCTCCCGGCAGAATCATCTGCTGAGAGCCGATTGCTGTGATGGGATGTATTATTTTCCCGCCTTGGCCCGTTCCTGGGCGGCGTTGCGCTCCTCCACGATCTGGGCCCAGGATTTCATGTTGGACAGGGCCTCGCCGAAGTCGTGCATGGCCTTGGGCACGTCGATCTTCTGGGGGCAGGCTCTGGAGCACTGGCCGCAGCCGATGCAGGCCTCGGGGCGCTTCTCCTTGGGCAGAGAGTCCATGCGCATGACCAGATTGATGCTGCTGGAGACCCGGAATTCGTTGTAGTTCGCCAGAATCCACGGGATGTCCAATCCCAGGGGACATCCGGCGCAGCAGTAGCGGCAGGCGGTGCAGGGGAGATTGGACTTGAGCCCCTCGGCCACCTCGTAGACCACAGCGGTTTCGGCCTCGGTGAGGGGCTTTCTCACGTCAAAGGTCTTCACGTTGTCCACCATCTGCTCAAAGCTGGACATGCCGCTGAGCACCATGTGGACGTTTTCCAGTCCCTGCAGCCAGTGGAAGCCCCAGCTGGCCACGCTCTCGTCGGGGTGCAGGGCATTGAGCTTCGCGGCCTGGGCCTCCGGCAGATTTGCCAGCATACCGCCGTGGACGGGCTCCATGACCCAGACGGGAATGCCCCGCTCTGTGAGGATCTTGTATTTCCGCTCCGCGTTCTGGAGAGACCAGTCCAGGTAGTTCAGCTGGATCTGGCAGAACTCCATCACGTCGCCCCAGCGGTCCAGAAACTGCTCCAGATTCTCGGGAAAGCCGTGGCAGGAGAAGCCCAGATGCCGGATGCGGCCCTGCTTTTTCTGCTCGGCAAAGTAGCGGACGATGCCGTAGTCCTCATCCAGATAGGCGGCGATGGAGTTTTCGTTCACGTTGTGCAGCAGGTAGAAGTCAAAGTAGTCCACCTGACATTTTGCCAGCTGATCCTCGAAGACCTCAGCGGGGTCGCGCTTTTGGGTGAACTGGTGGCCGGGGTACTTGTCCGCCAGATTCCACTGGTCTCTGGGATAGCGCTTCAGCGCCTCGCCGATGCTGCGCTCGGAGTAGCCGCCGTGATAGGGGTAAGCGGTGTCGAAGTAGTTCACGCCGTGCTCGATGGCGTAGTCCACCATCTTGTTCACCTGCGCCTGGTCGATGTCCTCGCCCTTTTCAGATAAAAGCGGCAGCCGCATGGTGCCGAAGCCCAGCAGCGACAGGCGCTCACCGAGACATTCTGTATAGATCATGAGAATGTTCCTTTCATTACGTTCACTCAACGTCGATGCCCGCGGCCTTAAACTTTTCAGTCATGGTCGGGTTTCCCTTCACAAGGCGCTTGATCGACAAATCCTCTACCTTGGTGTTGGCGCGCCGAAGGTGTTCTCCGGAGGTCTCCAACGCCTCTTTGACCTTTTTTAAATGGTCGATGGTTTTTTCAATCTCCTTAATTGCATCGTTGTAGCGGTTGGTTGCATCGTTATAGTTCTTTGAAAACTTAATTTTGAAATCGTTGAGCTGCGCCGTGAAGGCTTCCACGTCGGCATTTTGGTTGCGCGCGGCAACCAACTCCTGCCGCACGGCAATGCTACCACGGGCGGCGTTCCGTAAAAGCGAAATGAGGGGGATGAAAAACTGAGGCCTGATGACATACATTTTTTCATACCGGTGCGACACGTCCACGATGCCGGTGTTATACAGCTCACTGTCTGCCTCCAGCATCGAGACGAGAACCGCATACTCGCAGCCCTTATCCCGGCGATCCTTGTCCAGTTTTTTGAAGAAGTCCTCGTTGCGGTGCTTAGTGGCAGTAGTCTCCATCTCATTCTTCATCTCGAACATAATAGAGATATACTCCGCACCGCTGTCGTCATAATCGCGGAAGATGTAGTCGCCCTTCGTGCCGCCGCTTGCGTCATTGTCTTTTTCAAAATAGGCCGTCGGGAACGCCGCGGCACGCAGCTGATTGAACTGGATCTCACAGTGCTGTTCGAGCGTCTCGCCGACCATTTTAGTTGAGAGCTTGGTTTTCATGTCACGAACACGATCGAGTTCGGCGTCCTTCTCTTTCATCGCAAGCTCATGGGCAGTCTGTTCCTGTTCGAGTGCTGCCTGTGCCTTTTCCCACTCATTTTTCAGCCGATCCATCTCGCGCTCTAACTCGGCCTTCTGAGTTTCCGCGTTGTGCTTTTCGCGCTCGACTGCAATGGTCTTCCGATCTTCAAAAGCGTCGAGATTGGCTTGAAGCTCTGCGATGGTCTTATCTTTACCCACCTCCATCTCTCGGACGGCAGCAGCCTGCCGATCCTCGGCGGCTTCGAGCTCCGCTTGAAGCTTGGAAATAGTTTTTTCTTTTTCCGCCTCCGCCAGCTTCACGGCGGAGGCGGTTTGTTTCGCTACCTCTGCTGAAAACTCCCGGTCACGAACCTGCTTAACAATTGCAGCATAACCGGCTTCGTCAATCTTGAATGCCTTGCCGCAATGCGGACAAATAATCTCCTGCACGTTAGTCCCTCCTTAGAATCCATATTCTGTAAGACATCATAAGTATAGCATAGCTACCTTCCACTTTACAAGGTGCAGTTTTTCAGATCCACTACTCAATACCGATAGCGGTACACCCGCACCTCATAAGGTCTGGTGGTAAAGCCGTCGGACTTCGCGGCCTCCTGTGGATAATTGCTGAACAGCGGCTCCATGGTCTGGACCTTCAGCTTTTTGGGGAATTGGAAGGCCACCGGCTTCTCGGTAAAGGAGCAGACCACCAGAATGCCCTTGCCCTTGTATTCCCGGGTGTAGACGTAGAGCTTTCGGCTCTGCTTTTCATACTCCCGGTATTTGCCCTTCAAAATCACGTCGTTGCCCTTGCGGTATTTCAGCAGCTTCCGGTAAAAGTGCAGCAGGGAGTCCGGGTCCCGCTCCGCCGCCTCCACGTTGATCTCCGGATAGTTTTGGTTAACATAAAACCAAGGCTCTACCTCCGAGAAGCCGCCGTTTTTCCCGGCGCTCCACTGCACCGGGGTGCGGGAGCTGTCTCTGGTGGCGGGGCGGATCAGGGCCATGGCGGCCTTGTCCGGCAGATGCATCCGCCTGCATCGTTTGTAGACGTCCTGGGCCACGCAGTCGGCGTAGTCTTCGATCTTCGGCAGGGAGATGTTGGTCATGCCGATCTCCTGCCCCTGATAGAGGAAGGGCGTGCCCTGCTGGAACAGGAAGGCGCAGGCCAGCATCTTGCCGCTCTCCACCCGGTATCGCTCGCTGCCGTAGCGGCTGATGACTCTGGGGTGGTCGTGGTTTTCCAGATACAGCGCGTTCCAGCCCTTGCCGTAAAGCTGCTTCTGCCAGCGGGAGAAGGCACGCTTGAGCTTTTTCAGGTTGAAGGGAAGACGCAGATATTCCGTCAGGAAGCAGTCGGCCTCCATGTGCTGAAAGTGGAACATCATGTCCAGATCCCGGTTTTCGCCCTGGACGAAGCTCAGGGCCTTTTTCGGGGTCATCATGGGGGCCTCGCCCAGGAGGAAGCAGTTGGGGTATTTGTCCAGAATCCGGCGGTACTGCTGGAGATATTCGTGGATCCTCGGCCCGCTCTCGTAGTAGCGCATGCCACGGAGACCGATCACGAAGCCGTCGTCCGGCAGGCCCTCGGTCTTGGAGATGAAGGTGATCACGTCCTCCCGGAAG
>CAMHPQ010000077.1 GCA_946187035.1 uncultured Clostridia bacterium | reverse complement strand
CGGGCAGATCGCCGCTGCCGGGCAGGAGACCGGAGCCGCCGGAGCCGGGCAGATCGCCGCTGCCGGGCAGGAGACCGGAGCCGCCGGAGCCGGGCAGATCAGCAGAACCACCGGAGCCGGGCAGCAGGCCGGCAGAACCGGGCAGGAGGCCGGAGCCGCCGGAACCCGGGAGCAGACCGGCAGAACCGGGCAGCAGAGCCGCGGAACCGGGCAGAGCAGCGCTGCCGGGCAGCAGAGCCGCAGAACCAGGCAGAGCAGCGGAGCCGGGCAGCAGGGCCGCGGAACCGGGCAGAAGCGCAGGAATCAGAGCCGCAGCAGAGCCGGGCAGCAGGATCGGCAGGAAGCCGCTGATGATATCAGCAGAGCCGGGCAGCTTGGCAGAACCGCCGGAGCCGCCGTCGATGATGCCGGGGATGAGCTCAGCAGCAGAGCCGATCAGCGGGATGATGGTGTCGAAGTCGAAACCGTCGGCGGAACCGCCGGAGCCGCCCTTGCCGCTGCCGTCGAACAGATCGCCGAAGCTGCCGATCACGTCAACAATGCCGCCGATATCGATGTCGTCGGCGGAGCCGCCGGAGCCGCTGCCGTCGATGAGACCGGGCAGGAGCTCAGCAGCAGAGCCGATCAGCGGAATGATGGTATCAAAGTCCAGATTGTCGCCGGAGCCCTTGCCGCTGCCGCTGGTGATGTCACCGATGATGCCGGCCCAGTCGATGTCGCCGTCAACGCCGTCGCCGGAGCCGCTGGAGATCTTGTCAATGAGGTCAGCCCAGTCGATGTCGCTGTCAGCGCTGTTGGCAGAGCCGTTGTTGATGGCGTCGGTCAGCGCGTCGATGGCCTTGGAAGCCCAGTCGGACCAGTCGACATCACCGCCGGAGCTGCCGCCGTTGCCGGAGCCGTCAAACAGATCGTCCCAGTCAATATCGCTGTCGCCGCCGTCATCCACGTCCACATCGGCATCGGTGCCGGCAGTAACATGGATCGCGAAGGGACCGGAGTTGTGAGCCAGAGCGCTGAGGGTCGCAGTGTTGCCCGCGGGAATCAGCAGCGCGTCGGCAGCGCCGGGGCCGCCGACGAGATCCCAGCCGGAGACCGGACGGTCAACCGTGATGGTCACGGGAACCAGCATCGGAACCCGGAACGTGGAGCCGGCAAGACCGCTCTGACCCCAGACCGTAATGGTCGCAGTGGGATCGCTGCAGGTGATGGTCACATTGCGGGAACCGTCACTTGCCGCCTTAGCGGAGCTGCCCAGAAAGCCGAAGCTCAGTGTCATGACAAACACGAACACCAGAACGAGCGACAGGCACTTCTGGAGAGTAGCATTTTTTCTCATCGTTTTACCTCTTCTTTCTTACGTGGGGGGGAGATAGGAACGCTCTTAATTGCGCTATCGGTTCTGCACTCCGTAAGCCGGAATGCAGAACCGGGATTTCCTGTTAATCAGGTGTTGTTCTTGCGGAACTTGCGGAAGGTGACCACGAACACAGCCGCGCTCAGGATCACAGCCAGGACAACCAGCATCACCAGACGGCCGTCGCCGGTCTTGGGGGTGCCGCTGGCGGAGGAGCCGCCGTTGCCGCTGGGAGTGGTGCCGCCGGAGGGGGTGTTGCCGGAGGGATCAGTGGTGGGAGCGGGGGACGGATCGGTCTTGCCGCCGGAGCCGCCGGAACCAGCGCTGCCGCCGGAGCCGTTCAGGATGTCAGCAGAGCCGCCGCTGCCGGGCAGCAGGTTGGCAGAGCCGCCGGAGCCGGGAAGCAGATTGGCAGAGCCGCCGGAGCCGGGCAGGAGCTCCTGCGCAGAGCCGAGCAGATCGCCGGAGCCGCCGCTGCCGGGCAGGCTGCCGGAGCCGGGCAGACCGGCAGAGCCGGCGGAGCCGGGCAGAGCCTGGGCCGCGGAGCCCAGCAGATCAAGGCCGCTGCCGGCGGAGCCGGGCAGGGTCTGAGCAGCAGAGCCGATCAGGTCGCCGGAGCCGGGCAGATTGCCGGCGCTGCCCTTGAGCAGATCGTCGGCAGAGCCGGGCAGATTGCCGGAGCCGCTGAGGATGTCGCCGGAGCCGGGCAGGAGATTGCCGGAGCCGCCGGTGGACGCAGCCGCACTCGCAGAGATGGTCATGATGCCGATGGAAAGGGCAAAGACCACCGTGAGCGTCAGCACGAGCGCCAGAATCTTTTTGGTGCTTGTCGTGTTTCTCATTTCTTCAACCTCTTCTTTCTGGCGCAGGGTGAGGCGCCGAATGTATGATTCTATCAGGCGTTGATACAGCGGTACCAACTATATAATAGACCAAAAATAATATTAAGTCCGCGCGTCACTTTTGTCAAGCAATTGTCACCGTTTTTTCACTTTTCAACACTTCCGACAAAACGGAGGCGCTTTCTTTTGCGAAAATTGCCAAACAGCGTACCGGAATTTTGTTTATTATGTCAACTATTCAGGAGATCTCCCAACCGTCGGGCCACAGAATCCAGGAAGGTCTGGGTGTCCACGCCCTCGCAGCCGCACAGCTGGGCCAGATCGCCGGTCATGACGCCGTCGTCGATGGTGTCCAGCACCGCCTGCTCCAGCTGATCACCGAAGCGGGCCAGGGCCTCGTTGCCGTCCAGCTCGCCCCGTTTTCTCAGGGCGCCGGACCAGGCGAAGATCGTGGCCACCGGGTTGGAGGAGGTGGTCTCCCCCTTCTGCCAGCGGTAGTAGTGCCGGGTGATGGTGCCGTGGGCGGCCTCATACTCGAAGTTGCCGTCGGGACTCACCAGCACGCTGGTCATCATGGCCAGAGAGCCGAAGGCCGCGGAGATCATGTCGCTCATCACGTCGCCGTCGTAGTTCTTCAGAGCCCAGACGAAACCGCCCTCGGAGCGCATGACTCTGGCAACCGCGTCGTCGATCAGCGTATAGAAATAAGTAATCCCGGCTTTCTCAAAGGCCGCGCGGTATTCGTTCTCATAGATCTCGGCGAAGATGTCCCGGAACGCGCCGTCATACTGTTTTGATATGGTATCCTTGGCGCTGAACCAGAGATCCTGTTTCAGATCCAGAGCGAAAGCGAAGCACGCTCTGGCGAAAGAGCGGATGGAGTCGTCCCGGTTGTGCATGCCCTGGAGAACGCCGGGGCCCTCAAACCGGAAAACCGGCTCACTCCAGCTGCTTCCGTCATCCCCCTCGAAGACCAGCTTCGCGGTTCCGGGGCCGGGCACGCGGTACTCCACATCCCGGTAGACATCGCCGTAGGCGTGGCGGGCGATGGTGATGGGCTTCTTCCAGTTGGAGACGTGGGGCGTGATCCGCTTGGTCACAATGGGGGCCCGGAAGACCGTGCCGTCCAGCGCCGCGCGGATGGTGCCGTTGGGGCTCTTCCACATCTGATGGAGGTTGTACTCCTCCATGCGCTTCTGGTTCGGGGTGATGGTGGCGCACTTGACGCCCACATGCAGCCGCCGAATGGCCTCCGCCGCGTCTCTGGTGATCTGGTCTCCGGTGGCGTCCCGGTTCGGGAGGCTGAGATCATAATATTCCGTATTCAGTTCCACAAAGGGGAAGAGCAGCGTATCCTTGATCATCTGCCAGAGGATGCGGGTCATCTCGTCCCCGTCCAGCTCCGCAATGGGGTTGGACATCGGTATCTTGTGCATCGGAATGCGCCTTCCTTCCAAAGGCATGCGAATACAAAAAATCTGTTGTCACTTATATTCGCATGGCATAGCATATTTATCGCACGGAATTTGTAATTTTTAAGTCACTTTTTGTTTTTTTAAGTTTGTTAAGGTTTGGATCCGAAGGAGAATCCTCACAGCAGGCCCGCTTCGGTCAGAGCGGTCTCGGCGGGACAAATCCGGCGTCGAGAAAGCCGCTGTGCATGCCGAAAGACTCCTTAATCGCCTTATTTTTTCCAATCTTAGTAATAGAATAGCACATCCCAGACAAAATGTACATCATTTTTTTGATTCTTCGGCTCGGATTTGTGCGCTTTGAACGAAGTTTTCCTGTTTTTGCACTTTTTCGCTAATTTTTAGAAATTTTTTCTTGCATTCTGCACAACGCCGTGTTATATTGTTTCCGTTGCAAATTCAAATGTCCTCGCACGGAGGACAGCAAAGGAGAATCTCAATGAAAATCGGACTGTTGGGCTTTGGCGTTGTGGGCCGCGGCGTATACGATATTCTGGCCGCGCGGGAGGACATCAGCGTGGGCACGATCCTGTGCCGCCGCGATCTGGGCGATGTGACCGCCAAGACCACCCGCGACATGGCGGACATCGTGAACGACCCGGAGATCGACGCGGTGGTGGAGGTCATGGGCGGCCTGCACCCGGCCTATGAATATGTGGAAGCGGCGCTGAAGGCCGGCAAGCACGTGGTCACATCCAACAAGCACCTGCTGTGCCACTATTATAAAGAACTGAACGATCTGGCCAAGGCCAACGGCGTTACCCTCCGCGGCACCGCCTCCGTGGGCGGCGGCATCCCCTGGCTGACCAATCTGGAGAAGGCCGCAAGAGTGGACCACATCACCAAGGTCAGCGGCATCATGAACGGCACCACCAATTATATTATGGATAACATGCACAAGCGCAGCGTGGACTTCGCCGAGGTGCTCAAGAAGGCCCAGGAGCTGGGCTATGCCGAGGCCGATCCCTCCGCCGACATCGACGGCTGGGACATCCAGAGAAAGCTGATCATCTCCGCCGGCGTGGCCTTCGGGGTCTGCCTCCAGGAGGAGGACGTGCCGGTGTTCGGCATCCGCAACGTCCAGGCGGCGGACATCCGGCGGTTCCAGCAGCGGGGCCTCACCTGCAAGCTGATCGCCAGCGCCCAGCGTCTGGAGGACAGCGTGGCCGCCTACGTGGAACCCACCCTGCTCAGCAGCGACGCATTGGAGAGCGCTGTGCCCATGAACTTCAACCTCATCAGCATGGAAGGTGCGTACATCGGTAAGGAGAGCTTCTTCGGCCAGGGCGCCGGACGCTATCCCACCGCCTACAACGTGGTACAGGATCTGGTGGACATCCACCGCGGCGTGAAGGGGTTCTATACGGATTCCTTCCAGCCCGCCGAGACCAACAACGCCGGTGCGCTCCACCGCTACTACGTTCGCAGCGCAGCCAAGCTCCCGGAGGTGGAGGCCATCGCCCAGGAGGACTGGGACGGCGCAGTTGTCACCCTGCCGGTGAGCGTGGCCCACATGCACACCCTGCTTCAGAAGCTGCTGCAGGAGGACGAGAGCTCCTTCATCGCGGCAATTGCGGATTGATTGTATCGAGCGATATACCATTATAAATAAATAACCTGTTAATTCTACTCAAAAAAGGAGTTTTTCAAAATGAAGTCTTACAAAGTCGGTATTCTCGGCGCCAGCGGCGCAGTCGGTCAGGAAATGCGGAAGATTCTCGCCGAGCGGAACTTCCCCATCAGCGAGCTGCATCTCTTCGCCAGCGCCCGCAGCGCGGGTAAGGTTGTCTCCTTCCAGGGCAAGGACATCGTCGTGGAAGAGGCCAAGGACGAAGCTTTCGAGGGCCTGGACATCGTTCTGGGCGCCGCCGAGAACGACATCGCCGAGCGCTTTATGCCCGCCATCGTGAAGGCCGGCGCTGTGTTCGTGGACAATTCCTCCGCTTTCCGTCTGGACGAGAACACCCCTCTGGTGGTGCCGGAAGTGAACCCCGAGGACGTGAAGAAGCACCACGGTGTCATTTCCAACCCCAACTGCTCCACGGTCATCACCGTGACCGCCGTCAACGCGCTGCGCAAGCTCAGCGACATCAAGAGCATGGTGGTCAGCACCTATCAGGCCGTCTCCGGCGCCGGCGCCGCAGGCCCGGTGGAGCTGCAGAACGAGGTCGAGGCCCTGCAGAAGGGTGAGAGCTACGAGCCCAAGGTCTTCTCCTACCAGATCGCTTACAACGTCATCCCCCAGATCGGCGGCGAGCAGTACGAGGGCTACACCTCCGAGGAGATGAAGCTCCAGAACGAGGGCCGCAAGATCATGCACCTGCCGGAGATGAACGTCTCCTGCACCTGCGTCCGCGTGCCGGTTGTCCGCAGCCACTCCATCAGCGTGCAGATGGTCTTTGACCGTCCCATTTCCGTCCAGGAGGCCCGCGAGGCCATCGCCGCCGCCCCCGGCGTGAAGCTGGTGGACGATCTGGACGCCCTGCAGTATCCCATGCCGCTGGACACCCAGAACCAGGATCTGGTCTTCGTTGGCCGTATCCGCAAGGATCTCACGAACCCCAACGGCCTGACCCTCTGGTGCTGCGGCGACCAGGTCCGCAAGGGCGCTGCCACCAACGCCATCCAGATCGCCGAGCTGCTGATCCAGGAGTAATCCATAATCATTTTAATAGAATGCCACGCTTCGGAGGTTTCCGGAGCGTGGCTCTTCTCTGTGGGGCAATGGACAAAAACTGTGGATTCTGCACAAAAACAGCCTCGCCGGCATCATTTTCTTGTTAAAATGATAATTAGCCCCGATTTCGCTTGTGGATTTTTTTCCTTTAGGATATAATGCAAAATTGAGGTGATATTTATGCCGTTTAAAATCGTAAAAAAAGAGCAATTATCCGATAACATGTTCCGCGTGACCTTCCACGCACCGCTGGTTGCCCGCCGGGCGCAGCCGGGCCAGTTCCTCATGTTCCGTGTGGACGAATTCGGCGAGCGCATGCCCATCACGATCTCCTATTTTGACCGTGAGGCCGGCGACGTCACCGTCATCATGCAGCGCGTCGGCAGCACCACTGCCCTGCTGGCCAGCAAGCAGGAGGGCGACTATGTGGCCGATGTGGTTGGTCCTCTGGGCAACCCCGCCGAGTTTGACAACATGCACAAGGTTGTCGTGGTGGGCGGCGGCTCCGGCTGCGCCATCGCGTGGCCCCAGGCCAAGGGCGCCTTTGACAAGGGCTGCACCGTGGACATCGTGGCCGGCTTCCGCACCAAGGGCATCGTCGTTCTGGAGGACGAGATGCGCGCCTGCTGCCGGAATCTCTATATGATGACCGACGACGGCTCCTACGGCGAGAAGGGCTTCACCACCGTCAAGCTCAAAGAGCTGCTGGAGAAGGCCAAGGCCGAGGGCGAGCAGTACGACACCTGCATCTGCATCGGCCCCCTGCCCATGATGAAGTTCGTATGTCAGATCACCAAGGAGTACGGCGTACACACCATGGTGGACATGAACTGCATCATGATCGACGGCTCCGGCATGTGCGGCGGCTGCCGTCTGACCGTGGACGGCCAGATGAAGTTCACCTGCGTGGACGGCCCCGAGTTCGACGGCCATCTGGTAGACTTCGACGAGGCCATTGCCCGCTCCAAGATCTATGAAAAGCAGGAACAGAGAGTCTTCCAGCGCCGCCACAACTGCACCCTGCAGGAGCTGGCCGACCGCGAGGAAGCAGCGCGCGCAAAGGAGGGCAAGTAAATGGCTACCAATCTTTCTCCCACCAAAAATCCGATTCCCGAGCAGGAACCGAATGTCCGCAATAAAAACTTTGACGAGGTGGCCCTGGGCTACACCGTGGAGCTGGCTCTGGACGAGGCCAACCGCTGCCTGCAGTGCCGCCGCCCGGCCTGCATGACCGGATGTCCCGTCAACGTCAAGATCCCGCAGTTTATTAACCTCATCACCAAGCAGGACTTCAAGGGCGCCTACCACAAGATCCTGGAGGACAGCTCTCTGCCCGCCATCTGCGGCCGCGTCTGCCCCCAGGAGAACCAGTGCGAGAGCAAGTGCGTCCGCGGCATCAAGGGCGAGCCTGTCGGCATTGGCCGTCTGGAGCGCTTCGTGGCCGACTGGGTCATGCAGAACGACGACGAGATGCCCACCGCTGCCGAGCCCAACGGCCACAAGGTCGCCGTGGTCGGCTCCGGCCCCTCCGGTCTGGCCTGCGCCAGCGATCTGGCGAAGCTGGGCTACGGCGTCACGGTCTTTGAGCATCTGCACAAGGCCGGCGGCGTTCTGGCCTACGGCATCCCCGAGTTCCGTCTGCCCAAGGCTCTGGTGCAGAAGGAGATCGACAAGCTCTCCGCCCTGGGCGTTGAGATCCGCTGCGACGCCACCGTGGGCAAGGCCCTGCTGATCGACGAGCTGCTCTCCAACGATCCCGACGTGGGCGGCTACGAGGCCGTGTTCATCGGCTCCGGCGCCGGTCTGCCCGTGTTCCAGAAGATTCCCGGCCTGAACTACTGCGGCGTGTTCTCCGCCAACGAGTTCCTGACCCGTATCAATCTGATGAAGGCCTTTGACGAGCGTTACGACACCCCGCTGATGCCCATCAGCAAGGTCTGCGTCGTGGGCGCCGGCAACGTGGCCATGGACGCCGCCCGCTGCGCCAAGCGTCTGGGCGCCGAGGTCACGGTGGTCTATCGCCGCGGCGAGCAGGAGATCCCCGCCCGCAAGGAGGAGTATGAGCACGCCAAGGAAGAGGACATCGTCTTCAAGCTCCTCACCAACCCCGTGGAGATTCTGGCCGACGACAACGGCTGGGTCCGCGGCATCCGCTGCATCCAGATGGAGCTGGGCGAGCCCGATGCCCGTGGCCGCCGCAGACCCATCGAGGTTCCCGGCAGTGAGTTTGAGATGGAGTGCGATGCGGTCATCATGGCCCTGGGCACCAGCCCGAACCCGCTGCTGCGCAAGGTCACGCCCGACATGGAGTACAACCAGAAGGGCGGCATCGTGGCCGACGAGCACGGCGTCACCAGCAAGCCCGGCGTCTTCGCCGGCGGCGACGCAGTCACCGGCGCTGCCACCGTCATCAAGGCCATGGGCGCCGGCAAGGAAGCCGCCGCGGCCATCGACCGTTATATCAAGAGCAAGTAAGAGACCATTTACCAACTCCCCATCCGATCCGGGTGGGGAGTTTTTTATGTCCGAGGCGTTCAAATTATAGTTTATCGAGTAGAGCAAAAAACTTGTCATTGCGAACCAGTCCGCAGACTGGTGTGGCAATCCGTTCTCTTGCGGTACTGACTGATTGTCTTTGAAATGTTGGGCGAACCCGTTTGATCTCA
>CAMHPQ010000076.1 GCA_946187035.1 uncultured Clostridia bacterium | reverse complement strand
AGGGTCTGGTCCACCTCGCCCTTGGCGATATAGATCTTGTCGATGGCCCGTCCGGCGCGGAGGGCCTCGATCACGGCATTTCTGCCCTCGATATGTTCATTTTCCAGTTTGAAGTCTTCCATAACTGCTCCTATTTCTAAAGATAATCACACAATCTATATCATACCACAGCTTTTGACAATAGGAAAGCAAAAAATGAAGGGGATTTTAAATTTTTCTCAAATTACAAGACGGAAAGTTATGGACTTTGACAGAAAAAGCTAGTATGATAATCATGTATTCTTATATGGAGGGAACACAACCGTGAAGAAACTAATGAATCGGATTGACCGATTTTGCTATAGCCACCCCAGGTTCGGCATCCCGAGGCTGATGCTGTATATCATCATCGGCAACCTGGCCCTCTGGCTGGTGATGCAGATGGACACCACGGGGAAGATCTTCCAGTTTTTCTGCTTCAACCCCACGGCCATCCTCCGCGGACAGGTCTGGCGGCTGTTCTCCTGGGTGCTGATCCCCACCAGCGGCAGCGGTGTCTTGTGGTTTGCTCTGGAGATGTACTTCTATTTCTGGGTCGGTCAGGCCCTGGAACAGGCCTGGGGCGCAGGGAAGTTCACCATCTACTATTGCTCCGGCGTGCTGCTGACGGCCATCTTCGGTCTGATCCTGAGCGTGATCTACGGCGGGGACGAGGTCTTTTCCAGCATGGCGAGTTATATCGTCACGGCTCGATATCTGAACTTTTCGCTGTTCTTTGCCTTCGCAACGCTGTATTCGGAATCACAGCTGCTGTTTTTCTTCGTGCTGCCCATCAAGGCCAAGTGGCTGGGCGTGGTGGACGCGGTGTTCTTTGTCTATGAGATCATCCGCATCCCGTTCCCGCTGAATCTGCTGCCGGTGGTGGCGGTGCTGAACTATCTGCTGTTCTGCGGCGACTGGCTGTTTGACTATTTCCGCCCTGCCAGAATCCAGCAGAGAAAGAAGACTGTGGACTTCAAAAAGGAGGCCGCCCGCATCCGCAGAGAGCAGGCGGCAAAGCCCTACCGCCACAGATGTGAGGTCTGCGGCAAAACCGACGCAGACTACCCGGATCTGCAGTTCCGCTACTGCTCCCGCTGCCAGGGCTACCACTGCTTCTGCGAGGAGCACATTTCCAACCACATTCATTTTACGGAGTAACGGAATTTATGAAGCTGCCGAAATCCAACATCAAGCTGGGCATTCCGGTGTCCAGGCTCATCGAGGCCATTGCGCTGCTCACCCTCTGCATCGTACTGATCGTGGTGGAGGTGAAATACCGGAACGCCAAACCCGCCGCCCATTTGAGCGGCGATACGGAAATCGAGGTCGCGGAGGTGGCGGACTACACCGCTGCCGCGGTTCCCGGCACGGAGCCACAGAATCTCATCAACGAGCAGACCGTCATCGTGGACGGGGCCGCCGCCGAGGGTTTTACCATGGCGGAGCCCATCAGCTTTGACGACGCAAGCGCTTATTTCAAGCTCACCGGCATCCCCACCTTCCGGGGCAACAACTACCGCAATGGCGCCAGCATCGGCACCGCCAACGTCTCGGAAGGGAAACTCAACAAGGTCTATGAGAAGATCACCTCGGCCCTCCAGGCACCGGACGGCAACGTCTGGACGGGGAGCGGCTGGACGGGTCAGCCGCTGGTGACCCAGTGGCCCTATGAGACCCGGCAGATCATGACCTACATGTACGACTGGGCCAGAAACAAAGAGACCCTCACCGAGGTCATCTACGCCACCATGGACGGCTTTGTCTACTTCTTCGAGCTGGAGACCGGCGAGGCCACCCGCGATCCGCTGTTTTTGGGCTACACCTTCAAGGGTGCGGGAGCCCTGGACCCCCGCGGCATCCCGATCCTCTATGTGGGCGCGGGCTACCAGAGCATGCAGGGCGACGGCCAGGTTCTGGTGGTGAGCCTGGTGGACGGCTCCCTGATGTACTCCTTCGGCGCGGCAGACGGATATGCCAGCAGAACCTGGTCCATGTACGACGCCTCTCCGCTGGTGGACGCCGAGACCGACCAGCTGATCTACCCCGGCGAAAACGGCCTTCTTTACATCGTGAAGCTGAACACCGCCTACGACGAGGCGGCGGGCACCCTGAACATGTACCCCAACGAGCCCATCCGCTGGCGCTACAACGGTGTGAGAACCGGCACCGCCTACTGGGTGGGGGTGGAGGCGTCGCCCGTCTGCTGGAGCCATTACCTCTACATGGCGGACAACGGCGGCAACTTCATGTGCATGGATCTGAACAACCTGCAGCTGGTTTGGGTGCAGAACGTGCTGGACGACACCAACTGCACCCCGGTTTTGGAGACCGAGGACGGCCATCCGTATCTCTACATCTCCACCTCCTTCCACGCCGGCTGGCGGGCAGCGGAAAACTCCACCGCCGTGGTCCCGGTGTGGAAGATCGACGGCCTCAGCGGTGAGATCGTCTGGCAGCATGACTACACCTGCGAGACCCAGTCCGGCGTCTCCGGCGGCGTCCAGGGCACCATGGCCTTGGGCAAAAACGAGCTGTCCAATCTGCTCTTCGTCCCCGTGGCCCGTACCGGCGGCAGCACTGCCAGCGCCGGCATTCTGGCGGCATTGGATAAACAGACCGGCGAGACCGTCTGGGAATTCCCCACGGTGATCTACTCCTGGTCCAGCCCGGTGGATTTCTACACCGAATCCGGCAAGGGCTATCTGATCTACTGCACCTCAGGCGGCTACATGTACCTGCTGGACGGAAAGACCGGTGAGAAGCTGGACGGCATCGATCTGGACGGCAACATCGAGGCCAGCGCCGTCATGGTGAACGACACCGTGGTGGTCGGCCACCGGAGCCAGCGGATCTTCGGCATCAGGGTATCATGAAAAAGTATCAGAAAAAGCACTACTGCATGGCGATCCACCGGCTCCTCTTCTGGGTTTATTTGGCTTTCTTTTTTGTGTTGGGTGGATTTGTCATTGGACTTGCACTTTTTGGTTACATTGACTCGGATATTACGTTTTTTGATCGATTTTCATTTTGCGTAATGTGGGGATGCATTCTACTGAGTTTTCTCTATCCGCTGCTGATCGGCAGCCTGACGCCGACCTACCGTCTGGAGCCGGACGCCATCGTGACCAGATGGCGCGGCAGGGAATACCGTCTGTGCTGGGAGGACTGCGTGGAGTACGGTTACGTCTCCATCGCCAGCGGAAGAAGCTCCAGTGTGCCGACTGTGTATTTCTCGGATCAGTGGCTGGAACCGAAAAAGAAAAGGTGGTTCATGAACCATTACCGCCTGAAATTTGAGCACATCCAGTATTTTGAAGTCTATGAAGAGAATTTCATTGAGCTGCTGAACGTGCTCCCGGAGCGGCTGCGCTCTTATCTGGAGGTCAGCGCCGAACTGATGGGATACTGGGATCCACAGTCAAACACAGAGTAAAAAAACTCCACCGAGCAATCGGTGGAGTTTTCATGTTTAAAGGTTGTTTTGCTTGAGAAACTGCAGCACATCGTCGATGACCTCATGGCCGCCGGGATCCAGATGGATCTCGTGGCGTCTGCCGGGATAGAGCTTCATGGTGACATTGGTGTGGCCGGATTTGAGATAGCTCTCGTAGCTGGCCTTCACCAGCTCTCCGTAGCTGCCCACCGGGTCGTCTTCGCCGGAGATCAGGAAAATCGGCAGATCCTTCGGGGTGCTGTTGTAGATCTCGTCGGAAATGCAGTACCGGATCGTGGTGAACAGATCGTGGAACCCCTGGTTGGAGAAGGTAAAGCTCCCACCACCGAGGGGAAGGAAAACTCCGTCCGAAGGGTGCCAATCAGTAAACCTTGATGTAGGCGTCGCGGTCAGCGCCCACAGAGATGTACTGGATGTGGCAGTGGACCGCCGCCTCCAGATAGCGGACGTAGTCGATGGCTTCCTTGGGCAGATCGCTGAGCTTTCTGGCCTTGGAGATGTCGCAGTGGAAGCCGGGGAGATACTCGTAAACGGGCTTGGCCTTGTTCAGCTCCACGCCGATGGGGAAGCGGTCGGTGCGCACGCCGTCGATCTCATAGGCCACGCAGACCGGGATCTTGTCCATATAGCTCAGCACGTCCATCTTGGTCAGCGCCAGACTGGTGCAGCCCTGCATCTTCACGCCGTACTTGGAGGCCACCACGTCGAAGCCGCCCACACGGCGGGGTCTGCCGGTGGCAGCGCCGTACTCGCCGCCGGCCTCCCGGAGGGCGTCCGCCTCTTCGCCGAACATCTCGCAGGTGAAGGGGCCCTCGCCCACGCAGCTGGAGTAGGCCTTCATGATGCCGATGATGTTGTCCAGCTTCACGTCCGGGATGCCGGCGCCCAGAGTGGCATAGGCCGCGATGGTGCTGGAGCCGGAGGTGTAGGGATAGATGCCGTAGTCGATGTCGCGCAGTGCGCCCAACTGAGCCTCGAACAGGACGGATTTGTTGTCCTCAATGGATTCGTGCAGGAAGTCCGTGGTGTCGCAGACGTAATCCTTGAAGGGCATGGCGTAGGTGTCGATCCAGTCCATCATCTCGTCCAGACTGATGGGCTCGTGGCCGTAGCCATTGACCACGAAGAGGTTTTTCCACTCAATGATGTCGGCCAGCCGCGCCTTCAAAGCGTCCCGATCCTTCAGATCGCCCATGCGCAGGGACTTCTTCATGTACTTGTCGGAGTAAGCGGGGGAGATGCCGCGTCTGGTGGAGCCGAACTTCTTGTCGGCGAGACGATCCTCCTCCAGGCAGTCCAGCAGCTTGTGATAGGGCATGCAGATGCAGGCCTTGTCGCTGATCTTCAGATGCCGGGGCGTGACCTCGATGCCGCCGTCGCGGATGCGGCCGATCTCGTTGAAGAGGTGCTCGGTGTCGATGACCATGCCGGGGCCCATGACGTTCACGGTCTCGTCTCTGAGAATGCCGGAGGGCAGCAGGTTCAAAACGAACTTGCCCTTGTCGTTGATGACGGTGTGACCGGCGTTGTTGCCGCCCTGATAGCGGACGACCACATCGTACTTCTGGCTGAGGAGGTCGACCATGCGGCCCTTGCCCTCGTCGCCCCAGTTGATGCCTACGATAGATGTTAACATGATGGATAGCCTCCTATTGGAATCCAATATCATTTCTTTTCATGTCATTCTGAGCGGAGCCGAAGAATCTCATGCCCATCGTGCTTTGTTCGATCAGAATGATGGCGGTTATTTACACGGACACAACGGCTTCCTGCCCCAGGCAGTCGGCGTACTGCTCCAGAACCGGTCTGACCTGCTCGCGGAGGAAGGTCTCTGTCTGCTGCAGAGCCATGCCGGTGAATTTCATGGGATCGCTGACGGCCTCCAGCTCCTCTTTGGTGAGGCCGAATACGGGATCGGCCAGAATCCGGTCAAAGAGGTCGTTGGGCTTGCCGTTGAGCTTGACCTCCTTGGCCGCTGCCACGCTGTGCTGCCGGATGGCCTCATGGAGGGTCTGCCGGTCGCCGCCTTTTTCCTTCACGCAGTACATGAGGATGTTCTCGGTGGCCATGAAGGGCAGCTCGTCGTTCAGGAGCTTCGCCGCCATCTTGGGGTAGACGGTCATGCCCCGGATGATGTTGAGATAGAGATTCAAAATGCCGTCCACTGCGAGGAAGGCCTCGGGGATGCTGATCCGGCGGTTGGCGCTGTCGTCCAGCGTCCGCTCAAACCACTGGGTGGCGGCGGTGATGGCAGTGTTCTGCAGGTCGCACATCACGTATCTGGCGAGAGACGCAATCCGCTCGGAGCGCATGGGGTTTCGCTTGTAGGCCATGGCGCTGGAGCCGATCTGCCCGGCCTCAAAGGGCTCGTCCACCACCTTCAAATGGCTCAAAAGCCGGATGTCGTTGGAGAACTTCGCCGCGCTCTGGGCCACGCCGGAGAGCGCCTGCAGCACCTGATAGTCCACCTTCCGGCTGTAGGTCTGACCGCTGACGGGGTAGGCGCCGGGCATGTCCATCTTCTGGCAGATCTTTTTCTCCAGCTCCACCACCTTGCCGGCGTCGCCGTCGAACAGCGCCAGGAAGCTGGCCCCGGTGCCGGTGGTGCCCTTGCAGCCCAGGAGTCTGAGATGCTCCAGCTGGAAGTTCAGCTGCTCTAAGTCCATCAGCAGATCCTGCATCCAGAGAGTGGCCCGCTTGCCCATGGTGGTGGGCTGGGCCGCCTGGAAGTGGGTGTAGGCCAAAGTCGGCAGGGCCTTGTGCTGCTCCGCGAAGTCCGCCAGCGCAGACAGCACGTTCACCAGCATCCCGCGCACCAGCTTCAGACCCTCGCGCATCAGCAGAATGTCGGTGTTGTCGCCCACATAGCAGCTGGTTGCGCCCAGATGGATGATGCCTCTGGCGCTGGGGCACTTCTCGCCGTAGGTCAGCACGTGAGCCATGACGTCGTGGCGCACCTCGTGCTCTCTGGCTGCGGCGAATTCATAGTCGATGTCATCCACATGGGCCTTCAGCTCGTCGATCTGCTCCTGGGTGATGGGGAGTCCCAGCTCCCGCTCGCTTTCCGCCAGAGCGATCCAGAGTCTGCGCCAGGTGGTGAACTTCGTGTCGTCGGAGAAGAGCTTCTGCATCTGCTTCCCGGCGTAACGGGCGCACAGGGGATTGGTGTAGGTGTCGTGCATATCGGTACGGTTCCTTTCTGAATCATCGCTTCGCCTGTCAGCGAAAGCAAAAAGGATTTTTTCAACAAATTTCAGTATAACGCAATTCCACTGAAAATGGAATACTTATTTAAAAATTCCTCAGAAAAATCACACCTCGTAGGTGCGGATGATGCTCTCGGCGATGGCTCTGCGCTTGCGGCAGGTGTCCATGGCCTGCTTCTCAATGTAGCGGTGGGCCTCAGATTCCGTCATTTTCAGCTGCTGCACCAGCAGGAGCTTGGCTCGGTTAATGAGCCGCATGTCCTCCACGTGGGCCTCCAGCTTCGCGGCGCGGTTCTCCAGCTTCCGGAGCTTGCGCCTTGTTGCAATCAGCAACTGCATCGCCTGCTGCAGCAGAAAGTCCGGGGCCCAGCAGGGGAGGGCCAGGGCGCCCCGCTCCGTCAGCATGGGCCTGGGCGCGTCCGTCTCGGTCAAAACCAGAAGGCAGATCCGCTCCTCCTTCAACAGCGTGGGCAGCAGACGCCCGTCCACGTCCTGAGAGAAGGGCTCCACGGCGATCACCAGCTCCGCCTCCCCGCGCTCCAGCACCGGCATGGCCTCCGGCGCGGTTTTGCAGCGGATGGGGGAGACCTCCTCCGACAAAAGGGCAAGAACCCGTTTTCCGCTTTCATCATCCGAACAGATCACCAGCGCCCGCAGCGCCGCATCCTGCTTCATGTGGGTTCCCTCCCTTCGCATCCAAAATCCGGGATTCATCATACCATGGAAGCCGGGATCCTTCAAGCAAAAATCCCTACTTCGCCTTCTTTTTCACTCCGGGGCTGGAAAAACACCAGCGCATCTGATATAATCATAGAACGAATTCACACAAGGAGGTGGCGGTCTCAATGGATCGTACCCTGCTCAAGCGCGACGCCCGAGAGCGCATGCGCCGCTATCAGCCGAATCCCATTGTGATCGGTCTGATCGTTTTCGCGCTGATTTTCATTCTGCAAAATCTCTCTACTAACGTCATGGGGCTGAATTTCCGGTTCCAGATCAGCAACACCAACATGACCACCCCGGAGGAGGTCCAGGCGGTTCTGGATGACATTCAAAAGCAGTATCTCCGCCAGCTGGCCAATTACAGCCCGTCCTTTTTCGGCTGCGTTCTGGCCGTGGCGCTGTCCATCATGCAGCTGATGGTGAACACCGGCAAGACCATCTACGCCCTCCACGTGACCAGAGAGGAGCCGGCGGACTACGGCAACCTGCTGGACGGCTTTGCGGTCATGGGGAGAGTGGTCCTCCTGAGCCTTCTGGAGGTCGTCTTCATCTTGCTCTGGTCGCTGCTTTTGATCATGCCGGGTATCGTGGCCAGCTACCGCTACCGGCAGGCCATCTACCTGCTGCTGGATCACCCGGACTATACGCCCATGCAGTGCCTCCAGCGGAGCAGCGAGATGATGCGCTCTCATAAAATGGAGCTCTTCACCCTGGATCTCAGCTTTCTTGGCTGGGAGATCCTCCACCTTCTGCTCTCGCCCTTCGCCATCTGGCTCTGGCCCTATGAGGCGCTGACCTACGCAAACTACTACCGGGTTCTGAACGGGGAGACCATCCCGCCGAAGCCGGACCCGACGATCTTCGAGGGCGATTACACCGAGGTCAACGACGATGACGACGACTGGAGGGGCTGGCATTGAGCATCCTGGCCCTGGATCTGGACGGAACCCTGTTAAATAGCGAAAAACACATCTCTGCGCGAAACCGGGCTGCATTGCAGCGAGCGGCTGATCGGGGCCACTATATCGTCCCCGCCACGGGCCGCGCCCTGAACGCCATGCCGAAGGAGGTGCGGGATCAACCCTTCGTCCGGTATGTGATCAGCATCAACGGGGCCTGCGTCTCGGATCAGCAGACCGGCGAGATCCTCCACCGCTGCGAAATCCCGCTGGAAACCGCCCTCCGGGTGCTGGAGTTTGCCAAACGCTACGACTGCATGCGGGATGTCTACTGGAACCACACCGGCTGGACGAACCGGGCCTACTTCGAGAATCTGCGCTACTACAACTCCGACGAGGAGGTAGTGCGGCTGATTCAGGTCACAAGAAATCCCATCGAGGACATCGAGGCGTTCTTAAAGGAGAAGCAGGCCCCGGTGCAGAAGGTGCAGCTCTGTTTCCGAAACATGGACGAAAGGGAAGCGGCGTGGAAGGAGATCGAAAACGCCTTCCCGGAGATCGTTGTCACCTCCTCCTTCCGCAACAACCTGGAGCTGAACGCCGTCGGCGCGGATAAGGGGCTGGCGCTCCGATTTCTTGCAAAGCGCCTGGGCCTCGGAGAGAATGACACCTACGCCTTCGGGGACAGCACCAACGACCTCGCCATGCTCAGAGCCGCCGGCACCGGCATCGCCATGGGCAATGCCGCCGATCCCATCAAAGCCGAAGCCGACGCAACTACCGATACCAACGAAAACGACGG
>CAMHPQ010000075.1 GCA_946187035.1 uncultured Clostridia bacterium | reverse complement strand
GCCCAGCCCTTGGGCCAGCCCACATACATGGTGGCGTGGGTGATGACGGCGGCGATCTCCTCCTTGGTCACGCCGTGGTTCTTGGCGTTCTGCAGATGATAGCTCAAGGACGAATCCGTGATGCCCGAGGCCATCAGGGACGCCACCGTGATGATGCACTTGGTCTTGACGTCGATGGCTTCCTCGTTCCAGACCTCGCCGAACAGCACGTCGTCGTTCAGGTGCGCGAACATGGGCGCAAACTCGCCCAGCTGCTGCCGTCCGGCGGTCTGTGTGATTTTTTCTTTCATTATGATACCCCCTTATTTCTTGATAAACTTCAAATCCTGCTCCGGCAGGCCGGAATCATCGGAGACAAACCGCTCTACCTTCATATGCAGGTCGTATTGTTCTCTCAGGGCCGCAATCTTCGCCATCATGGGAGAGGCGTGGTGGGCGTCGATGGCCGCCTGATCTCTCCACTGGTCGATGAGCAGCACGGTCTCCGGGTCCTCCATGGGGAAAAAGTATTCGTAGCGCAGGTTACCGTCCTCGGCGCGGATCAAATCCACGACGCCGCTGCGCACCATCTCCTCGCAGAAGGCCCGGGCGGAGCCGTTCTCGCCGGTGTAATAGATGTTGATGGCGATCATTGGAGTCCTCCCAGCATGGTGCGGATGAAAGCATAGGCCATTTCATAGGTGCTGATATAGGCATAGCTGATCCCGGCCTCCGCCATGGCCTGCTTCTGTTTTTCAGTCACAAAGGTGTAGGGATAGAGCCCGTAGACGAAGGGCAGGAAGGCGTACAGGAAGGTCTGTCGGCCCGCCTCGTCCAGCCCGGGGCAGAACTTCATGAGGCAGCGATCCAGGGCGTCCTTGGACTTTCCGTAGGCCACCTTGAATTCCACCAGCCGCTCCATGCGGGAGTTGGCCTCCATGTCGTAGAGGTTCATGCTCAGGAGCTTCAGCATCAGGGGCCGCCGCTCCAGGGCGCGGGCCAGCTCCGAGGAGAGGGCGTCCAGCGTGAGCGTCTCCTCCCGCTCGCAGAGCCCGTTCAGATCCTCTGCAAACAGATCATATTCCTGCCCGAAGAGGGCGAGGAAGATCTCTTCCTTCGTCTCAAAATAATTGTAGATCGAGGTGCGTGTGAAAGTCGTCTGCTGCCCGATCTCCTTGAGCGTAATCTCTTTAAAACTCATGGTCTCATAGAGCTTTCGGCAGGCGGCGATGATCTCATCCTTCCGCGCTCTGGTCAGTTCCGCAGATCCTTTCGGCATTTCTCTCTTCCTCTCTCGTTTTTGGTCAGTTCATCTTCATGCAGGGGCCCAGAATGTCACCGGTCTCCAGATACTCATAGGTGGGGAACTGGAACAGCGCCGGCTTGAACTTGCGGTAGTCCACCTTGCCCTTCTCGGTGAGGATCTCCTCGTCCACGTAGGTGCCGGTGATCCTGCAGATGAAGTTGTCGAAGCCCGCCAGATCGTAGATGTCCTCCACCTGGCACTCGATGGAGATCTTGGCGGCGTCGATCATGGGCGCACCCTTCTCCCCCACCGTATAGGCGAAGGCCTCGGACTTGTCCTCTTTGCTGCCGCTGATGCAGCCCATGCGGTCCGCTTCCTTCAGCCAGGAGGCGTCCACAATGTTCACCGAGACCACCTTGTTCTCCCGGATGCCCAGGTTCGTATAATGGGCCTTGACCATGGAGAGCATCAGGTGGCTGTGGGCCATGACCCCCGCGTGGGCCGCCAGCGTCCAGTTGGGCTTGCCGTTCACCATGGCTCCCACCACCGTCACCGGAGACGGATAGAGCGCCAGCTGCGCGCCCGTATTCTTTTTCATTGAAACGCTTCCTTTCCAAATTATAATGACACGATGTCAGAACCTAGTATAGCATCATTCTGACATCGTGTCAATATAGTTTCCTGTTTTTGTTGCGGCAAAACTCCGGCCTGGTTTGCAGACCGGAGTTTTTATCAGGATTATGTGTTGAAATTGCGATGCAGCGTCGGATTACTGCTGGTGCAACTGGCCGAGCACCTGCTCCTTCTGGGCCTGGAGCTCTGCAATCTTCTGCTTGCCCAGGGGATAGACGAACAGCAGCACGATGAACATCAGCAGATACAGCACCGCCGGAATCAGCACGGAGTCGTTGTACATGCTCTTGAGGACGCTGTCTGTGAGATTCTCCGCCGCCACGGTGGCGCCGTCGTAGCCGATGCGGATCAGGGCGGCGTTGGTGAGGATGGCGGCCACGGTCTGGCCCAACTTCCGCATGAAGGTAAAGATGGCGTAGCTGGTGGCCTCATCGTGGAGGCCGAACTTCACGGCGTTGTAGTCGATGGCGTCAGTGGCAATGGCCCACAGCAGCAGAAAGATGAAGGCTCCGCCGATGCCGGACAGGAACAGGGCGCCCAGGAAGATCCAGACGCTCTTGGTGCCGAGGAAGTAGAGGGCAAAGTTGCACACAGCGGAGAACAGCACGCCGTAGGCGCAGAGCTCGCGTCTGCCCACCTTCGCGCCCAGCTTGCCGGCGAAGAACATCACCACGGCCACCGGCAGATAGATGCACACCTGGGGCAGCAGGCTCAGACCGGGGGCGTTGAAGTAGTAGTGGAACAGGTAGTTGTAATAGCTCTGGCTGAACATCTGGGCCGCCAGATACAGCATGCCCACGATGCAGACCGCCACGAAGGGACGGCTCTTCACCAGCACCTTGAAGACCTTCCAGGTCTGGCCCTTCTCCTTGGGGGCGGGCTTGGTCTTCACGCGCTCGGTGGTCCACTTGTAGGCCAGCAGGAAGGCCAGCACGCAGAGCACCGCGATGACGATGACGCCGGTGATGATCTTGTTGTAGCTCATGACGCGGGTGCCGTCGGCCAGCTTCACATAGCACATGGAGATCAGCACCATGGCGGGCAGGGCGCCGATGACGGAGCCCACAGAGCGGAACACGGACAGGCTGGAGCGCTCCCGCTCATCGGAGGTGATGACCTGGGCCAGAGAGCCGTAGGGGATGTTGATGCCGGTGTACAGCATGCCGAAGAGGATATAGGTCACATAGGCGTAGACCAGATAGCCGCCGGAGCTGAGTCCCGGAATCTTCACGAACATGAGAATGGCGCTGATGGCCGTGGGGATGGCCAGCACCTTCAGCCAGTGGCGATAGCGCCCGTCGGCCTTGGCAGGCATGCCGTCCACGATGCGGCCCCAGATGGGGTCGTTGATGGCGTCCCACACGCGGGCGATGACGAACATGATCATGATCGCCCAGGGGGTAATGCCCAGCACATCGGTGTAGTACTTCTGCAGCACGCTCTGGACGAGACCGAACACCAGAAGGGAGCCCAGGTCGCCCATCATGTAGCCGATCTTGTCTTTCGTGCCGATGCCGCTGGTGCGGGAAATGTAAGACTGATCCATTTTCTTCACCTCTCCTTGTTATCTAAGCGCCGCGTTTTGAAAGATCGGCGCGAACGGACTGTTTTTCCGATAGAACACCGGGAGCTGGCCCAGGGGCGCGTCCACCCGGTATTTCTTACCGCCCTCATAGGATTCGCCGGTCCAGAAGTGCACCCACTCCCCTGCCGGGAGATGGACGGTGCGGATTCTGGCCTTCTCCCGGATCACCGGGCAGACGAAGAGATCGTCGCCCAGGAAGTAGGCATAGGGGTCTTTCCCTTTCTTCGCCGCTCCCTCGAACCAGAAGTCCGGGCGGATGGCGGGGACGCCCTGCTGGGCTTCCTGGACGCAGTGCTTCCAGTAGGGGGCCAGGGCCGTGTGTACGTTGGTGAGACGCACGGTGTAGTCCTTCACCTTCGGTGCGTCAAACTGGGCGTTGGCCCAGGGGCGGATGGACTCGTGGCTCCGCATCAAAAGCGAGAAGGCGCCCATCTCCATCCAGCGGGTGAAGAGCTCCTCGGAGCGCTTCATCTTCATGAAGGAGAAGAACCCGCCGATGTCGCAGTGGACCAGCGGCACCCCGGAGAAGCCCAGGGAGAAGCTGGCGGGCATGACGCAGGGCATGCCGTAATCCTTGGTGGTGTCCGTGTGCTGGTCGCCGTTCCAGAGGATCGGCGCATAGGTCTGGATACCGAGATAGCCGGAGCGGGTGAAGAAGAAGGCGTCCTTGGCCCCATATTCCTCGATGGCCTCCCGGTTGACCTTGGCCCAGAGCACCGGCCAGACGTTGTGGAGCAAGGCGGGGTCGCCCTCGTGGAGGACGCAGTCCACCGGCAGATACTCGCCGAAGTCCGCCATCCAGCCGGAGATGCCCAGATCCAGCATGTTTTTGCCGATCAGGGTCTCCTTGATAAACCGCACGGTCTCCGGATTGGTGAGATCCAGCATGCCGGCGTCGAAGGTGGTGGACTTGATGTGGCACACGGAGCCGTCCTGCCTGGTAATGAGCCAGCCGCGCTCCTTGCACTCGTTATATAATTTCCCGTCCTTCACCAGATAGGGGTTGATGTAGCCTAGGAACTTCACGCCTCTGGCATTGAGCTTCTGAATGGCGGATTTGAGATCGGGGTAGAGCTTTTCGTCCGCCTCCCAGTTCCACCAGACCTGCTTGCCCATGACGGTGCGGATCTCGCCGGACCAGTCCTGGCACCAGACTGCGGCGATCTTCGCCCCCGCGTCCAGCATCTGGAAGGCCTTGTCCACCGCGGTCTGGGTGCCGCCCTGGACGCCCAGGATCATGCCGTCGTAGCACCAGTCCGGCAGATACTGCCGGTTGGGGATCCGCTCCGCCAAAGCTTTGGTGAGATCGGTGAAGCTGTCGCCCTTCAGAACCGTGAGGCTCTTGGGGCAGCGGTCAAAGGCGAAAGACAGGGCCTCCGGCTTGGAGAAGTCCGCCTTGCCGTCGGCGGGTGTGTCAAAGAGAATCAGCCGATTCCGATCCGTCACGAACACGGGCATGGGCGCGTAGCTGCCGATGCTGCCGTGGGGCTTTTCCCGGTAGAGGAACCGGGGCAGCAGGGTCTTTTCGATGATGGTGGAGGCCTTGATGTGCTCCGCGACGAAGTTCACCACGGTCTCGCCTCTGAGATTCACCTGCCGGTACTGCTCGCCGCCGCCGAAGACGGCCTCCCGCTTTTTGGCAGGCAACGAGAAGACGTAGCCCCAGCCGGGCTCGCCCTCAAACTGCAGGGTGTAGCCCATGGGCGATTCTTCGATGGAAATTCTCAGCCGGTGGGCACCGTTTGAGAGGGTCACGGTGCTGTTGTCCAGCTGCTGAAAGTCCGTCAGCGCTACGCGCTCGGCCTCCCGGATTTCGGTTTTCACGGTGCCGCGGTTGGCGGTGTAGGTTTTCTCCTGCCGCACGGCCACGGCGAAGGGACGCTCCGCGCTGTGCCGCAGCAGGGTGCAGCCCTGCTTGCGCAGCATCCACATGGATTCTATGGGCATGGCGGTTTCCTCCTGGCGGATGAATTGTTACAATATAAAATATTGTATCTCCGCCGAGGGCTTCTGTCAACAAAAACCATTTTTTGAAAAAGCTCCGGACATTGGATCACAATTCGCTTTTTTAAGCAAATCTTCATATAAAAATTCGCAATTCACTGTTCACATGGGCGCAGAATTTGTTATAATGGAGCAAATCATTGGGAGGTGATCCTATCGAGCATCGGGACCAAATTCACTTTGTTCTGCGCTGCGCGCTGCTGGCTTTGGGCTCGCAGCTGCTGGTGTTCTACGGCTCCCATCTGATCCCCACCCCGCCGCCGCACATCCTCACAACCCCGCTGGATGACGCCATCCATGTGGCGCCGATCTGGGTCACGGTCTATTTCCTGGTGTTTGCCGACTGGATCGGCTGCGTGCTCGCCATTTTGTTTGACCGCCGCAGCCACGCCCGCCGGTTCACCGCCGCCTATGTGATCGGCATGGTGATCTCCGGGGTGATCTTCGTGGTGTATCCCTGCACCATGCCGCGTCCGGATATTCCCGGCAGCGACCTTTTCTCCGTCCTGATGCGGCTGCTCTATCGGATTGACACCCCCACGAACCTCTTTCCCTCCCTGCACGTGATGATCACCTATTTCTGCTGGCGGGGCTCCATGGGCTGCGACAGGCTGCCGAAGTGGTTTTCAAAGCTGCAGTTCGGGATTTTGATCTGCGTGTGTCTGAGCATCCTGTTTGTCAAGCAGCACGTGTTCGTGGACATTCCTTCGGCCATTGTGGTGGGCGAGCTGTCGCTCCAGCTGGCGAAGCTGCTGCCGGAAAAATCGGAAGAATAGAAAAGAAAGAGAAAGAAAAAGAGGAGAAACCTATGACAGCTGACTACCATCCGTTCAACGGCGTATTCTGGGCGCTGGTCGCCGGATTTGCGCTGCTGCTGATTCTCGCCAGCCTGCTGCTGCGGGGCAAGAGCGAGAGGGTCAAACGCATCGTCATCGTCACCGCCTGCATCTTGACCACCATCGGCTTTTTCGTCTATAAATACTATCTCTCCATCGACGCGGAGTTCGACGCCGCCACGGCCCACATGGGCGGCTTCAACTGGTGGGGCGAGCTTCCGCTGCAGATGTGCAACATCAACATGCTGCTGATCCCCGTGGCCGTCCTCACCGGGAAACGCCCGCTCATGAGCTTCTGCTTCTTCATCGGGCCCCTGGGCGCGGCCATGGCCATCTGCATGCCCGGCGCCGGCTTCGACGGTTACTCCATCCTGCTGCCCAGGATGCTGGGCTACTACGGCACCCATTTCATGATCATCATCGAGGCCCTCTCCCTGGTGACCTTCGGGCTCTTCCGTCCGAGGTTCCGGGATCTGCCGGGAACGGCGTTGACGGTGCTGCTGATCGCAGCGGTGATCTTCGGCGTGAACGTGCTGCTGCGGGCCACCGGTCTGCACCCCCACGCCAACTACTTCTTCTCTGTGGAGACCGAGGGCAATCCCCTGCTGGAGCTCTTCCACAGCTGGATCCCCTATCCGTTTTTGTATCTGCTGCCCAGCATCGTGATCCTCGCGGTCTACATGACCATCATCACCGCCTGCTTTGCTCTCGCAGATCGGAAGAAAGTGACTGCCGAATAATGCTTTCATTTCCAACGCGCACCTCTCGGGGTGCGCGTTTTTTGTGGGGCAGGTATCTTTTCCGATACCGAGTATCTTGAAAAATCGTACTTGCACGGCTTCAAAATCGGTCGTATAATCAAACCAGTTCAAAAATATGACCAAGGAGGATCATACTATGTCAAATGCTGCAAAGGTACACGAATTTCTGAACGAAGCCAAGCTCTTCTATTTCCTCACCACGGACGGTAATCAGCCCAAGGGGCGTCCCTTTGGGTTCCAGATGCTGGTGGACGACGTGCTCTATTTCGGCTGCGGCACGTTCAAGAACGTTTTCAAGCAGCTGACCGCCAATCCCAGGGTGGAGGTCCTGGCCGTGAACGGCGGGGAGTTTCTGCGCTATGACGGTGAAGCGACTGTGGTAAAGGATGACGCGCTGCTCGCCAAGGTGCGTGAAGCCATCCCGCAGATCATGGATCTGTACGACAAGAACGGCTGGGAAATGGGCCTGTTTTATCTGAAAAACGGCCACGCCGAGATCCGCGGCATGATGGATCTGAAAGAGGAGTTCGACGTCTGATGGAGCAGCAATCCACACTCGACGAGCGGTTTGGGAAATGCCCCTACGCCACGGCCCAGAGTCTGATCTCCGGCAAATGGGCGGTGCTGATTCTGCTCTATCTGGAAGACGGCCCGACACGCTTCAACGAGCTTTTGCGTAAGATGCCGAAGATGACCCACGCCACCCTGTCCGTCCAGCTGAAGGCGCTGGAGGAGCACGGGCTGGTCAAGCGTGTCCAGTACGAGTCCATCCCGCCGAAGGTCGAATACTCTCTCACCGAGATCGGAGAGAAGTTCCGCCCCGTCATCGCCGCCATGGAGACCTGGGGCAACGAATACATCGCGCAAATGAAAGGCAGTGACAACGCATGAATCTCACCGGAACGGTCTACCGTCCGCCCTATGAGGCCAATTCCCTTCTGCTGCAGGTGACGCTGGGCTGCAGCCACAACAAATGCACCTTCTGTTACATGTACCCGGACGTGCAGTTTGCGGTCTGTCCCATGGAGGAGATCGAGGCGGACATTGAAGAGGCCGCACAGCAGGTTCCCAACGTCCGACGGGTCTTTCTTGAGCACGGCGACGCCTTTGTGCTCTCAGCGGATCGGCTGGAAGCGATCGCCGAGGCCATCCACCGGAAGCTGCCCAAGGTGGAGACCATCGCCATGTACGCCTCCATCCAGAACATCATGCACAAGACCGACGAAGAACTGCGCAGACTCCGCGCCTGCGGCATCCACGGTCTGGACATCGGCGTGGAAAGCGGTCTGGACGCGGCGCTGAAGTACATGAACAAGGGCCACACCGCCGAGGAAGCCAGAGTTCAGCTGCTGCGGCTCACGGACGCGGGCATGGATTACAGCTTCAACACCATCCTCGGCTGCGGAGGAGCGGAGCTCTGGAAGGAAAATGCCGAGGCCACCGCGGAACTCATCAACGCTGTCCAGCCCCACCTGCTGTTCATCGGCTCCCTCCACGCTCAGCCCGGCTGCAGGCTGTATCAGGATATGAAGGACGGCCTGTTCCGGGAGTGCACCTGCGGCCAGCTGCTGGACGAGCAGGAGCGTCTGCTGAGCCTTTTGGATCTCAAGGACACCTACTATTTCGGCTCCCACCCCTCCAACATCGTCCCCATGCAGGGGAAGCTGCCGATGCACAAAGATGACATGCTCGAAGCCGTGCGGGACATGCGCCGAAAGCTCTCTGGCCATCTGGAGGAATACCCGGTGCGCCGTGGCGGAGAAGGTTCGATTCTGACACGATAAAAAAACAAAAAACTCCGGTGTGTCGAAACACATCGGAGTTTCCATTTTGGAGGCGCCACCCGGATTTGAACCGGGGGTCAAGGATTTGCAGTCCCATGCCTTACCACTTGGCTATGGCGCCGTCGTCGGGACGGGCTTGCTTCACTCCGCTTCCACCGCCGGGCTGCGCCCTCTGGTGAAAGCTTCGTATCCGCGCCCCCGTTCCTCCTCTCAAATCCAAAACTGACGTTTTGAATTTGTTTGGGGTGGGGTGCCCATTCGTATATAAATTTCTGTTCCATGAACAGAAAAATTGGAGCGGGCGACGAGGCTCGAACTCGCTACCTCCACCTTGGCAAGGTGGCGCT
>CAMHPQ010000074.1 GCA_946187035.1 uncultured Clostridia bacterium | reverse complement strand
GACGGCTGCCAGCTGAATCTCTGCATCAACTACGGCGGCAGGGACGAGATTCTCCACGCCGTGCGGAAATACGCGGATCTCTACAAAGCCGGCGAGGCCCCGGAGTTGACGGAGGAGTATTTCTCCAGTCTGCTCTACTCCACCGGCATCCCGGACCCGGATCTGATCATCCGCACCAGCGGGGAGGAACGGCTCAGCAACTTCCTCCCGTGGCAGGGCGCCTATTCGGAGCTCTATTTCACCGATGTCCTCTGGCCGGACTTCTCCGAGCGGGACATGGACGACGCCATCATCGAGTTCCAGAGAAGAGACCGCCGCTTCGGCGGGGTGAAGTGAGCGGGAAGTTGGAGTTTGTCGGAGAGTTGGAAGACAGAAACCTATGATCTTGTTTGTAGGGGCGATTCACGAATCGCCCGGTCGTAGCTGAGTTGGACACAGGCAGCACTCCAATTTCTCTGGCAAATATCCGCCTTCCTCCCAGCGGGCGATTCGTGAATCGCCCCTACGGATTCTATTTTACTCTGCTCGATAAACTAAAACTTGAACCCCCTTCTCATATCAACCAGTAAAGGACAGAGAAACATGAAAAACAGACTGATCGTTGCCGGGATCGGCATTCCGGCGCTGCTGGCCGTGATCTTTTTCGCACCCCTGTGGGGCTGGGCCATCGTGGTCGCCGTCATGGCGGCATTCAGTGCCTGGGAGCTGCTGCACACCACCATGGGCTCCCGCTTCCGCAAGCGCTTCGGCGTTTATGCCGGGGTGGCCGCCGCGATGATCCCCATGGGCACCGTCTTCGGCTTTGGGGACGTGGCGTTGAAGCTGGCGGCCTGGCTGCTGCTGGTGGTCATGTTCGGAGAGATGATGCGCACCTTCCGCAGCGAACAGAACCGCATGCACTTCGTGGAGCCCGCGCTGGTGTTCACGGCGGGGCTGCTGATCCCCTATCTGCTCACCGCTCTGGTGCGTCTGGGGCAGCACGACCCCAAAGCGCCCTACATCCTCCTGACCTTCGTCATTGTCTGGATCAGCGACTCCGGCGCCTTCTTCGTGGGCCGCGCCATGGGCAAGAAGAAGCTGGCCCCCCACCTGAGCCCCAACAAGAGCGTCGAGGGCGCCGTGGGCGGACTGCTGGCGGCCATCGTCGGCGCGCTGCTGTACGGCCTGATCCTCAAGCTCTGCGGCTGTTATGTAAACTTCCTCGCCATGATGGTCTACGGTCTGCTGGGCTCCCTCGCCGGGCAGATGGGCGATCTGGCCTTTTCTGCCATCAAGCGGGAGTACGGCGTGAAGGACTACTCCAATCTGCTGCCGGGCCACGGCGGCATGCTGGACCGCTTCGACAGCACCATCTTCACCGCGCCCCTGCTGGAGCTGCTGGTGATCCTCTGGCCCGCCATCGGGGTCATGGTGAATTGAAACGATTGACTTGAGCGATAAATTGGAGTTTGTCGAGCAGTTGATGAGAGCGAAAGCCTTCCCCTGGGGGAAGGTGGCACGGCGGGAAATAGCCGTGACGGATGAGGGTAGAGCCATTGTGATTTCTATTGAGCTGCTGCCCTGATCCTGCTGCTCCCCGACCCTCATCCACCGCTTGCGCGGTCCCCCTTCCCCCAGGGGAAGGCTATGTTCTATCCAACATTCTGAAATTTATGAACTCCCCGATAAACTGGAATTTGAAATCCTGTAACTACCCATTTTCAGAAAGGCATCACTATGGTAAGATCCATTTCGATTTTGGGCTCCACCGGCAGCATTGGTCGGCAGACCGTGGCCGTGGCGGAGCATCTGGGCCTGCAGGTGCGGGCCATCAGCACCAACCGCAGCATCGGGCTCGCGGAGGAGCAGGCGAGACGTCTGCACCCCGCCATGGTCGCCGTCACCGACGAGGGCGCGGCGAAGGAGCTGAAAATCGCCCTGGCGGACACGGACATCAAGGTCTGGGGCGGCGAGCACGCATTGATCGAGGCCGCCGTGATCTCCGACACCGACGCCGTGGTGACAGCCGTCTCCGGCGCCGTGGGTCTGAAGCCCACCCTGGAGGCCATCAAAAAGAAGCGCCGCATCGCCCTCGCCAACAAGGAGACCCTGGTCTGCGCCGGCTCCATCGTCATGAAGCGGGCGGCGGACTGCGGCGCGGAGATCGTCCCCGTGGACTCGGAGCACAGCGCCATCTTCCAGTGCCTCACCGGGCGGAAGGGTGAGCTGCGGAAAGTTCTGCTCACCGGCTCCGGCGGCCCCTTCCGCGGCTGGAGCAGAGAACAGACCAAAGACGTGACTCCGGAGCAGGCCGTGCGCCACCCCAACTGGAGCATGGGCGCGAAGATCAGCGTGGACAGCGCCACCATGATGAACAAGGGCCTGGAGTTCATCGAGGCCATGCATCTGTTCGGCACCACGCCGGACGGCATCGAGGTGCTGATCCACCCGGAGAGCATCGTCCACTCCATGGTGGAATTGGTGGACGGCACCGTCATCGCCCAGCTGGGCGTGCCGGACATGGGTCTGCCCATCCAGTACGCGCTGACCTATCCCAACCGGGCGGAGAGCATGAGCCAGCGGCTGGACTTCACCAAGCTGGGGAAGGGACTCAACTTCTACGCCCCGGATTTCGAGAAGCTGCCCTGCCTGGCCCTGGCCATCCAGTGCGCCAGAAACGGCGGCACCGACGCCGCCGTCATGAACGCGGCCAACGAGGTGGCGGTGCACCTGTTTCTGGATCACAAGATCGGGTATAATGATATTTACGACAGCGTCGCCGCGGCGGTGCAGGCGGTTCCGAGAGCGGAAAACCACGATCTGGACGCCATTCTCCAGGCCGACCAGGAGGCCCGCGCCTTTGTAAGAACGTACTTTAAGCAGTAAGTTTGGAGTTCGGAGTTTGGAGTTGGAATAAGATTTCACATTCCAGCGGTAAATTGGAGTTTGTAGGGATGCTGGATTTCTGGCGAAATTCAAATAATGGCCGTAGGGGAGGGGCAAGCCCCTCCCCTACGGATTCTCTTTTACATCCCGATAAACTAATATTTAAATCCGTCGGAGACACTTTAAACTCCACACTCCACACTCCACTCTTCACGCTCATCTGAAAGGAACATCCCATGTATATTCTCCTTGCGATCCTGGGCTTCGGGATCCTCATCGCCGTCCACGAGTTCGGGCACTTCGCGGCTGCCAAGGCCTGCGGCGTGCGGGTGGAGGAATTCTCCATCGGCATGGGTCCGGCACTGTGGAAAAAACAAAAAGGGGAGACCCTCTATGCCCTGCGAGTCCTGCCCATCGGCGGCTACTGCGCCATGACCGGCGAGAATGAGGCCGTGGAGGGCGACGAGCGCGCTTTTTCCAGCCAGCCGGCCTGGAAGCGGCTGATCATCCTGGCGGCGGGCTCCTTCATGAACTTCCTGATCGGCCTGGTGCTGCTGGTGATCGTCTTTTCCTCCGCCAGAGCTTACAGCACCCCGGTGATCACGGAGTTTTTCGAGGGCTGCCCCTATGAGAGCGCCGACGGCCTCCAGGTGGGGGATCAGTTCTACAAGATCGACGGCCACCGGATCTACTTCTCCAACAACGTCTCCGAGTATCTGGCCCGGGGCAGCGACGTCCACGACATCGTGGTGATCCGCGACGGCCAGAAGGTGGAGCTGAAGGACTTCGAGCTGAAGCTGGTGGACTATCCCGAGGAGGGCGGCAAGTATTACGGCTTCCGCTTCGGGGTGCAGGAGATGAATTTCAGCCAGAAGCTCCAGTACAGCTGGTACTGCGCTCTGGACTTCGTGCGCATGGTCTATAACAGCCTCCGGGATCTGCTGGCCGGCGCGGTGGGGGTCAAGGATCTCTCCGGCCCGGTGGGCATCGTCAGCATGATCAACGACGTGGGACAGGAGAGCGCCGGTTTTGTGGACGCCCTTTTGAACATCGCCTACTTCATGGCCTTCATCGCCGTGAACCTGGCGGTGATGAACATGCTGCCCATCCCGGCATTGGACGGCGGGCGGGTGTTCCTTTTGGCGGTCACGTGGATCATCGAGCACATCACCAGAAGAAAGGTCGATCCCCGCATTGAGGGCTATATCCACACCGGCGGCATGGTGCTGCTGCTGGCGCTGATGGCTTTTGTGATGTATCAGGATATTTTCAGAATCGTTACGAAATAAACGCGAGGAATTGGAAACTGGAGTTTATTTGCCAGACCCAAAGAGTGTCATTGCGAACCAGTGACCGAGGTCACTGGTGTGGCAATCCGCATCCCCGGCGGCGGAGTAAAAACCAGCGGAACGTTGAGACAAAACGGATTCGCCTTTCATTTTGCAAAATGATAGCCAGTACCGCAAGAGAACGGATTGCCACACCAGTCTGCGGACTGGTTCGCAATGACATTCTATTTTAATGCTCTGCAAAATCTAGCTCCCCGATAAACTAATATTTGGAACTCATTAAACTACACACTCCTAACTCCAAACTCTGAAAAAGGGGGCTGCTGCCATGCCGCAGTCGGGTCTGAATCGAAAATTCTGGGTCGCCATGGTGATCTTCGGACTCATGGGGCAGGTGGCCTGGGTGGTGGAGAACATGTACTTCAACGTGTTCATCTACCACATGTTCCACGCCTCCGCTTCCGAGATTTCCGCCATGGTCATGGCCAGCGCCGTGACCGCCGCTCTGACCACGATCCTCATGGGCGCGGTGTCGGACAAGGTGGGAAGACGCAAGGCCTTCATGACTGTGGGCTATATGATCTGGGGCCTCACCATCGTGAGCTTTGCGTGGCTGAAAAGCGTCCTCATGGTCATCGTCATGGACTGCGTCATGACCTTCTTCGGCTCCACCGCCAACGACGCGGCCTACAACGCCTGGCTCACGGACCGGGGCGACGCCTCCAACCGGGGCAGGATCGAGGGCGTGAACTCCATGATGCCGCTGATCTCCATTCTCATCGTTTTCGGCAGCTTCATGAGCTTCGACCTGACCCGCTGGGGCTCCTGGCGGGTGATCTATTACATCATCGGCGCCGCCACCTTCTTGATCGGCCTTGGGGGCACGTTCCTCATCGAGGACGCCCCGAATCTGAGACCGGTGACGGCCAGCTACGGCGAGACCCTGCTCTACAGCTTCCGGCCCTCCACAGTGCGGGCCAACGGCAGCCTCTATCTGGTGCTGGGGCTCTTTGCGGTCTTCGGCATCTCCATCCAGATCTTCATGCCCTATCTGCTGATCTACTACGAGCAGAGCCTGGGCATGAAAAACTACGTCCTGATCCTCGCCCCGGCCATCATTCTGGCGGCGGCGGTGACGGTGTTTTACGGCAGACTCTATGACCGAAAGGGCTTTCGGTTCAGCATTTGGCCGGTGCTGCTGATGCTGGGGCTGGGCTATCTGCTTCTGCTGCTGTTCCGGGCCACGCTGCCGGTGTTTATCGGGTCGCTTCTCATGATGTGCGGCTACCTCTGCGGCATGAGCGTCTTCGGCGCCCAGATCCGCGACCGGATCCCGGAAAACCGCTCCGGCCAGTTCCAGGGCGTGCGCATCATCGGACAGGTGTTCGTCCCGGGGCTCATCGGGCCATTCATCGGCGCGGCGGTGCTGAAAAACGCCGAGACCATCGTGAACAGCGACGGCACCGAGAGCTTTCTCCCCAATGCCAACATCTTCCTGGCCGCTCTGGTGGTGGCCGCGGTGCTGGCAGCGCTGACTTTCTTTGTGAACCGAAGGAGGGAAAATCCATGATCCTGAGACTTGCAGCCGATGCCGACCTGGCCGCGGTCTGCAGAATCTATGACCGCGCCCACGACATGGAGGAGCAGGGGCTCTGGCACACCGGCTGGATTCGGGGCATCTACCCCGAGCGGGATGTGGCCGAGGAATCTCTGGCGGAAGGCTCCCTCTATGTGGCGGAGGTGGACGGGGAAATCGCTGCCACCGCAAGAATCAACCAGATCCAGGGGGAGGAGTACGCCCAGGGCCAATGGTCCGAGGACGTGCCGCCGGAGCAGGTCTTGGTGCTGCACACCATGATCGTCCTGCCGGAGTATCAACGCTGCGGCGTGGCGCAGTTCATCGTCAGCGAATACGCCGGAATGGCGCGAAGCCTCGGCTGCAGCTGGCTGCGGCTGGACACCAACGAGATCAACCTGCCCGCCCGGGCCCTCTATAAAAAGCTGGGCTTCCAAGAGGTGGGTGTGGCGCTCTGCAACTTCTGCGGCCTGCCCAACATCCATCTGGTGCTGTTGGAGAAAAAGCTCTGATATGGAACAGGAATTCTACATGCAAAATGCCCTCGCTCTCGCCCGGGAGGCCGCGGCGGCGGGGGAGGTGCCCGTGGGCTGCGTCATCACCGACGAGGCCGGAACCATCATCGGCACCGGCAGAAACAGAAGGGAAGAGACCCATCACGCCGACGCCCACGCGGAGATCGAGGCCATTCGGGCCGCCTGCGACGCCCTCGGCACCTGGCGGCTGGAGGGCTGCACCCTGTATGTGACTTTGGAGCCCTGTCCCATGTGCGCCGGGGCCATCGTGAACGCACGGATCCCGAAGATCGTCTACGGGGCAAAGGAGCCCAACTTCGGCTCCTGCGGCAGCGTTTTGAACCTCTTCGAGGAGCGCTACGGCCACCATCCGGCCATCTACGGCGGCGTGCTGAAAGACGAATGCGCCAAGGTGCTGTCGGCGTTTTTTGAGAATGTGAGAGAGACGCAGCGGTAAATTGGAGTTTGTATGGCAGTAGGATAGAGCAAAGCCTTCCCCTTGAGGGGAAGGTGGCACGGCGGGAAATAGCCGTGACGGATGAGGTGGAAATCTTGTACTGCTGTCGAAACTTGGCCACCTCATCAGTCTCGCTTTGCTCGACAGCTTCCCCTCAAGGGGAAGCCTTTAAAAGTGGAATCACATCCCGATAAACTAGAATTTGAAATACGTCGTAGACTCTTTAAACTCCAAACTCCACACTCCAAACTCCACACTGAAAACAATTCCCCGGACAGCGCTCAATTGCGCTGGTCCGGGGTTTCGTATGTCTCCAAAAAGCTGTGGTATTCGCCCTTGGTCTTGTATTCGGGGAAGGTGTCGAGATTCACGGCGTGGAGGCTGTGGAAGATGCTGTTTTCCAGATCCGGGTTGGTTTTGCTGAGCTCCCGGATCAGGTTTTTGATCTCCCGCCTTTTGCTCTGGCTCTCCTTGTCCTGGGTGGCAGTGCGCTCGGTGAACCGGCAGGCGCACTGGATGAACTGCAGGTCGTTGTACCTCGCCCAGGCGATGACGTCGTCCTCCCGGATGCAGTACATGGGGCGGATCAGCTCCATGCCGGGGAAGTTCAGGCTGTGGAGCTTCGGCATCATGCCCTGGAGCTGAGCGCCGTAGAACATGGCCATGACCGTGGTCTCAATGACGTCGTTCCGGTGGTGGCCCAGGGCGATCTTGTTGCAGCCTCTTTTCTGGGCCTCGGCGTAGAGGGCACCCCGCCGCATCCGCGCGCAGAGATAGCAGGGATTCTTCTCGGTGCTGTCGGCGGCGGCGAAGATGTCCGACTCGAAGATGTGGGCCGGGATTCTTAAAAGCTCCAGATTCTCTTCGATCCGTTTCCGGTTGGGCTCCGCGTAGCCGGGGTCCATGACGAGAAACTCCAATTCAAAGGGCACGTCGCTGTGCCGCTGCAGCTGCTGCAAAAGCTTTGCCAGCAGCATGGAGTCCTTGCCGCCGGAGATGCACACCGCCACCTTGTCCCCCGCCTGCACCAGCTCGTATCGCTTCATGGCGTCGATGAAGGGGGTCCAGAGCTGCTTGTGATATTTTTTGATGATGCTGCGCTCGATGAGCTGCCAGCGTTCCAGTTCACGGCTCATGGATTCACCCCCGCGATGTCTTTCACGACCTCGCCGGCGAGAATCAGTCCCGCCGCGGTCGGTACGAAGGCGGTGCTGCCGGGAATGGAGCGGCGGCCCTGCTCCGGCTGCTCGTCGCTCTCGGAGGGGGTCATGGCAATTTCCTCGGAATAGACCACCTTCAGGTGCTCAATGCCCCGCTTCCTGAGCTCTTTCCGCATGACCCTGGAGAGGGGACAGTAGCGGGTCTCGGTGATGTCCGCCACCCGGAAGGCCGCGGGATCCAGCTTGTTGCCGGTGCCCATGCTGCTGATGATGTTTGTGCCGCAGCGGTGGGCCTCCTGCACCAGCTGGAGCTTGCCGGTGACGGTGTCGATGGCGTCAATGATGTAGTCATATTGGGTGAAATCGAACTGCGCCGCCGTCTCCGGCAGATAAAAGCATTGCCAGAGCGTCAGCTTCAGATCGGGGTTGATGCTGAGCAGCCGATCCCGCGCGGCCTCCACCTTGGGCCTGCCCACGGTGTCTCTGGTGGCGAAAATCTGGCGGTTTATGTTGGTCAGCGAGACGGTGTCCTTGTCGATGAGATCCAGCGCGCCGACGCCGCTGCGGCAGAGAGCCTCCGCTGCCATGCCGCCCACGCCGCCCAGCCCGAAGACCGCCACTCTGGCGCGGTACAGACGCTCCATGCCGTCTGCGCCCAAAAGCAGCTCCGTGCGGGAGAAGGGGTGCTGCAAGGTAATTCCTCCCTTTTTGGTTGGTTGATGCATCCAGTTTAGCACAAATCCCGGCAATGTCAACCGGAAGAAAACGGGAAGAGCAGACATGCGGGAAATTGGAGTTTGTCTGCCAGTCTCACTTGGCTCCCCCTTTGGGGGAGCTGGCGCGAGCTTGCGAGCGACTGAGAGGGCAAAACGTTGGATGCGGAGTGCAGTAAATACAGTGTGTCAGATGTGACCACAAGCCCTCTCAGTCACGGCTAGTACTCGCCGTGACTGAGAGGGTGCACAGCGAAATCCATCTCCCCGATAAACTAAAATTTGCACCTCCGATCCTCCGGTTGAAAATCCTCCCCGAATGTATTATACTGGGCTTACCTGAGAAAAAGGGGGACGCGCCATGACGCCCAGCTTGTATATCATCATCCCCTGCTACAACGAGCAGGAGGTTCTGCCAATGACCGCGCCCATGTTCCGGCAGAAGCTGCTGGATCTGATCGCGGCGGGAAAGATCGCCGAGGAGAGCCGGATCCTGTTCGTCAACGACGGCAGCAAGGACCGCACCTGGGAGCTGATTCGGGAGATGGCCAAGGCCGAGCCCCACATCATCGGCATCAGTCAGAGCCGCAACCGGGGCCACCAGAACGCCGTCCTCGCCGGGCTCATGGAGGCCAAGGACCGCTGCGACA
>CAMHPQ010000073.1 GCA_946187035.1 uncultured Clostridia bacterium | reverse complement strand
AGGCGGTGGAGCAGCGATATAAGTTCACCCCGGATTCGGATCTGGGCGGCTACGGACTTCTGGAGCAGGCCGCGAAAAAACGCGGATTCCTGATCTCCGGCGGTGAGTATGACACGGAACGGATGGCCGCCGTGCTGCTGGACGAATACCGCTCCGGCAAGCTGGGACGCATCACGCTGGAGATTCCGGAGGAAGCGGAATGAACGCACCGAATCTCTGGACATTGGAAAACGAGCGCATCGCCGCCGGTTTTTCACCCCTCTGCGGGGTCGATGAGGCGGGGAGAGGCCCTCTGGCCGGCCCGGTCTGCGCTGCGGCGGTGATTCTGCCCCAGGGACTGGAGCTTCCGGGACTGAACGACTCCAAAAAGCTCACAGAAAAACAGCGGGAAGCGCTGTATGATGTGATCCAAGCGCAGGCGGTCTCCTTTGGCATCGCCTTTGCAACAGTGGAGGAAATCGAGGAGCACAACATCCTCGGCGCCACATTCCTTGCTATGAAAAGAGCGGTGGAGCAGCTGAGTGTTGTTCCGGCTCTGGCTTTGGTAGACGGAAACCGGGATCCCGGTCTCGACATTCTCACAGAGACTGTGGTGAAAGGTGACGGAAAATGTGCCGATATTGCCGCCGCTTCCATTCTGGCGAAGGTCACCCGAGATCGTTATATGTTGGAGATGGCGGAGCAGTATCCGGAATACGGCTTTGAGAAACACAAGGGCTACGGCACCAAGGCCCACTATGCGGCGCTTCGGGAATATGGGCCCAGCCCCATCCATCGTCCGTCCTTTTTGAAAAAGATGCACTGATATGAAGCTGTCAGAATCGAAGAAGCTGGCCGGCGACTATGGGGAAGAGCAGGCCGCGCTGTATCTGAAAAAACATGGATACCGCATTGTCGGCAGGAACTATAAGGTTCGATCCGGAGAGATCGATCTGATTGTTTCCAACCGGGAATACATCGTCTTCGTCGAGGTCAAAATGCGCAAGAACGACCATTTCGGCGAAGCGAAGGAATTTGTCGGATATACCAAGCAAAACCGTGTCCGCTCGGCAGCCATGCAGTGGCTCTCTCTGAATGAAACGGAGCTGCAGCCGCGTTTTGACGTTATCGAGATCTATGGCGATGTGGGGACGCCCTTCCAGAAGCTGGACATCCGCCACATCGAGAACGCATTTGAGTGAGGCGAATCATATGAATTATTACAGCACCCGAAGTCTGACCGAGACCACCGCCGCCGGCGCCATTGCAGGCGGTCTGGCTCCCGATGGGGGACTTTTTGTTCCCATGGAGATTCCTGCTCTGACGGTTTCGGATCTGGAGGCGCTCTGCAAAATGGACTATCGGCAGCGCGCCGTGAACGTCATGGCCAGGTATCTGCCGGAGTTTTCCGCCGAGGAACTGGAGGGCTTCGCGAAGGCTGCTTACGGTGAGAATTTCGACGATCCAGCTATTGCGCCCGTACATGCTTTGGATGACAAGACCTCTTTCCTGGAGCTGTGGCATGGTCCCACCTGTGCCTTCAAAGATATGGCGCTGCAGATGCTGCCCCACCTGCTGACGGCCTCACTGAAAAAGAACGGAGAGCAGCGTCAGGTCTGTATTCTGGTGGCCACCAGCGGCGACACCGGAAAGGCTGCACTGCAGGGCTTCGCGGATGTGGCGGGCACCAAGATCATGGTGTTCTATCCGAATGGTGGCGTGTCGGATGTGCAGCGGCTCCAGATGGTGACGCAGCAGGGAAATAACGTGGGTGTCTGTGCCGTGCAGGGCAACTTCGACGACGCCCAGACCGGTGTGAAGCAGATCTTCGGCAACGCGGACATCGCCTCTCAGCTCAACAGCAGAGGCTGGTTCCTGTCCTCCGCCAACTCCATCAACTGGGGCCGCCTCTTGCCGCAGGTGGTCTATTATATTTCCGCCTACTGTGACGAGGTCAACGCCGGAAGAATCCAAATGGGGGAAAAGATCAACTTCGTGGTTCCCACCGGAAACTTCGGCAACATCCTCGCCGGCTGGTATGCAAAGCAGATGGGCCTGCCGGTGAACCGCTTTGTCTGTGCCTCCAATGAGAACAACGTTCTGACGGATTTCATCCGCACCGGAACCTATAATCGAAACAGACCTTTCCACGTGACGGCCTCGCCCTCCATGGACATTCTGGTGTCCAGCAATCTGGAGCGCCTGCTCTTCACCCTCAGCGGCAGCGCTCCGGAGACGGATGGCTATATGAAGGACCTGCGGGAAAAGGGCCAGTACACGGTGAGCAGGGAATTGCTTGGCAAGCTCCAGAGTGAGTTTTCCTGCGGTTTCTGCGACGATGTCCGCACCCGCGCCGCCATCGGCAGCCTTTGGGCAGAGCATCACTACCTGATGGACACGCACACCGCAGTTGCCTATCAGGTGCTCTGCGACTACCGGAAGGAGACCGGGGACGATACGCCCGCCGTGGTGGTCTCCACCGCCAGCCCCTTTAAGTTCTGCGACCATGTGCTCACTGCCATTGGCGGAAATGCGGACGCCCCCGGCGTGCAGCTGATTGACCGTCTGAGCCAAGCCTCCGGCATTCCTGCACCAAAGCCGCTGGCCGGTCTGGCAGAGCGGGAAGTTCGCTTCCGTGGCTGTGTGGAAAAAAATCTCATGCCGCAGACGGTTCTTGATTTTATCTGAATGTAAAAACGGCGGCATTTGCCGCCGTTTTTCAGAATTTCGCTTCCTTCTTCGTGAAGGTACTGCAGAAGGTCTCACTTTTGGTGTGCGCCTGATCGTTGCGCACCTGGATGTGCTCGGCGTGGCATTCTTTGCCGCTCTCATTGTAAGCGCAGTTTTCCACGTTGCAGCCGACGCCCTGAATGGGGTCACAGCAATTCTTGTTCATTTTGGCTCCTCCTGAAATGTGTTCCGGCAGATCCGGTCAGATCCAGTATGCGCAGATTCAGGGGAAACGATTCAGAAGGGAGGGAGTTTCATGGGACTTTATACCATCGGCGACCTGCATTTATCGCTGGGCGGTGACAAAAGCATGGAGAAATTCGGCGGCAGCTGGATTGGGTATGTCGAGAAAATCCGAGCCAGCTTTTCTGCTTTTCATGACGATGACGTCTGTGTACTGTGCGGCGACCTCTCCTGGGCCATGTCGCTGGAGAGCGCCGTGGAGGATTTTCGCTTTCTCTCTGAGCTCCCGGGGAAAAAGATCATCGTCAAAGGCAATCACGACTACTGGTGGAACACTGCCGCAAAGTTTTACCATTTCTGTGAGCAGAACGAGTTCAGCGGCTTCGAGATCCTGAACAACAACAGCATTCCATTTGGGGATTATGCGCTGTGCGGCACGCGGGGCTGGTTTTTTGAAGAGGAGAAGGGAGATGCGCATGACCGGAAGATCATGCTGCGGGAGGTAGGGCGACTGGAGACCTCACTGAAAGCAGCGGGAGACGCTCCGAAGCTGGTGTTCCTCCACTATCCCCCAAAGTATCAGGGCTATGCCTGTCCGGAAATCCTGGAGCTGTTGGAGAAGTATGAGGTCTCGCAATGCTTTTACGGACACATTCACGGAAAGGGTCATGCCTCCGCCTATCAGGGGAATCTGGGCTGTACCGAATATCACATGGTCAGCGGAGATTATCTGGATTTTCAACCTTATAGAATTCTATGAAAAACAGACCGTACCGGGAAAGTACGGTCTGTTTCATGATTTCAGGATCAGATATAGAGCTTCGGTTCTTTGCGGTCCAGCGCACCTTTTTTCTTCAGGTACGCATACACGACCAGCTGTTCCGCTTTGGGGACGTAGCGGGAGTCCGTAGTGCAGACGTGGACGCAGTGCATGCAGCTGATACACTTGAGGGCATTGGTCTTTCTGAGGTGCTTCTCCGGGATGGCGCCCACGGGGCAATTGTCATAGCACATGCCGCAGCCCACGCAGGACAGAGAACCGGCAGGCTTGATCGGAAGGCCGACGTATTTGCGATACTTATGACTGCCGGGGAGACGGGGAGCAGAGAAGTCCTCCTTCTCATACTTTGCCTCGACTTCCTTCACGAAGCTCTCCAGCTTGCTTAAGTCACTGGCGTCCGGGCGTCCGGTGGCCACCTTCGGGGTCAGGGAGTGCTGGGCGATCATCTCCATGCCGGCAATGACACGGAAATGGGACTTCTCGCACAGATCGCTCATCTCCATCAGAGCGTCGCCGACCTCGTTGTTGCCGTAGACCGCAATGACCACAGCGGCGGTGTTCTTTCCGGTGATGTGCTGCATGCGCTCATACATGGGCTTCGGGACGCGGCCGCCGTAAACAGGAACGCAGAAATAGATCAGAGCATCCGCATCCGCCTCTGCGTCATAGGCGTCGACAATGATGTCCACGGGAGGACATTCCGCGTATTTTCCAATGGCTTCGGCGATCTTCTGGGTGCCGCCGGTGGGGCTGAAATAATAGACAAGCTTCTGTTTCATTTGCGCTACGATCCTTTCTGGTTTGTTTGTTGTGAATAGAATATCATTTTATCTGTGGGCCTGTCAATCAACAGTTTCATCTTTTTCTGTCCAAACACAGAAAAATCGGGATGGAAATGAAAAATCTTTTCTGTTTCAGATAGATTCTTCTAAAATATTGTGTTGATTTTGTCGGGACAATCTGGTATAGTGTATAAGCCTGTAATTTTGTAAATCACATCCTGCTCAAGCAGGATTAGGAGGAAAATGTACCAATGAACGTCCAGAACATCGAGAAAAAAGAAAACAACACCGCATCCTTCCAGGTTGTCGTGGAAGCCGACGTCTTTGACAAGGCCATCAACCAGGTCTATCGCCGCAACCGCCAGGATATCTATATGCCCGGCTTCCGCAAGGGCAAGGCTCCCCGTCAGGTCATCGAGGGCTTCTACGGCAAGGAAATCTTCTATGAAGAGGCTGTTGAGGATTTGGCTGACGAGGCCTTTGCTACTGGTTTTGCTGAGACCGGTCTGAAGATGGTTGGCCATCCCACCATCGAGAACATCGACGTCTCTGACGAGAAGGTTCTCACCTATACCTTCGGCGTTGTGCTCTATCCCATCGTGAAGCTGGGCGAGTATCGCGGCATCAAGGCCAAGAAGCCCGAGGCTGAGTTCGATGAGAGCCGCGTCACTGAGGAGCTGGAGGCTGTCCGCAAGCGCAATGCCCGTCTGATCGACGTGGAGCGTCCCGCCCAGAACGGTGATCGCGTGACCATCGACTTCGAGGGCTTTGTGGATGAGGTCGCCTTTGACGGCGGCAAGGCTGACGATTACGATCTGGAGCTGGGCAGCGGCACCTTCATCCCCGGCTTTGAGGATCAGGTTGTCGGCATGAGCGTTGGCGAGCAGCGCGACGTGAACGTCACCTTCCCCGAGGAGTACACCCCCGAGCTGGCCGGCAAGGCCGCAGTGTTCAAAGTCACCCTGAAGGGTGTGCAGGAGCAGGAGCTGCCGGAGCTGGACGACGAGCTGGCCAAGGACATCTCCGACTTCGACACCATGGCCGAGTACACCGATCACCTCCGCGAGGATCTGAAGAAGAAGTTCGACGAGGAGCAGGAGGGCGCTTACAGCGCACAGCTGATGGAGGCCGCCATCAACACCATGGAAGTGGAGATCCCCGACGTCATGGTGGAGGATAAGCTGGAGGAGCAGCTGCGCACCTACGCCAGCTCCATGGGCATGATGCCGATGGATATGACCCGCGACGAGATCCTCAAGGCCCTGTCCATCGATTACAACACCTGGAGCTCCGTCATGCGTCCCCAGGCCAACTTCGAGCTGCACACCGAGCTGCTGCTGGACGCCATTGCCGAGGCTGAGAAGATCGAAGTCAGCGAAGAGGATTTCGAGCAGGCCCTCAAGGACATGGCCGAGACCTACGGCATGGAGGCCGAGCAGGTTCGTCAGTATGTGAACGCCGACGTGGTCAACAAGGATCTTGCCCGCCGCAAGGCCGCCCAGATCATCCGTGACAACGCCATCGACGCCGAGCCAGATCCGGCTCCCGAGGCTCCCGCCGCTGAGGAAGCTCCTGCTGCGGAGTAAAAGATAGACAATTTGGCTATGCTCTCTTGGGTAAGCGAATTTGGAAAGGAGCATATTTCAATGAGTTTGGTACCGTATGTTGTGGAGCAGACCTCCCGCGGGGAGCGCTCCTATGACATCTTTTCCCGTCTGCTGAATGACCGCATCGTCATGCTGTGCGAGGAGGTCAACGACACTACCGCCAGTCTCGTGGTCGCGCAGCTTCTGTATCTGGAAGCTCAGGACCCGGACAAGGACATTCAGTTTTATATCAACAGCCCCGGCGGCAGCGTTACCTCGGGTCTGGCGATCTATGATACCATGCAGTATATCAAACCCGATGTCAGCACGATCTGCATCGGCATGGCTGCCAGCATGGGCGCGTTTCTGCTGTCCAGCGGCGCCAAGGGCAAGCGCATCGCCCTGCCCAACGCTGAGATCATGATCCACCAGCCCTCCGGCGGCAGCCAGGGGCAGGCCACGGATATCCAGATCCAGGCGGCACACATCCTGCGCATCAAGGAAAAGCTCAATCGAATCCTGGCCGAGAACACCGGCAAGGACATCGAGACCATCGCAGCCGACTGCGAGCGTGACAATTATATGACCGCCGAGGAGGCCATGGCATATGGTCTCATCGACAAAGTCATCTACAAGCGTTGAGTAAACGCAGCACCATGGGAGGGAGCGCAAAGCTTCCTCCCATCCAGACTATTTCGGAACACTGAAAAGGGGTATCTTTATCCATGGCGAGAAACGACGATAAGAAGAATCTGCGCTGCTCCTTCTGCGGGAAACCGCAGTCACTGGTGGAGCGTCTGATTGCCGGCAACGGCTCTTATATCTGTGATGAATGCATCCGACTGTGCATGAGCATCATCGATGAGAGCTATGAGCCGGATCTTCGCGGCGCCAATTCCATTGATTTCGGGCTTAATGAGCACAATCTGCCGAAGCCGGTGGAAATTCGCGCCAAACTGGACGAGTATATTATCGGCCAGGAGCGCACCAAGATCGCGCTGGCTGTTGCGGTATATAATCACTATAAACGCATCCTCCACGGCGACAGCAGCGACGTGGAGCTCCAGAAGAGCAACATCCTGCTCATCGGCCCCACCGGCAGCGGCAAGACCCTCTTTGCCCAGACGCTGGCGAAGATGCTGAACGTACCTTTTGCCATCGCCGACGCCACCACCTTGACGGAGGCCGGCTATGTGGGCGAGGATGTGGAGAACATTCTCCTGAAGCTGCTGCAGGCTGCCGACTTCGATGTGGAGCGTGCTCAGCGGGGCATCATCTATATCGACGAAATTGATAAAATCGCCCGCAAGGGGGAGAATACCTCCATCACCCGCGACGTCTCCGGCGAGGGTGTCCAGCAGGCACTGCTGAAGCTGCTGGAGGGTACCGTTGCCAACGTGCCTCCCCAGGGCGGCAGAAAACACCCGCACCAGGAGTTTATCCACGTGGACACCACCAACATCCTCTTCATCTGCGGCGGTGCCTTCGACGGCATCGACAAGATCGTGGAGCAGCGCATGGACAAGCGTTCCCTGGGCTTCGGCGCCGAGATCAAGAGCGCCAAGGATCGGGATCTCAGCGAGATCATGGAGAACGTCAACCAGCACGACCTTCTGAAGTTCGGCATCATCCCGGAGCTCATCGGTCGTATGCCGGTTCTGACCAGCCTGAACAGCCTCAGCAGGGAGGATCTGATCCGGATCCTCACCGAGCCGAAGAACGCCCTCACAAAGCAGTATGAGGCGCTCATGCGCTACGACGATGTGGATCTGGTATTTGAACAGGATGCTTTGGGCGCCATGGCGGACAAGGCCATCGCGCTGGAGATCGGCGCCCGCGGCCTTAGAAGCGTCATGGAGAAGATCATGACCAACATCCTCTATTCCGTCCCCTCGGACCCCACCATCGACCAGGTGACCATCACCGCCGCCTGCGTCAACGGGGAAGAGGAACCTGTGGTCCACCACCGCCAGAGCGCCAGCGCCTGACGTTTTATAAACAGCCCCTGCGAAAGGAACTTCTATGGATCAATCCAATTTGAATTTTGATTCCGCGCGCCTGTTTCCCATGATGGCGCTGCGCGGTCTGACCATCTTCCCCGGCATGATGATGAACTTCGACGTGGAGCGAAGCGGCTCCATCGCCGCGCTGGATCGGGCCATGAAGGACGACCAGATCATCTTCCTGGCGGGACAGAAGGATCTGACCGTGGACGTCCCCACCACCGACGATGTTTACACGGTGGGCACGGTCTCCCGCATCAAGCAGATGATGAAGCAGCCCGGCGGCAAGACCGTCCGCGTCATGGTGGAGGGTCTGGAGCGTGGCCGCGTGGTAACAGCCCGCCGCACCGTGGACGGCTTTGAGGCCATTGTGGAGCCGCTGCCGGATGTGGCAGAGCGCAACACCGCCAAGTCCGAAGCCCTGATCCGCAATTGCTGCAATCTCTTCGATGACTATATCCACGCCTCCGGTCATCTTGCGCCGGAAGCCATCATCAACATCCTCGGCAGCACCAACACCGCTTTTGTGGCTGATTTTATCTCCCAGCATGTCTTCTTCCGGCCGGAGGTAAAGCAGTCCCTTCTGGAGGAGCTGCGTCCCACCAAACGTCTGGAGGCGCTGGGCAAGCACCTGAGCCGTGAGATCGACGTGCTCCAGATTCAGCATGATCTGGAGGAGGCCGCCCAGGAGCGGGTGAATCAGCAGCAGCAGGAGTATTATCTCCGGGAACAGATGAAAGTCATCCAGAGCGAGCTGGGTGAGGGCGGAGACGACGATGAGGACAACTACGCCGATCGGATCCGCGACCTGCATCTCTCCGAAGACGCTGAGAAGCATCTTTTGAAGGAAGTCCGCCGTCTGAAAAAGCAGCCCTTCGGCTCTTCCGAGGCGTCGGTGATCCGGAACTATCTGGACGTCTGTCTGGAGATCCCGTGGAACAACCGCACCAAGGAGACCCTGGACATTGCCCAGGCCCAGAAAACGCTGGATGCGGATCACTATGGTCTTGAAAAGGTCAAGGAGCGCATCATCGAGTCTCTGGCTGTGCGGCAGCTGACGCCTGAGGCCCGCGGCACGGTCCTGTGCCTTGTGGGCCCTCCGGGCACCGGCAAAACCAGTATTGCCATGAGTGTGGCTCGCGCATTGAATCGCAAGCTCGCCCGGATTTCTCTGGGTGGCGTCCACGACGAGGCTGAGATCCGCGGACATCGGCGCACCTACGTG
>CAMHPQ010000072.1 GCA_946187035.1 uncultured Clostridia bacterium | reverse complement strand
AGACCTCCTCCCTCTGCGGCCTGGGCAAGACGGCGCCGAACCCGGTGCTCTCCACGCTGCAGAACTTCGAGGACGAGTACATTGAGCACATCCGCGACAAGCGCTGCCGCTGCGGAACCTGCAAGGATCTGGCACGGTTCGTCATCACGGACAAGTGCATCGGCTGCACCAAGTGCGCCCGCAACTGCCCGGTGAACGCCATCTCCGGCTCGCCGCGTCATAAACACGAGATCGACACCACCAAGTGCATCAAGTGCGGCGCCTGCAGATCCGGCTGCCCGGTGGGCGCGATCAAGGAGGGATAAGCCATGGCGGATAAGAAAATGATCATCGACGGCATCGAATGTCCGTTCACCAACGAGCGCAACGTGCTGGAGGTCGCCCGCCATAACGGCATCGACATCCCCTCGCTGTGTTATTGCGAAAACTTAAGCATCTACGGCGGCTGCCGCATCTGCCTGGTGGAAACCGAGCGCGGCGGTCTGGACGCGGCCTGCTCCATGCAGCCCAAGGACGGCATGGTGGTCTACACCCACTCGGAGAAGGTCTTCGAGTCCCGCCGCACCACCCTGCAGCTCCTGATGAGCAGCCACAGAGCCGAGTGTCTCACCTGCGACCAGAGCGGCCGGTGCAAGCTCCAGGAGTACGCCCACCGCTACGACGTGTACGACACTCCCTACGAGGGCAACAGCTACTCCAGAGAGCGTCTGGACTGCTCCAGCCCGGCCATCACCAGAGACCCCAGCAAGTGCATCCTCTGCGGCCTGTGCGTGCGCATGTGCTCTGAGGTGCAGCATGTGGGCGCCATCAACTTCTCCAACCGCGGCAAGAAGGCCTACGTGGCCCCCGGCTTCGGCAAGATGCTCTCCGAGACCCACTGCGTGGGCTGCGGCCAGTGCGCGGCGGTCTGCCCCACCGGCGCCATCACCATCAACAACCAGGTCCGCGACTTCTGGAACATGATCCACGACAAGAGCAAGAAGGTCGTGGTGCAGTTCGCGCCCTCCGTCCGTGTCGGCATGGCCGAGGAGTTCGGTATGCCCGCCGACACCGCCGTCACCGGCAAGCTGGTCACGGCCCTGAAGCGTCTGGGCTGCGATGTGGTCTATGACACCAACCTCACTGCCGACCTGACCATCATGGAGGAGTCCGCCGAGTTCTTTGAAAAGGTGAAATCCGGCGCGAAGCTGCCCATGTTCACCTCCTGCTGCCCCGGCTGGATTCAGCACGTGGAGCACGCCCATCCCCACCTGATGCCCCAGGTCTCCACCGCCGGCAGCCCCATGGAGATGTTCGGCGCCCTGATCCGTCAGCAGTTTAAGAACGAGGACGTCTACTCCGTCGCCATCATGCCCTGCACCGCCAAGAAGTTCGAGGCCCAGCGCCCCGAGCTGGAGAAGGACGGCAAGCGGCTCATCGACCTGGTCATCACCACCCAGGAGCTCAACCACATGATCCGCACGGCGGGCATTGACTTTAAGAACCTGCCGGACTCCGAGCCCGACGATCCCCTGGGCGATTACACCGGCGCAGGCGTCATCTTCGGCGTCACCGGCGGCGTCACCGAGGCGGTCATCCGTCGCGTTCTGGACGACGCCTCTCCCGGAACCCTCCACACCATCGCCGAGTGCGGCGTCCGCGGTCTCGAGGGCATCAAGGCCTTTGAGGTCTCCGCCGGGGATCTGAAGCTCCGCATCGCGGTGGCAAACGGTCTCGGCAACGCGGATAAGCTCATCGAGAAGGTGGAGAGCGGCGAGGAGTACTTCGACTTCATCGAGGTCATGGCCTGCCCCAACGGCTGCATCGGCGGCGGCGGACAGCCTCCCGCCTCCAATGCCAGAAAGGCCGAGCGCTTCCAGGCCATCTTCAAGGAAGACGAGCGTCTGGAGCTGAAGATCCCGCAGCAGAACCCGGCCCTAAAGTACGTCTACGACGTCCTGATGAATGGCCGCGCCCACGAGCTGCTGCACATCCATTATCCCCTCCACGGGGACCATCACGAATGACACCTTGAGCCCCTTATCCTATAAAAAAGGAGCCCCCGCACGGGGGCTTCTTTTTTGCTGGTAATAATAAAGACATGACGATGGTGGAACATGAACTGAGCTATCCTAAGTGTTTCGCCACAACATCGGGAAATAGATAAACAATCAAAATCTGTAGAGTGCAAAAAGTGTGATTTTGACCTTTTATTACCCCTTACCGGATGAAAAACAATGAAATGCTTGTACTGACCGGTGGAAAATTCGTGATGGATTGAACCATTTGGGACGTATTGTATTTCATAAAATGATTGATACTTTTCCCGGGCTGCTCGAAGCCTTCTTCCCCTGCCAAAATCGTCTGTTTTTCTTCGGAAAGACAGGCGATTTTTGTGTTGCTTCAGCTTCATTGAATTTCCGGTAAACCTCGGATGGGCAAGTTTCCACCATTCGGAAATGCTTGCTCTTGCCGATTCTCCGGGAACTATGGTATAATCAAAAACGTCAATACCATAAACCCATTACATTTGGAGGTTTCAACATGAAAAAACTGGTTTCCCTGCTGCTGGCGTTGTGTCTGGTCTTTGCCCTGGGCGCCTCGGCCCTTGGGGCGAGCTTTCCCGCCAGCGGCTTTTCCGACGTCCCACGCGGCGCGTGGTACGCCAAGGCCGTGGATTTTGTCAAGGCCAGCGGCCTGATGAACGGCGTCGGCGACAATCGGTTTGATCCCAGCGGCACCGTCACCCGCGCCATGGTCATCACGGTGCTCTACCGCCTGGCCGACAAGCCCAGCGTGAGCGGCCAGAGCAACCCCTTCCGCGACGTGCCCAACGACGCCGGCTGCTGGTATCGGGATGCGGCGATCTGGGCCGTGAAAAACGGCGTGACCAACGGCGACGGCAGCGCCAGCGTCTTCTCCCCCAACAAGGCCATCACCCGCGAGCAGATGGCCAGCATGATCGTCCGCTTCCTGCTGAGCCAGGCGAAGCTGGACGCCGCCTCCCAGCGGATGATCCAGATGCTGGACGCCAAAACCGCCGCGTCCATGCTCAAGGATGAGTTCCGGGACGCCTCCTCCGTCAGCTCCTGGGCCGCCGTGAACGTGCTGATCTGCAAGATCGCCGGCATTATGAACGGCGACGAGGCCGGAACCTTCCGCCCCCAGGCCACCCTCAGCCGCGCCGAGTGCGCCCAGACCTTCCTGAATCTCTACACCATCGGAACGGAGAGCTGATCCCTTCGGCTGTTTTCACAAATTCAAGCGTTAAAATTTTACAGCTCTGACCCTGCCCCGGGGACGGGCAGACGCTATACACGGGGATAAAACTATGTTATAATAAATACAGTCTACTGTATTCATTTTTCTAATAACAAATTAAAGGAGGAAGAATATGAAACTGAGGAAAAAAATGCTTGCCATGCTGCTGGTTCTGTGCATGGTCGTGCCGATGCTGGGGCTCTCCGCGCTGGCAGTGGACAAGATGACCAACGACCCCGGCTCCACCAAGCAGTGGGGCATGAAGGCCGTCGGCATGGACGAGGCCTGGGCCATGGGGCCCACCGGCAAGGGCGTGAAGGTCGGCATCATTGACTGCGGCCTTTCCACCGCCACGGGCGACATTGCCAGAAGCCGCGTGGAGGCCGGACCCAACTACACCGGCTCCATCGGCGACTCCGCCACCGACATCGAAGGCCACGGCACCTTTGTGGCCGGCATCATCGGCGCGGCGAAGGACAACCGCGTGGGCATCGCCGGCGTGGCGCCTGAGTGCAGCTTCTACATCGTCAAGGCCCTGAGCGACATGTCCCGGGCGGTTCTTGACTGCGTGAAAGCCGGCTGCCAGGTCATCAACATGAGCATGGGCACGACCTACAGCGACGGGGCGCTCAAGTCCGCCATCGAGGCCGCTGAGGCCGCCGGTGTGATCGTGGTGGCTTCCGTCGGCAACGAGGGCGACACCCGGTTCAACTATCCCGCAGCCTATCCCAGCGTCATTGGCGTCGGCGGCGTGGATCAGAATCTGAATGTCTGCGACTTCTCCAACAAAAACGACAGCGTGTTCGTTGTGGCCCCCGGCGAGCAGGTGGCCAGCCTCAGCCTTCTGCCGGGCATCGTCAGCACCATGGACGGCACCAGCTTCTCCGCACCCTACGTGACCGGTCTGGCCGCGCTGCTCCGGCAGATGAACCCCGCCATGACCTCCGCGGAGTTCCAGGAGATCCTGGCTGCCACCAGCAAGGATCTGGGCGAAGCGGGTTATGACACCGCAGCCGGCAACGGCCTGATCCAGGTTCCCGCCGCCCTGCGCTACGCCGCTGAGAAATGGGGCTACACCCTCAACGACACCACCGCTCCCACCGAGCCCGATCAGCCCGACGATCCCGGCACCGGCTGGAACTTCTTCGATCTCAGCTGGATCCGCGATCTGTTCCAGAGCATTATCCGCAATCTCTTCAAGGGCTGGAAGCCGAATTTCTCGCTTTGAGATTCCGGTAAGCGACAGGGAGAAAGAATATGAAAAACATCTTCCGTAAGGGGCTCACCCTGCTGATGGTCCTTTGCCTGCTGATTCCGCTGTTCGGTCTTTCGGTGCTCGCGGCCGATACCCCCGCCGATTATCAGTTTACCGAGGTCAAGGAGAGCAGCATCTCCAGCAGCCTGAAGGGCATCTCCAACGACCCCTTTTCCGCCCTGCAGTGGAATCTGAAGACCATCGGGATGGAGGAGGCCTGGCGCTCCGGCCTCACCGGCAAGGGCGTGGTCGTGGCCATTGTGGACTCGGGCCTGTCCGACTCCACCATGGACATCGACAAAAGCCGCATCCTGCCCGGTAAAAACTGCGTCGGCGGCACCGGCGTAGCCGACACCATCGGCCACGGCACCTTCACCGCCGGCATCATCGGCGCGACCAAGGACAACCACGTGGGCATCGCGGGCATTGCGCCCGGCGTCACCATCGCGCCCATCAAGAGCTACGCCACCTCTGAGACGGACTTTGCCGCTCTGGCAGCCGGCATCTACGCCGCGGTGGACGAATACCACTGCGACATCCTCAACATCAGCGCCGGCGATCCGGTGATCGTGCCGGAGGTCCAGGCCGCCATTCAGCACGCAGTGGACGAGGGCGTCATCATCGTGGCCGCTGCCGGCAACTCCGGCGGTAAGGAGCTGGTGTATCCCGCCTCCTATGACGGCGTCATTTCCGTCTCCTCCGTGGACAAGGATCTGATCCGCAGCGCCACCTCCAACACGAATGACCACGTCTTTGTGGCCGCCCCCGGCGTCGGCGTTTACAGCCTCGGCAGACTGCCCGGCACCGTCACCCTCAGCAGCGGCACCAGCTTTGCCGCGCCGGTGGTTGCCGGCGTCGCGGCGCTGCTGAAGGAGGCCTGGCCGCAGATGACCCCCAATGACTTCATGGAGATCCTGAAGGTCTCCTGCAAGGATCTGAGCACCAAGGGCCGTGACATCTACTACGGCTGGGGTCTCATCCAGGCTCCCGACGCCATCCGCGCTGCCGCCGAGTACTTCGGCGATGAGGCGCCCGACATGTCCGCGCCGGAGAATCCGGGCAGCTCCTGGACCGACTTCTTCAGCTTCAATTGGCTGCGGGAGCTCTTCCAGAATATCATCCGCAACCTCTTCAAGGGCTGGAATCTGAACTTCTCGCTCTGAGCTACCAACAATCGACAAGGAGAATGCATATGAAAGACACCTTCCGCAAGGGGCTCACCCTGTTGATGGTTCTGTGCCTGCTGGTGCCGCTGTTCGGCGTTCCCGTGCTGGCGGAAAACACAGAGGAACTGCCCATTGATTATCAGTTTACGGCAGTTGACGCGCCCGATCCGGATCGCGCCCAGGTGCTGGCCGCCGGCATGACCAACGACCCCTACTCCTCCCGGCAGTGGGGCATGAAGATGGTGGGCATTGAGGCCGCCTGGCAGAGCGGTCTGACCGGCAGCGGCGTGCGCGTCGCGGTCATCGACGGCGGCATCTACACGAATACGGGCGAATTTGACGCCGACCGTCTGCTGGCCGGAAAGAACCTGGTGGACGGCGGCTCTACCGAGGACTCCAATGGCCACGGCACCTTCATCGCCGGCATCATCGGCGCGGCGAAGGACAACGGCGTGGGCATTGCGGGCGTCGCTCCCGGCGTGACGATCATCCCGATCAAGACCTCCAACGACGGCTCCATGGCCGACGGCGTGGGCGCCCAGGCGATCTATGCCGCGGTGGACGAATTCCACTGCGATGTGATCAACTACAGCTCCGGCGCCACCCGCCTCTCCACGGGCATGCGCGAGGCCGTCCAGTATGCCGTCAGCAAGGGCGTGATCATCGTCTGCTCCACCGGCAACGACGGCAACACCCAGCTGCACTATCCCGGCGCGCTCCCGGAGACCATCGGCGTCGGCAGCATCAACAAGGGTCTGGAGCGCAGCTCCTTCTCCCACCAGAACAAAAGCATTTTCGTCACGGCTCCGGGCGATGAGGTCTACAGCATCGGTTCCCGCGGCTCTGTATACAGCTCCAGCGGCACCAGCTTCTCCGCGCCCTTTGTGACCGGTCTTGCCGCACTGCTGAAGGAAGCCCATCCCCAGATGAATACCGACGACTTCAAGGCCATCCTGCAGGCGTCCTGCTACGATCTCGGCGATGCGGGCTACGACACGGAGTTCGGCTGGGGTCTGATTCAGGTCCCGGCGGCGATCCGCGAGGCTGCCGCCTACTTCGGCACCACCGCCCCCGCCATGCCGGACAGCCCCGATCCCACGCCTGATTCCAGCTACAATCAGACCATTTGGGATCGCCTGTTCAACTTCGACTGGCTGCGCGAGCTGTTCCAGAACATCATCCGCAATCTGTTCAAGGGCTGGAGCAGCAATCTGACCTTCTGATCCTCTGATCGGAACCTTCTTCCACGGCTTAAATCGTCTGTTTTTCTTCGGAAGGACAGGCGATTTTTGCTTTGCCGCAGTTTTCCGGTAGCTTGATAATCCTGCGGATTCTGGGCGCCCTTCTGAAGGAAGAACTGAACTAAACCAAAGCAGACACGATGGGAAACCGCCGTGTCTGTTTTTTTCGGGTCTTTAAGTTTCGTCACAGGTTCGGCGGTTACAATGGCAACCGTAAGGCAAACCACCGAATTCTGAAAAGGAGGAATTCTTATGACGAAGCGACTTACCATGATCCTCGCGGCGCTGACGCTGGTGATCGGCATGTTCACCATGTCGGCGGCGGCAGCCACCACTGCGGACGTGACCTTCACCTTCACCGACCAGGGCATCACGGTCTCAGACCCCAACGACCACGGCGGCTACAAGATCGAGGGCACCCGGCTCACCATCAACGCCGCCGGCGCCTATTCCGTCACCGGTTCCTGCTCTGAGGGCAGCGTCACCGTAAAAAAGGAGACCACCGGCGTCACGCTGATTCTGGACGATCTCACCCTCTCCAGCAGCAGCGGCGCGCCCATCTGCTGCAACAAGAGCACCGAAGTCACCCTGACCCTCAGCGGCACCAGCACCCTCACCGATGGGGAAGATCCCGCCGACGAGGACTCCGCCGACGCCGATGTGGCCGACGCCTTTGACGGCGCGGTGATCAAGGTGAAATCCGGCGCAAGCCTCACCATCACCGGCGACGGCACCCTGAATGCCGACGGCTCCAACTGCAAAAACGGCATCAAGGGCGGCGCCGCGGCCACCATCACCGTCCAGAGCGGCACCTTGAACATCACCGCCGCCAACAACGGCCTCGCCTGCGACAATGAGGTCATCGTGAACGGCGGCACCCTGAACATCACTGCCGGCAACGACGGCATCAAGGCCGAGCCCGACGAGGACGACGCCGAGTCCAAGGGCAATGTCACCATCAGCGGCGGGGAGCTCACCATCAACGCGGAAGGGGACGGCATTCAGGCCAGCGCTGATCTCACCGTCACCGGCGGCGCCTTCACCATGAACTGCGGCGACGACGCTCTCACCGCCGAGCTGGTCACCACCATCGGTACCGAGGGCAGCAGCTCCGGCCCCGAGATCACCGTGCTCTCCTGCGAAGAGGGCATCGAGGGCGGCAAGGTCTATCTCCACTCCGGCAGCGCCGCCATCACCGCCAGAGACGACGGTGTGAACGCGGCCAACGACGTGGCATATTACCAGATGCTCATCTCCATCACCGGCGGCAAGTGGTATATCAACGCCGAGGGCGACGGTCTGGATGCCGGCGGCAACGCCACCAACAACTCCGGCGGCGACATTCTGATCTCCGGCGGCGAGACCCAGGTTTTCGGCGCGGCCAACGACGGCAACAGTGCCCTGGACTTTGACGGCGCCATGACCTACTCCGGCGGCACCTTGCTGGCCGTGGGCATGGGCGGCATGGGCCAGACGCCCACCAACGGAACCTATGTGGTCTTCGGCCAGTCCGGCATGGGCGGCCGCGGCGGCTTCGGCGGCTTCTTCGGCGGCAGCGCCGGGAACACCGGCTCCGTCAGCATCCAGAAGGGCAGCGCCATTTCGATCCTCGATGAAAGCGGCAACACGCTCTATACCGCCACCGGCGTGAAGAACGCCAATCAGGTGATTTTCATGAGCGACCAGCTCACCAGCGGCAGCACCTACACCCTCCAGGTGAACGGCTCCGACGCCGCCACCGCCGCTGCCTCTGCCGGAAACGGACAGAGCGGCATGCAGCCCGGCGGCAATCCCGGTCAGGGCATGACGCCGCCCACCGGGGAGCCCGGCCAGGGCATGACCCCGCCCGCTGACGGCCAGCAGCCCCAGCAGCCGGAGACCAACGTGCTCCCCTTCACGGACGTGAAGACCACCGACTGGTATTACAACGCGGTGCTCTACGCCTACCAGAACGGCGTCATGCAGGGCATGGACAGCGCCACCTTCTCCCCGGATACCAACCTGACCCGGGCCCAGATGGTGCAGATCCTCTACAACATCGAGGGCAAGCCCGCGGTCGCTGCCTCCGGATTTCTGGATGTGAAGAGCGGCTCCTGGTACGCCGACGCAGTGGCCTGGGCCCAAGCCAACGGCATCGTCACCGGCTATGACGCCTTCACCTTCGGCCCCGACGACACCCTCACCAGAGCCCAGGCGGCCACGATCCTCATGCGCTACGCCGCTTACAAGGGCATGGATGTGAAGGCTTCCGCGGCTCTTACCTTCACCGACGCGGCCAATGTCCCCGACTGGGCGTCCGACGCCATGGAGTGGTGCGCCTCGAGCGGCCTCCTGCAGGGAGACGACAACCACAACCTGCTCCCCAACGGCACCGCCACCAGAGCCCAGATCGCCACCATCATGCAGCGGTTTTTGACCGCAGCGTAAAATCACACAGCGCCATCTGTCGCCATCGGCAGGCGGCGCTGTTTTTTGGAGTGCAAATTGAGAGTTTAACGAACTGTTAGCTTT
>CAMHPQ010000071.1 GCA_946187035.1 uncultured Clostridia bacterium | reverse complement strand
ATGCCCTCCACGGTGAGACAGCCGCGGTCCGTCAGGCCGTCGTCCTGCTGCTCCGAGATCTCCCGCTCCAGCAGCACGGCGTCGTTGCGCCTGACGCAGACCACGTTGGTGTGGTAGTCCACGATGCGGACGAAAGCGGAGTCTCCGCCCCGGAGGGCGGTGATCATGATGTCAAAGATGTGGCCCGTGTCGGCGTGGCGCACCTCGATGGGGGTCTCCTTCAGAAAGACGCCCATGGCGGCGATCTGCTCCTCCGTCACCCGGGAGAGGACCTCCAGCTCCGCGTCGGCGTCGCCGGCCACGGCGCCCGCCGCCGCTGCCGCGGGGATCCCCCGCAGGCCGCCGGTGTGGGGCACTACCACGCTCTTGACGTTCTTGATGATGTTGCCGCTGACCTCCACCACCAGCCGCTCCGGCACGGCGCCGAGAGTGGCCCGGGCCTTGGCGGCGGCGTAGGCGATGGCGATGGGCTCGGTGCAGCCCATGGCGGGCCGCAGCTCCTCCTTCAGGATCTGGATATACTGCTGATAACAGGCGTCGTGTCTGTCCATGGCGGTCCCCTCCTATGTCGCTGTTTCTTTACGTCTTTGCCAGGTATTCGATGGCGCTGTGGGCCGCCACGTTGCCCTCCCCGGCGGCCTTCACGTACTGATAGGGCCGGCCGGTGCAGTCCCCGGCGGCAAAAACGCCGGGCAGATTGGTGGCCGCGCTGCGGTCCACCGCAATGTGGCCCTGCTCCGTGGCAAGGCCCGGCAGCAGCGTGGCCAGGGACACGCTCTCCCGCAGGCAGAACACGCCGTCCACCGCCGCGGTCCCGCCGCTCTTCAGCGTCAGGGAGGCCAGGCGGCCGTTCTCCGCGTTCATCTTCACGGGGCGGTCCGCCAGGATCTCCACGTTCTCACCGAACGCACTGTGGTCTTTGTAGAGCGGGAAGTAATAGACCTTGGCCGCCAGACCCGCCAGGAACGCCACCTCGTGCTCAAACCGTTTGGCGGTGCAGATCACGGCCACGGTCTTGTTCCGGTACAGGAAGCCGTCGCAGGTGGCGCAGTAGCTGACGCCCTTCCCCACCAGCTCCGCCTCTCCCGGCAGCAGGCCCACGTTGGCCACGCCGGTGGCGAAAATCACCGTGCGGGCCTCGTAAAAGTCGCTGCCGGCGGTGAGGGCGTAGTGGTCGCCGAACTTCATGATGGCCGTGACCATGCGGTCTTCAATGGAAATGTTCAGCTCTTCGCACTGGCGGCGGAACGTGTCGTTCATCTCCGCACCGGTGACCATGGGCAGGCCGGGGTAGTTGGCAATGCGTTCCGCTCTGCCCACCTTGTCGCTGAACGCTTTGCTGCCGATCCAGATGAATTTTTTGTCATTGGCCTTCAAGGTCAGTGCGGCGGACACGCCGGCAGGGCCGGTTCCGATGATGGCGGAATCGTAGATCATAGAGAGCGCCTCCTTACTGTGTCATCATGCTTATAGTGTTAGGGTCTCGTATTTTTTCAGCGCGCGGCAGGGGATGCCCAGCCGCTTCTCCGCCGCTGTCACAAAGCCCGCCGTGTCGACGGTGGCGGACATGGGCGGGAACGCGTCGTCGTAGTGGTCCAGCAGAATGCCCCGGGGCGCCAGGCGCTCCACCAGGGGCATGGCGTACTCCGTCAGATCGCTGCGCCCCTGGAAGGGCAGGATCAGCCAGTCCGCTCCGGTGGGATACGCCGTGTCCGCGTCCAGGCCCAGGCTGCCCATGATCTGCAGGCGCAGTGTCCCGCAGGTGATCTCATAGAACAGGATCTCCCCGTTCTCGTCGTAGGCCTTGTTCAGCCGCAGCAGGCGGTCCGGCCTGGCTCCCAGCACCGCCCGGGCCTTGGCGGCGGCGTATGCGATGGCGATAGGCTCGGTGCAGCCCATGGCGGGCCGCAGCTCCTCCTTGAGGATCCGGACGTAAGCGCTTCTGCGCGGATCGGATGCTTTCATGCTTGTCCCCCCATATCAATTTCGCTTTGCTTTCATTGTATCGTATTATCCCGGCGCTGCAAGGGTTTTTGTCGATTCGGTCCGATTTGCGGATCATTCTGTCCGCAGCCCGTCCCGTTTGTCACGGCTCTGTGCTTGATCCAACATGTGATGAAAGTGAAGACCTTTCAGAACCATTGCAAGCCACCGGTTGTGCCGGTGGCTTGCAATGGTTCGCTTGATTCGGTTCTTTTCTTTTTCTTTTACAGCGGTTGCCTGGACGGTTTTTTCTATCGCGTCCGTCCTTCTCGCTTCACCGCTCCAGTCGTCCGTATTTCTCCCGCAGGAGGGTCAGCATCTCCATATACTTTTCCCGGCTGACGGCGATCTCTCCGTCCAGGCCCACGAAACGGACCGCATAGTGCTTGCTGTCGTTGTCCGACTGGATCATGGCAACCTTGGCCAGGTTCACTAGAAAGGACTGGTGGCAACGGAAGAAGCCCCGCTTTTTCAGCATCCGCTCCAATTCCGCCATGCTGTAGCCCACCAGCTCCACCTGCCGCCCGTCCTCCATGTGGATGCGGCAGCTGCGGCCGATCCGTTCCAGAAAGAGAATTTGACGGACCTGGAGCATATCGTAGCCGGAGCGGGTCTTGATCATCAGGCTGCTGTAGGCGGTCTCATCCCGCAGACGCTGGAGCTGATAGATGTAGCAGAGCCGGTTCACGATGCGGTGCAGGTCTACGGGTTCGGCAGGCAGGGTAAAGAAACCGGAACAGCCGTTCCGCACCGCGGAATAGGCGTCCTCCGGGGAGCCGCTGTAGGCGATCACCTGAATATCCGGATACTTGCTCTCCAGCATCAGCGGCAGACAGGTTCCCTGGCTGGTGCGGCTTGGGTCCGCGGGCTGACAGTTGATGAATACCACGTCCACCTCATGGGTCAGAATGTGGTCCAACGCTTCCTCGGTGGTCTCCAGCTCCGCCTCCAGGCGGAAGCAGTTGTGCATATTCAGAAGTTCCAGCAGATTAAAACGGATGATGGGGTCGCTGTCCACCATCAGCAGACGCAATTTTTCCATGGGGTCTTCCTCCTTGCCGCTCAGTGTCCGAAGGCCTTGAAGGCCTCCTCCAGGGCCTTGACGTCCCCCTCATAGTAGGTGGAGGACAGGCCGAAGGGTCCGTTTTTCGTGGTGGGCATAAACCAGAGGCCCTTGCCGTAGAGGTCGATCTGCCCGGTCTCCAGCATGTCCATATAGGCCCGGTACTCAGGGGAATCCTCGTTGGGATCCTTCAGGTTCCACCAATAGATCTCTACGTGTTGGCTGACGAAGGCCTTGTCCGCTACGCCCTCGCTGATGGGCAGCGCGTCCTCCGGGTCCCAGAAGCCCTTTTCCTCCAGGTAGGCCATGAGATCCTCTATGGTCAGATCCCAGACCGGGGCGTCCGGGTCCTCGTCCGGGGCGACGATGGCGGCTGGAGCTGTGAAGTCCGGTCCCACCAGCAGATAGGTCACCGTGCCCGCCAGGGCCAGCACCAGAAAGATCAGAAATCCGACGGTCAGCTTTTTCATTGGAGCGCCTCCTTCCCAGTCAGGCCCTGCTTTTCCAGATAAGCCCGATAGGTAGGGCTGCGCCGGAGCAGCTCCTCGTGGGTTCCGGCTGCCTCCAGGCTGCCCCGATTCAGAACGATGATGTGGTCCGCCTGGACCACGGAGCGCATGTCATGGGCAATCAGGATGATGGTGCGGCCCTGCAGGGCCTCCCGCACAGCCCGGAAGATGGCGGCGTCGCTCTTGTGGTCCAGACTGGCGCCGGCCTCGTCCATCAGCAGATAGCGTGGCTGGGTCAGCAGAGTTCGGGCGATGGCAACGCGCTGACGCTGGCCGCCGGAGAGCAGCTTGCCGGACTCTCCCACCTGGGTGTCGAAGCCCTCCGGAAGCTCCCGGATGAAGCCCAAAGCGTCTGCCAGCTCCGCGGCGGCGGCGATCTCTTCTTCGGCGGCCTCCGGGGCTCCGTAACAGATATTATCACGAATTGTGCCGGAAAACAACGGGTTGTTCTGCAAAATATACCCGAATTGCCGCCGCAGCAGGTGGGGCTTCAGGCTTTGCAGCTCCATGCCGCCCAAGCGGATGGAACCGCTGTCGGGGGTATAGATGCCCTGCAGAAGCTTCATCAGGGTGGATTTGCCGCAGCCGTTGTTGCCGATGACGGCGGTAACCTTGCCCTCGGGAATGGTGAGGCTGAGATTCTTCAGCACCGGCGCGCCCGGCTCATAGCTGAAACTGACGTTGTCCAAAACCAGATCCCCGCTGCCCGAATCCTCGGGCAGGGGAAGGCCTGTGTCCAGTTCCTCCAGGGGCTGCTCCAGCAGCTCTCCCACATATTGCAGGGCGCCCTGGGTGTTCCGGAGAATCTGATAGTGGGTCAGGATCTCGGCGGTGTACTGGTGGACCTTGTCCATATAGGTGCTGAATTCGTTGATGCCGCTGTCGGCCATCTGCTGCTGCCGGATCATGCGGGAGCCGAAAATCGCAATGAGCACGGTGCTGAAGCTGCTGTAGAGGGAGAAGGCGGTGGTTTGCACCACGCTCATAAAGGCCTCGAAGACGTCCGCCTTGAAGCGTTTGTTGATCTGGGCCAGGCCCTCCCGCTCCTCCCGGTCCTCCAGGGCCTGGGTTTTCACGTTCTTGGCGGCGGAAATATGTTCGGAGAAGAATTCCGTCATCTGCCGCAAGCTGTCATACTGCCGCCTGGCCACCGCGTGCTGGGTCCTGCCCACAACGGTAAACACCAGAATGCCCAGGGGGATCAGCACCAGCATCCAGCTGGCCAGAGGCGCGCTGTACTGAAACAGCACAATCACTGCCCGGACAAAGGCATAGAGAGAGGAGACCAGGCGGAAGGCCATGGCCAGCACCTCGCTGGCGGTCTGCACGTCGTTGACCACACCGGAGATCAGGGCGGAGGGCTGCCGCCTGTCCACCTCGGCCTGCGGCAGGCGAAGGATCTTGTCCCAGAGCATTTTTCGGGCCTGATATGTGATCCGCAGGGAGGCGGTTTCACTGAAAATATTCTGGATCGCCGCAATGACGCTGTTGCCCACGGTCAGCAGAACGTAGCCCAGGATCACGGAGTTGTAGAGCTCGCCCTTGTTGAAGGACACCAGGGCTTTGGCCGCCAGCAGGGCCAGCTCCGCGTAAGCCAGTCCCGCTGCAAGAGAGATGGCGTACATCCACCAGGGGATGGGAAAGCGGGTGTAGAACTTCACCAGCTCCTTCAGAGAGAAGCCGTAGCGTTTTTTCTTCATATCAGCCCGCCTCCTTCCCGGTCTGCTCCATCATTTCCAAGCAGTAGGGATTGCTTGCCAGCATGGTATCCCGGTCGCCGGCGGCCTCTGCCTTTCCGTCCCGCAGGACGATGATGTAGTCTGCGTTGCGGACCGTCTGGGCGTCGTGGGCCACGAAGACCACGGTTTTTCCCGCCATCCGCTGCCGGATGCTGGTCCAGACCAGATCCTTGCCCTCGATGTCCATGGCGGCGGTGGCCTCGTCCAGCAGCAGATAGTCCGGCTGCCGGAGCAGAGCCCTGGCTACGGTGAAGCGCTGGCGCTGGCCGCCGGAGAGGCTGGCGCCGCCCTCGCCCACCGCCAGATCGTAGCCCTCGGGCTGCATGCGGACGAAGTCCAGGATCCCGGCGCCTTCACAGGCCCGGTCCAGATCTTCGTCGGTGACGCTCCGCTCGATCCCCTGGGTCAGATTCTCCCGCAGGGTCCCGGCGTACATCACGCACTCCTGGGTCACGTAGCCCAGGGCTCGCCGATAGCTGGCCAGGGTGAAGCGGGCCGTGTCATCGGCTCCCACCGTGATCCGGCCCTCCCGGAGGGGATAAAGCCGGTCGATCAGATTCAGAACGGTGGATTTTCCGGAACCGGAGGGACCCACCAGGGCGGTGATCTTTCCGGCGGGGATCTCCAGATCCAGATGCTCAAACAGCGGCGCCTCCCCATAGGAGAAGCAGACGTCCTCCAGACGGATGCCGCCGGAAAGGGTCGTAACCGGTACCCCTTCCCTGGTGTTCTCGTCGGGGGTGTCCACCACCTGGGCTACCCGGTCTGTAGCGCCCTGGGCGGATTTGAAGCTGGTCCAATCGTTGAGATAGCCGGTGATGGTGTTGGCCAGCTGGGTGGCAAAGCCGTAATAGGCGATCCACTCCGCCAGCGAAATGCGGCCGGCGGAATAGAAGCCCCGGCCCACCAGTATGATGACCACCACCTGCAGAGCCCCGGCAATGGCATGAACAGGGCCTGACAGCTGGTTCAGCAGCACGCTGGATTTTCCTGCGGCAAAGCTCTGTTCCATCAGGACCTCGCCCTGCTTGCATTCCTTTTCCTCGGTACCCATGGTTTTGATCAGCAGCGTCTGATTGGCCCGCTCGGCGATGCCGGCGGTGAGTTCAGCGGTGGCCCGGTTGACCCGGTCGCTGACGCCGAAATGCAGCCGGCCCAGGATGAAGCTGATCAGCACGTTCAGCGGGATCACCGCAAAGAGAGACCACATGAGGGCGCTGTCATAGCTGCTGACCTTCCGCAGCAGAACGAAGGTGGAATAGCCCATGGTAATCAGGGGCACGAAGACCTGCATGGTCAGCTGGCTGATGACGGTGGTATCTGTGGTGACACGGGAGATCAGCTGCTTGGGCTCGTTGGATTCATAGAAGAACAGGGGCAGCCGCACCGCCTTGCGCCAGACCATCCGGCGCAGATTCCGGTTGATGAAGGCCCTGCAAATTCCGTTCACCAGGCCGGAGGCGGAACCGATCAGCAGGCTCAGCAGAGTCACCAGCAGGAAGGGGATCACCACGCTGACCGCATCCACGTCCCCGGCGAAGAGCCGGGCGCTGTACTCTGTGGCGCTGACGCCCACGTGCGTCAGGGCAAAGCTGACGCCGATATAGACCAGAATCCAGAGAATCGGCAGAGGTGCCTTCCAGAGCATTCGGAAGAACCTTCGAAAGCTGCCGTATTTTTTTCGGAATACTTTGTCTTGATCCATTTGCGTCTCTCCTATGAAGACGCCCTCCGCTTTATCCGCTATTGGTTAAAGTGGGGGGCGATTTGGATTCGATTTGGATTATTTGTTGGGCAGTGCCTTGAAATCGGCCAGAACGGCATCCTTCTGCGCGTAGTCCTCGGCAAAGGCCACGGCATAGAGGCCGTTGATGGCCTCAGCCTGCAGGATGCAGGCGCCGCCCATGTAGACCAGCATATTGCCGTTGGCAGGGGCGTTGACGAAGACGTTATTGTAGGCCTCGCTGTCCTTCTCCCAGTGGAAGAGCCACAGACCGCCGAAGTCCTCGGCCTTGTCGGCCATGGCTGCGTAGGGAATCTCGCCGCCGGTGTTGTCGGTGACGTAGCCCTCGGTGGTGTTGATATCCACGGGCTTGGCATCCTTGGCAATAAAGCCCTTGGCGGTCAGGTAGGCCACCATCTCTTCATAGCTGCAGGTATTGGTGTTGACGGGATCGGGGGCCTTCTCGCCGCAGGCGGTGAAGAGGACGGCCAGCAGCAGAAGGGCCAGGCTCAGGCAAAGGACTTTTTTCAGGGTACGCATGATTGTTTCCTCCTTATCAGTTCAATTGTTTTGGATGTATGAATACATGTATTCCGAGATCACTTGCTTGATCTCATTCGGCTGCATGACACCGATGTGCTCGTAAACCAGCGCGCCGTCCTTGTAGAACTGGACGGTCGGCACCGCCATAACGTCGTTTTCTTCGGCCAGCTCGGGGTTGTCGTCTACGTTGACCTTTACGATATCCATCATGGGAAGCTCCGCGGCCGTATCCTCCAGGATTCGGGAGAAGGCCTTGCAGGGACCGCAGGTTGTTCCCCAGAAATCCACCAGGACAAAGCCCTCAGAGATGAGCTCCTTGAAATTGGATTGGTTCGCATTCTGAATTGCCATTTTATCCATCCTCCCGCAAAAGCTGTTCCATAACAGTATTTTTTAAACGATTCACCGCATGGGAGACGTATTCCGAAAAAACAAAGGCCTCCCAGGTGTTCGCTTCCCTGGCGTTCTCCTCGGAAGCGTGCCACGTTTTACAGTAGTTCTTTATGTTCTCTTCGTACTGTGTCTTCTCCGGTACATACCCGTCGATTCCGGCCCAGTTCCGCCCCAGCAGATAGAGGCAAAGATTTTGCCAGGCCTCTGACTGTTCCAAGGCCAAAAGCTCATAGTAGCTTTGCACAGGGATCCGGCCCCGAAAGTCCTCGGGCTTGGCCCGCTCCATGTCGATGCCCTCTTGCCGGAACAAGATCCGGGATCGTTCGATGCGCATACGGACAACGCTTTCCCAGTCCTCCCTGCAGAGGACAAATTCTGAGCCTCCGATCACTTCCCGGATCAGCCTGCTCAACGGCTCCGGCAGCAGTTCTGCCGCCTTATCCCGCCGCAGCTTTCCGAACAGATAGGCTCGATAGGCCTCCACCGTATCGATGCCGTCGAGACCGAGCCTGTGGATCATCTCATCATCCGGCTCCGGGGTCTTCTGCCGGGAAAGCTCCAAAAGGGTGATGAGAACCTCGCCCTCCGGGAGCGCGACGGCTCTGCAGTTCCCCGGCGTCATGCCGATCACGGCCTGCTCCAGCTCAGAATGAAACATCCCGCTGCCGATCAGCAGCTTGAGCCGGTTCTTTTGGAAACGGGGAAGTTCGGATTCCGTCCGGCAGACCGCCAGATCTCCGGCTTGCGCTTCCTCTGCCGGTTCCCACCGGACGTAGGGCAGAACGACACGCCGCAGTTCTGCTTCCACCTGTTCCGGATCCGGGAATACGGGCGCGATCCAGGCAGAGAGATTCACTTTGTCAGGCTCCAGAATTGACAAAACATAAGAGCGCATCCTGCCACCTCCTTGTTTATTCTGACGAAATCAGCATGTGATGCAACTGTAATTGCAATATAGCATAGGATTAATTCCATTACAATCCTTCACGTGCATTATGTCCCTCATTCTGCAAAAGCTGTCCTTATTTGCTTCCGCAGGCAGAACTCCGGCGAATTCGGGACCGGAATCGGCCAACAACTTGACGGTGTCATAAGATTCTTTCATAATATGCCGCTTTTTTCTTGAATGATAATTACAAATCATGTCCATACGCTTGACATTGACAATTACCGCCGGTGAAGGTGCGTAAAACACCCTCATCGGCGGTCTGTTAGGTCCAATATAAATGATGAAATGGCAAAATCAAATCATTTGAAAATGCAAGAGAGCTTCCCGGATGGCGGTCTCCTTCTCCAGCGGGCATTGAGGAACGACCGGCTTTACCTTTTTGGATACATTATGATTCGTACCCACCTGCAGGCCGTATTTACGTTTTGTTTGCGCAATCTGCAGGCTCGTCACCTTGAGACCGAAGTGCTCCAGGACGTAATTCTTGATCTGCGGATAGGTCGCGTCCTCACGTAAAGATGCGAAGTCCACGTCCGACCCGTCCAGCTCCACCCGCAGCGGCGTACTCGATCTCTCTCCCTTGGAAAGTTGAACAACCGTCTCGACA
>CAMHPQ010000070.1 GCA_946187035.1 uncultured Clostridia bacterium | reverse complement strand
GTGCCGGCGGTGGTGGGCACGGCGATGGTGAACACCGCGTGCTTCTTGGTGGGGGCCACGCCCTCCAGAGAGCGGACGTCCGCGAACTCGGGGTTCTTGATGATGATGCCCACAGCCTTGGCGGTATCCATGACGGAGCCGCCGCCCACGGCGATGATGCAGTCGCCGTCGAAGGCCTTGAACGCCTCGACGCCCGCCTGGACGTTCTCGATGGTGGGGTTGGGCTTCATGTCGGTGAAGAAGGTGTAGGCGATGCCTTTCGCGTCCAACACATCGGTGATCTTCTTGATCTCGCCGGACTTGACCACGTGGCGGCCGGAGGCGATGAAGGCGCGCTTGTAGCCCCGGGCCTCCAGCTCGTTGCCGATCTCGGCCACGGCGCCGGAGCCGTGATAGGAAATGGTGTTCAGTACGATGCGATTTGCCATAGTTGTACATCCTTTCTTGTTAAATGTTTGTCATGATTACGTTATACCACACTTTGCCGTACAATTCATGAAAGAAATGTTAATAATTGCAATTCAGATTACTTCCCTGCCCCTCTCGCTTCTGGCGGATTTGCGCTTTACTTTCTTCCGAATCTATCTTACAATAATTCCAGAACAAACATAGTCGATGGAAAGGAGAATGCACGATGACCAATCAGGAACGCCTGCAGGCGCTGTTTACCCATTTGGATGAGATCGAGGCCTATTACCGCGTCCTCGGGAAGGTGAGCTTCGACATGTCCTGCTGCGCCCCACCGGAGGGCATGGCCAAGGCCGGAGAGGACATGGCCATTCTGGGAAAGCAGGTCTATCAATTGACCCACGCCAGGGAATACACCGATCTGCTCACCGCCCTCCACGAAGACAATGCGGGGCTCACCCCCGTGCAGAAGAAAGCGGTGGAGCATCTCTACGAGCGGTGGGCAAAGGAGAAGAACATCACCCCGGAGCTGAGCTTCGAGATGGACATGGCGGCCAGCCACTCCTACAGCGACTGGCTGGAGGCCAAGAAAGCCTCGGACTTCACCAAATTCCGGGACTCCCTGGCCTCGCTGATCCACTATCAGCGGATGCAGATCGATCTGCGGGACGAGCACCCCGCGGGCTACTACAACACCTGCCTGGACGACAACGAGAAGGGCGGCAGTGAGGAGCAGCTGGATGCGTTTTTTGAAGCGCTGAAGCAGCGGATCGTGCCGCTGGTGCAGCGCATCGCCAAGGACGGAAAGCCCATCCGGGAGGACTTCATGACCCGCAAGGTGCCCATCCCGAAGCAGGAGGAATTCTCCCGCTGGCTGCTGGAGCTGGAGGGGCTTCGCTCCACGGCCCTGGTGCTGATGACCACGGAGCACCCCTTCACCACCAACTTTGGACCCAAGGACGTGCGCGTCACCACCCACTATTATGAGGAGAATTTCATCTCCAACATCTTCTCCACCCTCCACGAGGGCGGCCACGCCCTGTTCATGCAGAACGAGCCGGAGGAGATCTACGAAAACCACTGCTCCGACAACATGACCAACGCCATGCACGAGACCATCTCCCGGTTTTTTGAGAACATCGTCGGCCGCAGCGAGGGCTTTGTGCATTACATCTTCCCCAAGCTGCGCTCTCTCACCGGCGACACCTTCTCCGACGTGACGGAGCGGGAGCTCTATGAGGCGGTGAACGTGGCCCGGCCCAGTCTGATCCGCATCGAGGCGGACGAGCTGACCTACTGCCTGCACATTCTGGTGCGGTATGAGCTGGAGAAGGCCTTCATCAACGGTACCATCTCCGTGGACGAGATTCCCGGGCTCTGGAACGCAAAATATAAGGAATATCTCGGCATCGACGTGCCCAACGACGCCCGGGGCTGTCTCCAGGACGTGCACTGGTCCGGCTACGGCTTCGGCTACTTCCCCAGCTACGCTCTGGGCAACGCCTACGGCGCCCAGATCCTCCACCGGATGGGCCAGGATTTCGACGTGGACGAAGCCCTGAGAGCCGGGGATCTGGCGAAAATCGGCGGCTGGCTGAAGGAGAAGGTCTTCTCCATCGCCTCCATTACCACGCCGGACGAATGGATCCGCGCCATCACCGGGGAAAGCCTGAACCCGGACTATTATCTGGATTATCTGGAGCAGAAATTCTCTCAGGTCTACGGACTGTGAGCAGCAGCCATGCCCAAACCACGGAGGGAATGCCCCATGAAACCCATCGCCGTCCTGCTGGCCGTTCTGCAGTTTTTGGAACCTCCGGGGTTGATTTTTGGAGATTTTTGGTCGATAATGGTAGAATCCATTCCAACAGACAGGAGAAAAAGCTATGAAATCGAAAGTTGTTGCACTGCTGCTGGCCGTGCTCATGGTCACGAGTCTGCTGCCCTTCGGCGCGGCCGCCGCAAGGGAGCTGCCGATCTACTGCGTCCAGAGAAACGACAAGGTCGTGTCCCTCACCTTTGACGCCGCCTGGGGCGACGATCATACCCAGGCCCTGCTGAACGTACTCAACCGCTACAACGTGAAGGCCACGTTCTTCCTGGTCTCCACCTGGGTGGACGCCTACCCCAGCTGGGTCAAAACCCTGGCCGACAACGGCATGGAGATCAACAACCATTCCTCCACCCACCCGCACCTCAATCAGTTCTCCTACGCGGGGGTTCAGGCGGAGGTCAACGGCTGCTCTGACAAGATCGAGGCCATCACCGGCGTGCGCCCCACCCTCTTCCGCTGCCCCTACGGGGAATACAACGACACCGTCATCCAGGCCGTCCGTGATCTGGGCGTCACCCCCATTCAGTGGGACGTGGACAGTCTGGACTGGTCCGGCATCAGCGCCGCTGAGATCAAAAGCCGCGTGCTGTCCAAAGTAAAACCCGGCAGCATCATCCTCTGCCACAACGACGGTGCCCACACCACTGAGGCCCTGCCCGAAATCATTGAAGCCCTGTTCGCCCAGGGCTATTCCATCGTGCCCGTCTCCAAGAACATCTACCACGGCAGCTACCGGATCGACGATGCCGGCACCCAGATTGCGCTGGCCCCCGAGGCCCCGGCGCTCTCCATGAACGGCGATCTGGTGTCCATGACCTGCAGCACTCAGGACGCGGAGATCCACTACACCCTGGACGGCTCCGACCCCACGGCGAGCAGCGCCCGCTACACCGCCCCGTTCCCGGTTCCCAAGGGCACCACCGTGCGGGCCTGCGCCGTGCGCAGCGGTATGGACAACAGCCCCGTCAGCTACATCACCTACGCCGGTAGCGGCACGGTGATGAAAGACGTCAGGGTGACAGACTGGTATTATGAGGCCCTGGACCGCGCCGTGGGCATGGGCATCCTCAACGGCACCGCCCCGGACATCATGAGCCCCAACACCGCCGTGACCCGCGCCATGCTGGTGACGATGCTGTACCGGCTGGCAAGTCCCGAGGCCTCAAGCGCGGCAGTCCCCTTCACGGACGTGGCCATCGGTCAGTACTACTACGCGCCCCTGTGCTGGGCGGTGCAGAACGGCATCGTGGCCGGCTATGAGGACAACACCTTCCGCCCCAACAACGTGATCACCCGGGCGGAGCTCAGCGCCATGATCGCCCGCTATCTGGGCAGCATCGGCCACAAGCTGCCCACGGATCTCTCGGTACTGCAGCCCTTCACCGACGCCGGGAGCATTCCCGCCTGGGCTGCGGAGAGCATGGCCGCCATGGTGAAGCTGGGGATCGTCAACGGATATGAGAACAGCACCGTGGGCCCCATGCGCAGCGCCACCCGCGCCGAGGCCGTGACGATTCTGCTCCGGGCGGCGGATCTGCCCGCACCCGAGCCGGAGCCCGCGCCCACCGAGACTCCGGAGACCGCTCCCGAGCCCGAGGAATCCCCTGCGCCGGAGGAATCTCCCCTTCCGGAGCCCGCCGCCACGGAGGAACCTCTGGAGACGGAAGCTCCAGCAGACCAGCAGCCCTGAGTGTCCCTGAATACGCATAGCAAAGCCGCCGCAACCGGTGATGGTTGCGGCGGCTGTTTGCTTGTTTTGGTTGTTTTTTCAGGCGCGGTCCCGGAAGCAGTTTAGAATTGCGTCCGGGGTCGGCGGGCAGCCCTTGACGCAGTCCGATGCGCCGGAACAGCAGTTTCCGACGCCCAGGGCGGAAAGCTGCTTGCCTCTCCACTTCTGGCCGATCACGATCTTGTCCGGAACCCGTAGCCCCTCCTGCTGGGCCAGATACAGCGCGCGCACCAATGCGGCATAACAGGCGGAGCACGCGCTCTCTGCCTGCACACCGCGGGTCAGCCGCTTCACCAGCCCCGACGCCGCCGGGTATTCCGCACCCTCCGTCGGCTCATTCAGGGTAACAACATCCTCCGCGCCGATCTCTGTGCTGCCGGCGCCCCACCGTTCGGCAAGCTGAATGTAGGGCACGTCCTCCAGCCGAAGACCCATGAGTCTGCAGCCGTATGCATCCATCTGCACCGGATCGGTTCCCAGCAGCATGCGGTTGGTATGAACCGGGTTGCCGCCCTCTTCAAAGTTCAGGTCGCCGCAGATGCTGTCCACGATCACCAGCGCGGGCTTCAGCACCGCGCCGAGGGCCGCAATGGGCTCCATCAGCCCATCGGAATGGAACCGCCGCTTCTCCCGATCCGGGAGGCAGCCCTTCAAATTCTTCAGCGCGCAGGTCATCGCCGTCTGGCAGTGCCCCTTCAGCACCGGAAGATCAATGAGAAAGTCCGCGTCCAGCGACCTGCAGGTAATCTCCATGGGGCGCAGGGCAGTCTGTACCCTGCGGGTCTGATCCTTTTTGAGATCATAAAAGGGGACGCCGTAGTTCTCGCAGACCTTGTCGTAGCCGCAGACCTTCATAGCGCGGTCCGTGCTGTCCCCCACCCAGGAGCTCTCCATCACGCAGATGTCCGCGAAGCCCTCGCTCTGCAGATACGCGATGCATCCGGAGAGCACGCCGGGGTGCGTGGTCGCGCCGGTGTCCGGTGCGCCGGAGAGCACGAGATTCGGCTTGAGCGCAATGGACGCGCCGGGCGGGATCATTTTGGAGACCCGGGCCGCCTGCATCAGCGAAACGGTCATGCTGTGGGCGTCGGTTCCGTAGATTTCGTATAGCTTTGCCATGCTGGTATTCTCCTCTCCATCAACCGGGAAGGCCGGCATCCCGGCCGCGGGATCATGCCTGCCGCCGGTCCTCCACATCGAGGATCTCCCCAACAAACATCCAGTGGGGGTGCCAGCCCTCGTAGATGCCGTGGTTGATCTCGTCTGCCAGCCCCTCCCGCTGAAATGCTCCCTGATAAAGCTTTTTGCAGACGAAGGTGAGGTTCGCCTCTTCAAAGGTGACGCCCCCGGACAGTTCCCTGGGTGTCAGGCCGACGGCGGCCACCTTGTCGCCCTCTCTGCCGGAATGAGAGCCGAGATAGCCCAGCGCCTTCCGATATTCCGTCGGGAAGAACGCCACGGTGAAGGTGTCGGTGTCCTGGAGGACCTCCCAGGTGTAGCGGTCCGGGTTGATATAGATTGTGACGATGGCTCTGCCCTGGCAGGGGCCGCCCCAGATGGTGCCCAGGCTGCCCCAGGCGATGGTGCAGGTGTTGTAGCGCTTCGGGTCTCCGGCAGTGGCCAGCGCCCACTGGTTGTTGAACATGTCAAAGACCTTGTAGTCCTTCATTTCAAAGGGTTTCATGGAATCACTCCTTGGCGGAAACAGAATTTGGAATCATTATAACACAGTGGTCGCCCATTCCACAACCACTCTGCCAGGCCTTCGGTACGCTCTGCAGACAAAAAACCATGGCATATGCGTTTTTGCACAGGCCATGGTTCTGTTTAATATTCTCCCTGCCAGCGGGGCGGCGCGGGGACGACCTCCCCGGCTGCGAGACTTTTCGGCACGTCGATCAGACGCTGGTTGGCGCTGCCCCGGAACATGAGCTCCAGGCTCCGCTCATGGAGCAGAAACGGCCCGTCCACCAGCACGTCCAGCAGGGACAGAAGTCTCCGCTGGGCTTCGGTTCCGGCGTCGCGCAGATGCTCGAAGGTGTAGCCCGTGTAGCTGGCGATCTCGTAGCCCTCTGCCTTCAGCCGCTCGGCCAGGGCGCAGAAGCCCTCGGCCTGGGCGAAGGGCTCGCCGCCGGAAAAGGTCACGGCGCGGCAGAGGGGATTTTCGATGGCTACCCGGGCCAGCGTCTCGATGTCCATCGGGGTGCCCGTTCCGAATTCCCAGGTCTCGGGATTCTGGCAGCCCTCACAGTGATGGGGGCAGCCCTGGGCAAAATACGCAGTACGGATGCCGGGACCGTCGACGATGGAGTCCTCGGCAATCCCGGCCATTTGAATGATCATGGGTTACTTCGCGATGCTGTGCTTGACGCGGTCGCGCTCCTCGGCCTTCTTCGCGTCGTTCCACTTGTCCATGGTGCCCACCAGATAACCGGTGATGCGGCGGATGCGCTCGAAGCCGACGCCGGCGCCCAGTTTGTTCTGCTTGGATTCTACAGTCATGACAGGTTCCTCCTCTATATCTTCGTGTTTGGTTTATTCAATGCCGACAAATGCTTTGATCTGCGGGAATTTCTTGATGAGCTCCTGCATCCGCTCCTCGGAGATGGCCTCGCCCTCCCTGCGTCCGCAGCGGGGGCAGGTGTCGCCGATGACGCCCACATAGCCGCAGATGGGGTCGCGGTCCACGGGGTGGTTGATGGAGCCGTAGCCGATGCCCTCGTCGTGCATGCAGCGGACGATCTGCTCAAAGGCCTCCACGTTCTTGGCGGTGTCGCCGTCCAGCTCCACATAGGAGATGTGGCCGGCGTTGCACAGGGCGTGGTAGGGCGCCTCGATGTGGATCTTCTCATAGGCCCCGATGGGATACCAGACCGGGACGTGGAAGGAGTTGGTGTAGTATTCGCGGTCCGTGACGCCGGGAATTCTGCCGTAGCGCTGGCGATCCAGTCTGGTGAATCTGCCGGACAGGCCCTCCGCCGGCGTGGCCAGCAGGGTGAAGTTCATCTTCATCTCCTGGGACTTGTCGTCGCAGAATTTCCGCATCCGTCCGATGATCTCCAGGCCCTTCTCCTGCATGGCGGGGTCCTCCGCGTGGTTCTTGCCGTAGAGGGCGGTCAGCGTCTCGGCCAGGCCGATGAAGCCGATGGAGAGGGTGCCATGCTTGAGCACCTCGCGGACTTCGTCATAGGGGCCCAGCTTGTCGGAGTCCAGCCACACGCCCTGGCCCATGAGGAAGGGATAGTTGTAGACCCGCTTCTTCGCCTGGATCTCAAAGCGGTCCAGCAGCTGCTGAGCCACCAGCTCCAGCATATCGTCCAGCTTTTTCAGGAACAGCGCCTCGTCGCCCTTGGACTCCAAGGCCAGACGGGGCAGGTTGATGGAGGTGAAGGACAGGTTGCCGCGGGAATAGGAGATCTCCTGGGTGGGATCATAGACATTGCCGAGGACACGGGTGCGGCAGCCCATTGTGGCCACCTCGGTCTCCGGGCGTCCGGGCACGTAGTATTTCAGATTATAGGGGCTGTCCAGGAACACGTAGTTCGGGAACAGACGCTTGGCGGAGACCTTGCAGCTCAGGCGGAACAGATCGTAGTTCGGGTCGCCCTCGTTGTAGTTCACGCCCTCCTTGACCTTGAAGATGTGGATCGGGAAGATGCAGGTCTCTCCGTGGCCCAGACCGGCGTCCAGCGCCAGCAGCACATTGCGGATGACCATGCGCCCCTCGGGGGTGGTGTCGGTGCCGTAGTTGATGGAGGAGAAGGGTGTCTGGGCGCCGGCGCGGGAGTGCATGGTGTTCAGGTTGTGCACAAAGCCCTCCATGGCCTGATAGGTGTCGCGCTCGGTCTGCGTTTCAGCCCTGCGGCGGGCCCGGGCCACCAGATGGGCAGCCACGTCAGACTCGATGCCCAGCACCTCATACAGGTGCCTGGTCAAAGCGCCGTCGAAGCCCTCCGCGGGCTCCAGAGCGTTCTGGCCGAAGGAGACCTCCGTCATTTCGATGGCCTTTGCCACCTGAGCTTCGACCTCGTCATCGTCCAGATGGTCCGCCACCACGTCCGTCAGCTTTTTCCGGAACTGGCTGCGGAAGGTCTTGGCCACGCCCAGGGCCATGCCGTAGTCGAAGTTGGGGATGGACTGGCCGCCGTGCTGGTCGTTCTGGTTGGACTGGATAGCGATGGCGGCGAGAGCGGCGTAGCTCTGGATGGACTGGGGCTCCCGCAGGAAGCCGTGGCCGGTGGAAAAGCCGTCCTTGAACAGACGGATGATGTCGATCTGCGTGCAGGTGGTGGTCAGGGCGTAGAAATCAAAATCGTGAATGTGGATGTCGCCCTCCCGCTGGGCCTTGGCGTGCTCCGGGCGGAGCAGATAGGCCTCGTTATAGGCCTTGGCCCCGGCGGCGCCGATCTGCAGCATGGCGCCCATGGCGGTGTCGCCGTCGATGTTGCCGTTCTCGCGCTTGAGGTCGGAGAGCTTCGCGTCCTTGCTGGCGATCTCGTCGATGGTCTTCATCAGGGTGGTGCGGGACTCTCTGGCGCGGGTGCGGGTGGCGCGGTAGATGATATAGGACTTCGCCGTGTTGGTGAACTCGTGGTGCATGAGCTCCTGCTCCACCATGTCCTGAATGACCTCGATCTGCGGGGGCTCGGCGCCGCAGCGGCTCTCCAGCGCGCTCTCTACGGCTTCCGCCACACGGGCTGCGTCCGCCACCGTGCCCTCGCCCGAGGCCTTCATGGCTCTGAGCACCGCAAGGGCGATTTTCTCTCTGTCATAGGGGACGATCCGTCCGTCCCGCTTGATAATCATCTGTATCATGGCTGACTCCTCATAACTATATATAGTGGTATGTATCCAAGGTACGCAACTAAATATAGCATCATTGTGGAGACGTGTCAAGCGGACTGCGGAAAGAAACCGTGTATTTTTCTCAGACGCAGGGCGCTGTTGCGGATTGGCAGTTGCATGGGATTCCTCCTGTGCATTAATAGCGGCAGACCTCAAAGCCGAAGAGGCTGGCCAGAACCGAGAGGGTCTCGGCGTGGCGGCCCTTGATGACCACAAAATGGGGCTCGAAGCCGGCGCGGATGCTGTCGGCCACCACCTCGCGGCTGCTGCGGTCGGTCTTCACCACGATGGAGGTACCGATGAACTGCTTGGGCTTGTCCAGCACGGAGCCCTCGGCGATGAAGAAGCGGAAGGAGCCGTCCGGCTTTCTGCCGATGCGGAACACGGTGGCGTCGGAGAAGGCCTCGCAGCCGAAGTCCATGGCCGGGCCGATTTTCCGGTTGGGATGCACGCCCACCACGGCGCCGGTATCGCGGCGGGCCAGGGAGCAGGCCGCCATGCCGCAGTGCCAGTAGGTGATGCTGCTCTCTTCCTCATCCAGGGCCACGGGGTCGCCGAAGAACACCGGCTCGCCGGACAGCTGCATGCCCACCCACATGGAGAGGGAGCCGTAGGCGTCCGCCTCGCAGGCGGCGGCAACGCCGGCGTCGTTGAGCATGGAGAGCACCGTGCACACGGGGGTGCCGAAGGAGGTGAAGAAGTCGGGCCAGCAGCGGGAGGAGAGGGCGCCGATGTGGTTTTCTTTTACATAATCGGAATAGGCCTTCAGCAGACGGGCGTGATCCAGCTGGTTCTTCTCCGGGGTCTTGTCAAAATCCGTGG
>CAMHPQ010000069.1 GCA_946187035.1 uncultured Clostridia bacterium | reverse complement strand
GTGCCCCGCCGTTGATCCGGCAGCACATTGGTTGCGGCGGGGCACAGGTCCCCGCCCTACAAGGAGCGAGCGATAATCTCCAATTTGAATTCTTATCCCCCCTCCTTCAACGCCGCCAGTGCCGGGCCTGCGGCTTTGCCGAAGAGCTGCGCCGCGCGGATGGCCTCCTGGAGGGTATTGCCGCTGCTGCCCACCTCGATCAGCAGCATCCCGGGGCTCAGATGCTGGTTGTAGCGCTGGTTCACCAGATTGATGGGCCGCATCAGGGTCGGGTGCAGGGCGTCCACCGCGTCCTGGAGATACACCGCCAGCCGCAGATTCCGCAGCCACTCCGGGTGCTCCAGCCCGCTGCCGTCGGTGCCCACCACAAACATCACCTGAGCCGCAGCCGCTCCGTCCGGCAGTTCCGCCACGGTCTTGTAGACCACGGACTCGCTGCAGAGCGCGTCCCGGTGCAGGTCGATGACCACGGAGATCTCCGGGTGCTCCGCCAAAGCCGCCTCCACCGCCGCGCCGCTGCGGGAATAGGAACCGGCGTAGCTGGGATAGTCGCAGACCGTCCGGTCATGGAGTACCGTCAAGCCAGCCTCCTCCAGAGTCTGGGCCAGCGCGTCCCCCACCCGGAGGATGTTGTAGTTTGCGTCCTCGGTGCGCATGGTGTCGCTGGCCTCGTAGCGGTCGCTGTCCGTGGGGGTGTAGGCTTCGCTGGTGTGGGTGTGGACGATCAGCACCTGCACCCCGTCCGAAGGCAGGGTCAGCCCCGGCCCCTCCGCCAGCAGATCGGAGAGAACCGGATTGTAGTCCGTCTCGTTTTTCATGGTCAGACCGCCAGGGAAGGACGCAGGCAGAATCGGCAGGCCCTCCGGCGTCTGATCCGGTACTTCCGATCCGACGGCTTCCGGCTGCGGCGCGGCTGTGGGCTCCGGCTCCGGCGTCGGCGTGGCCGCCACCCGCTGCTCCATGGGCTCCACGCCGGCCCCCAGCTCCAGACGCACGGCGGTCTCCAAAACCCGCTCCGGGCTGACCAGCCCCGTGAGCCCGACCACTGCCGCCCGGGCCAGCAGATACAGCCCCAGCGCCAGCGCAATCAGCGCCCGGATTCCCCCGCTCCGTCTCACCGCCGCACGCCTCCCTTCCTCCCGGAAGTCTATGCCGACTTGGGGGAATTCAGAACCCCGGCGCAGGTGGCGACCCGGTGGCGGCTCCGAAGGCAAATGGACGGCGTTTGGCCCTGCAAGTGGGGTAAAACCTCCCAATTCACCCGGAAAAGGCCGGGAAAAAGATTTACATAATTCTAAATAGGAACCCATAAATAACAAAAATCGTTGACATAATGTTGATTTGCAGGATTTTTTTCAAAGCAATTGTAAACATTTTTCCGCCCCATCGACGGGTATCGCCGTTTTTCATCAACCTGCACAAACACAATATGTAGTGTAGAATATTTGTGAACAAACCGATATGTTGTAAAATTTTTTGAAACTTTTTGTTTTTTTGTTCGATTTGTTAGTTTGAAGTCGAGCCATTTGTGCAAAATGCCGGTTGAAACTGTGCAGGAAATTGAATATAATAAATGCATCGGAATTGTATATTACGTTCCGATCTTTTATTCAATGCTTAACGAAAGGGGGCGATTCCCATGGGCCCGACGAAAACGCGATCCAACCTCGCGGTCGTGCTCGCTGTGGTGCTGATGTGCGCCACGCTGATCGGTCTGGGGCTGCTGATGGGAACCAGCGATGTTTTCGCGCTGGAGCCGGAGACCTCTCCGGAAGTAAAGGCTGACGTCACATCCCCCGTGAATACTCCGGAGCCCACGGTTCCGTCTTCACCGGCGGACGAGGCGCTCCAGCTGACCGAACAGGACGAGCGCGTCGCGATGCGGCAGGCTCTGCGGAGTCTCCAGCCCGTCACCCGCACCGTTGTGGTGGGCATGGATACGGAGACCTCCGCCCAGACCCTGCAGTGCACCTTCGTTCCGGTCTATGTGGACGGGGTGTTCGGCGGCTACAGCTATGTGGTGAACGGCACGGCCTATCTGGCCCTGGCCGATTACTGCACCATGCTTGGTTATGACTTCACCGACGGCGAGGTTGACGGCGCAAACCTGACCTGCACGGCGGCGGAAATGCCCGTCAGCGCAACGGTGGGCGCTTCCAGCTTCATGGCAAACGGTCGTTACATCAACGCGCCCGGCAACGTCCTGGCGCTGGACGGGAAGGTTGTGCTTCCCTTCCCCGCTCTGGAGACCATCTTCGGCGCGAAGCTCAGCTATGATCAGACCCTCGCATCCGTCACGGTTGATACCTCCACCAAAGCGCTGATCGAGGACGGCGAGAGCTACTACGCCAAGCAGGACATCTACTGGCTCAGCCGCATTATTTACGCTGAGGCCAACGGCCAGCCCTTTGACGGTATGATCGGCGTGGGCAACGTGGTGCTCAACCGCGTGGCTGCCCCGCAGTTCGCCAATACCATCTATGACGTCATCTTCGAGGCCGGTCAGTTTACTCCTGTCTACGACGGTTCGATCTACAACACGCCCAGTGAGGAGGCCATCCGCGCCGCGGAAATGGCTCTGGACGGCGTGAGCACTGTGGGCAGCGCACTGTACTTCGTGAACCCCAACGCCTGCGACGGCAGCTGGTTCGCCTATTCGCTGACCTACGTCACCACCATCGGCGGTCACGTCTTCTACGCCTGACCCCGGTTGGATCGCTAAAAACGAAATGAGGCGTGCTGCCAAATGCAGCACGCCGTTTGTGTTTGGTAAACGCCGAACAAATCTCAGCGCACATCTTGCCGGCATCTTTTCCGTCTGATTTTGTCTCTCAATCTTGAAATACACAAAGTATTCCTGCGATTTTTCGACTTCATCAGGCAAAAAATCTGCGCAGCAATCTGTGCACTTCGATTCATTCGTCGCTTACCTTTGGAGGATACTATGGAACAACTTCTACTCGCAGGATTCAAGGCGCTGGGCCTGGAGGCCTCGGAGCAGCAGCTGGGGGCCTTTCGCAGCTACTATTCCCTGCTGGACGAGCGGAGCAAGGTCATGAATCTGACCGCCATCCACGGGGAAGCGGACACGGCGCGGCTGCACTTTCTGGACTGCGCAGCCCTGCTGACTCTGGAGCCGCTGGCCGGTAAAACCGTCATCGACGTGGGCACCGGGGCGGGCTTTCCCGGTCTGCCGCTGCGGATTCTGGAGCCCCGGATGCGGTTGACCCTGCTGGACAGTCTGGCCAAGCGGGTGGATTTTCTCGAAGAGGTCTGCGGCGCGCTGGGCTTCTCCGATGTTGCCTGTCTCCACGCCAGAGCGGAGGAGGCGGCTGATCTGCGGGAGACCTTTGACGTCGCGCTCTCCAGAGCGGTGGCGCGGCTGGATCTGCTCAGTGAGCTGTGCCTGCCGCTGGTGAAGGTGGGCGGCGTATTCCTCGCCATGAAGGGCCCCGGATGCGCGGAGGAGCTGGAGGAGGCCCGGCATGCCATTGAGATCCTCGGCGGCGAGCCGGAGGTGCTGACCTACGCCATCCCCGGCACGGATCTGACCCGAAACGTGGTCCGGATCCGGAAGGTGAGCCAGACGCCACAGAAGTATCCCCGCCGCTGGGCCAAGATGCAGAAGACGCCGATTGCATGAAATAAATCCAGAGCTGCAGATTCTGACACTGCAGCTCTTTTTCAAATTGGAGTTTATCGGGCAGTTGATGAGAGGGAAAGCCTTCCCCTGGGGGAAGGTGGCACGGCGGGAAATAGCCGTGACGGATGAGGTGGAAAACCTGTACTTCAGCCGATACTTGTCCACCTCATCAGTCTCGCTTCGCGAGCCAGCTTCTCCTCAAGGAGAAGCCTTAAAAGCGCAATCCATCTCCCCGACAAACTATAATTTGAAACGCGCAAATCACAGAAAAAACCCCGTGCCGGAGGCACGGGGTAAATCTTTAGGAATCGTATTCGATGACGTAGGCCAGCACGCCGCTGTAGAAGCGGGGATAGCTGCCGGCGGGATCGCCGATGCAGTCGTTGTAGAGCCAGGTGCCCGACTGATTTGCCAGAAGGACGTAGTCCTCCGCCATGCCGGTGTAGCTGTCGTGGACAGAGGGCTCGCCGGCTGCCCAGCTGATGTAACCGTTGTCGGTGCTCTTGACCCAGCTCAGCTCGCCGGTGCTGGTGCGGCTCAGGCCGATCCAGACGTATCTTGCGCCCTGACCTGCCGCCAGCTCGGTGATCTTCATGAGCTCCTCGCCGGACTCGATGACGGCCAGATAGCCGCCCTTGGCCTCGGCCTCCTTCTTGGCGGTCTCCCAAGAGGCGTTGGAGAGCACCACCTCATAGCGGTGGGGCGCGGGGGTGGCAGTCGGGGTCGGAGTGGGCTCCTCAGACGCCGCAGGCTGGGCGCTCTCGTCGGGGGCAGCGCTGCCCTCGGGCTGAACGCCGGCCACGATTGCGGAGGTCTCAAAGGGCGTCTCCTGGGCGACCATCTCCTGCCGCTGGCGTCCGATGGTGCCGATGCTGTGGAAAATCAGCGCGCCCAGAACGATGGCCACGATGCACAGCAGGGCCACGATCCAGCCGGAGCGACCCTTCTTGTCGTCGTCCTTGTTGTGGCCAAACCAGTCCATCTCCTCCAGCTGCTGGGAAATGCGGTCTTCCTCGGCCTTGTGTCCCTCGGTGCGCTCGGCAGCCGCGGGCTCCTTCTCTGCGCCTTCCTCCGAATCCGGGTCCGCCATGCGGGCGGCCACAGAGGCGGAGATCGCCTGCACCAGCGCCGGGTCCAGACCTGCCTTCTTGCCGGCCTTCTGCAGCTCGGAGTCATCCTCCTGGATGTCCTCCAGCTCCGCAGCCTCCTCCGGCAGGAGCTCCGGAACCTCTGCCGCGGGGGCGGGCTCCGCTTCCGGCTCCGCGGTCTCCTGGGCCGCCGCTTCGGCACCCAGACGCTCGGCTTCCAGCCGGGCCTCCTCCTCTGCCTTGGCGCGCTCTGCCGCCAGACGCTCCGCCTCCTCCCTGGCCGATTTCTCGTTCAGGATGGCCAGGAGCATCTGCTCCACCTCCGTCAGCTCCTGACGGGGTTTCTCAAACATTTCACGGGCCGCCGGGGTGTTGGAATGAAGTCTCTCCCGATAGGTGGCCAATGCCGCGCCCAGGGCGGAGGGATTCTCGTACCGGTCGTCGGCACGGAACTGGATCGATTTTTCGATGATGCGCGCCAGATGCTTGCCGGCGGTCTTGGGCATCTCCGGCATTTCGCCGTTCATGCGCTGCCGCAGGGCCTCGTCCCGGTCCGCCGCAGTGGCGTCCACAGGGCAGAAGGGCATCTGTCCTCCGGTGACGCCGGCATAGAGCAGCATACCCACCGAGTAGACGTCTGCCGCCGCGGTGCGCGTGCCGTTCCAGAACACCTCCGGAGCCATGTATTCCAGCTCCGCCGGGCTCCAGTCGCCGGTGGTCTCCCGGTTGGCCGGGGCGCCCAGGGTGACGCTGTCAGGCCCGTCATAATAGATGTTCTCCGGCCGGACGCCGCCGTGGTAGGAGCCGTATTCGGTCAGCTGCGCACACAGCGCCATTCCCAGCGCCGCCAAGGTGTCGCGATCCAGCCCATAGAGCTGCTGGCCGAGAACACTTGCGTTTTCTTCCATACTGCGTTCCTTTCCGTGATGAAACTTTCCGCACGAATTGTGCTGAAAAGAGTTACAGCTTTCTATCAATTCATTTCATTCTACCATAGATATTGCCGTAAGTCAATTTACTTTTTTCACGGAATTTTTTATTTTTTCTATGGAATCTGCACCTCAGTTCTTCCCCAGCTTCGCAAACCAGGAGAAGGTCATGGGCCAGATGCCGGCGGCGAAGAAGGTCATGAGCCCGTAGCGCAGGCAAGTGACCCAGTAGCTGCCGCCCAGGAGCATCTTGACGCCGGCGCGGATGGCGATGACGATGACGAGACCCAGCACCACCTTGAGGATCTGCGCCCACCAGACGGCTTTCGTGTCAAACTGCACATACTTCTGATCCACGGCGTAGCCCAGGATGAAGCCGATCAGCGCCCCCAGCAGGAGCCAGGCGTTTTTCTGCCCCTCTGCAAGGTTCGCCGGGTCCACGTCCGCCGGGAAGGGCCAGAGCTGGGCATAGAGCAGAAACGCCACGTCCAGCACCACCATGCCGATCAGGAGCCAGTACATCCGCTCCGGATGTCGGTCCAGATCCCGGAACAGCGGATAGAGGGCAGCCACCAGAATGAGACCGATGACGAAGCTCACGCCCACGTCCAGCGGGGTGTGGACGCCCAGATACATTCTGGAGAAGGCCGTGAGCACGATGAGCAGCGCGCAGATCACCTTCAGCCAGGCCTTTTTGGTCCAGGCAAAGCCCGCGCCGAAGCTGGCGAACACGTTTTGGGTGTGGCCGCTGGGGAAGGAATAGCCCGTGGCCTCGGCTCTGGCGGACTCCACGATGGTGAAGTTCGGGTCCTTGACCCAGGGGCGCGGAATCCGGAAGGCCAGCTTCAGAAACTGGTTCAGAACCGTGCCGGAAAAGCCCACCGTCAGCATAAAGCAGCCGCAGGCCTTGTTGACGCACCAGAACACGATGATGGCCAGAGCCATGAACACCATCTCGCCGCCGCAGTTGGTGAGCAGCGACATGACGGAGTCCAGCCAGGGCATGCGGATGCTCTCCAGAGCGTATAACAGTTGCATAACGAAATCCTCCGTTCTTGGGAATGCTGCCATTATAGCAAATTTGCCCGGAAGATACAATTCTTTCATTGACGGCATAGGGTAAAAATGTTAAAATATTTAAAATAATTAAAGGGGGAATTCCCATGGATCTGGAAAAAACCATCCGCGCCCTCAAGGGCAGAGGCTTCGAGGTTTCCCATTTCGCCACCAAGGAGGAGGCCGCCGACTATCTGGCTTCGGCCATTCAGAACACCACCGTGGGCATGGGCGGCAGCAAGACCCTGGACGAGCTGGGGATCTATGACCGTCTCACCGAGAACAACACCGTCTTCTGGCACTGGAGAGAGCCCGGCATCCCCACTTTGGACAAGGCTCTCACGGCCCAGACCTATCTGAGCAGCGCCAACGCCATCACCGAGCAGGGCGAGATCATCAACATCGACGGCCGCGGCAACCGGCTGGCCGCCATGGTCTACGGCCCGGAAAAGAACATTTACATTGTGGCCGGCGTGAACAAGATCGCGGAGGATTTCGATTCCGGTCTCTACCGGGCCCGGAACACCGCCGCCGTCCAGAACATGAGCCGCTTTGCCAACGGCCAGCCCTGCCAGGGCCCCAAGGGCGGCAAGTGCTACGACTGCCGCAGCGCCGCAAGAGGCTGCAACGCCCTGCTGGTGCTCTGGGGCAAGATGTTCGACATGGCCAAGCTGGAGGTCGTGCTCATCGACGAGGAACTGGGACTGTAAAACAGTTTGGAGTTTGAAGTGTGGAGTTGAAACCAGATTTCACATTTCAGCGATCAATTCCAGTTTGTAGGGGACGGCGTCCTCGACGTCCCAGCGGTATGGGTTGGAGGACAATGGGACTACGGCGAATTGGGAACCGGTACGGATTCGCCTAAATCAACTCGTTTGTCCGCGGTGTCCTGTGCGGGCTGTCGAGGACGCCAGCCCCTACAGTTTCTATCCAACACCCGTTAAACTCCAATTTAAATCTCTACGATCGTCCGTATTCAATTTGAAAGAAGGATTTCCATGCGGATTTTCAAACGAATCAAGTGGGCATACGTGCTGGTAAGCCTGTTTTTCATCGTGATCGGCGTGCTGCTGATCATGAATCCGGAGACCTCCATGGTCATGCTCTGCCGGGTGCTGGGCATCGGCGCGGTGGTCTTCGGCCTGCTGCGGGTGCTGGGCTACTTCCTCAGAGAGCTGCAGGGCGTTGGCCTCCAGTATGACTTCGCCTCCGGCGTGTTCGCGGTGATCGCCGGCGCCATGGTGATCTGGCGCGCCCCGGAGGTGGCCAACATCATGGCCGTGGTCATCGGCATGTTCATTCTGGTGGACTGCGTGTTCAAGCTGCAGGTGGCCATCGACTCCAAGCGCATGGGCGCCAGCAGCTGGTGGGTGACGCTGCTGTTCACCTGCATCTGCATGGTGCTGGGCTGCCTGCTGATCTTCGACACCTTCAAGGGCCAGAAGGTCATCTCCATCATGATGGGCGTGAGCCTGGTGGCCGACGGGCTGCAGAATCTCTGCACCGTGATCTACGCCGCCATCTTCGTGAAGGAAGTGAAGGAGGCCGTCCACAACAAGGTGGACGAGATGACCGCCATCGAAACCACCGGCGAGGTGGTCACGGAGGACGTGCCGGACGTGGATTTTGACGCGCCCTTCACCGAGACCGCCCCCACCGAGAGCGAACCCTCGGAACCGAATCCGGAACCGCCCGCAGATCCCCCGCAGCTGCCCTGAGAGAAAGGATCGCACATGCTCAAAGAAAACTTTACCGAAGTTTATGACAAGTTTGAACTGGAATTCTTCCGGCGGCTGTTCAGTCTGGTGCGGGAGCGGGAGGGCTCCCTGACCGCCATGGAGGCCTTCTCCGTGGAGATCATCCACCATCTGAACGGCCCCACCATCAGCCAGTTTGCGGACTTTCTCGGCATCTCCCAGTCCAACGCCACCTACAAGGTCAACAGCCTCATCAAAAAGGGCTACATCGTCAAGGAGAACTCCGACGTGGATCGAAGGGAGTATCATCTCCACCTGTCGGACAAATACTACCAGTACAGCGGCCTCATGCGGAGCTACGTGGACACGGTCATGGAGCGGATGGAAAGCCGCTTTCAGCCCGAGGAGCTGGAGCAGCTCATCGAGATGCTGAAGATTATGTCCGACGAACTGATGCCGGAAGCCAAGCTGCCATAACATCACACCGGGAGCGCAACACTCCCGGTTTTTTGGTCAAAGGAGAAAAAGTATGAAAATCGCCATCATCACCGGGGCGTCCTCCGGCATGGGCAGAGAGTTTGTCTATGCCCTGGACAAAGACGAGGAATTTGACGAGCTCTGGGTCATCGCCAGAAGAGAGCAGCGGCTCCAGGAGCTGCAGGAGAAGGTCCGCGCAAAGGTGCGGGCGCTGCCGCTGGATCTGCTGGAAAAGGAGAGCTTTTCCACCGTCAAACATCTGCTGGAAGCCGAGCAGCCGGAGGTGGCCGTGCTGGTGAACGCCGCGGGCTTCGGCATCTTCGGGCCCTTCGAGGACCGGAGCATGGAGCGGCAGCTGGACATCATCGACCTGAACGACCGGGCCCTCACCGCCATGTGCCATCTGGTGCTCCCCTATCTCGCCGAGGGCAGCCGGATCTACAACATGGGCAGCATGTCCTCCTGGCAGCCGGTGCCCTATATCAACGTCTACGGCGCCTCCAAGGCCTATGTGCTGAGCTTCAGCCGGGCCCTGGGCGTGGAGCTGAGGCCCCGGGGCGTGAAGGTGATGGCGGTCTGCCCCGGCTGGATCACCACGGAGTTTTTCGACCACGCCGTCACCGACGACACGGTCTGCTACTACAACCGGTTTTACCCGCCGGAGCAGGTCATCCGCAAGGCGGTGAAGGATATGAAAAAGGGTAAGACCGTCTCCGTTCTGGGCTTCCCGGAGCGGATGCAGGCAAGACTGGTGAAGCTCCTGCCCGTGAACATGGTCATGAATACCTGGTGCAAGCAGCAGAAACAGCCGAGAGAATAACAAATATTAGTTTATCGGGGCGTTTGAAATGATCTACCGTAGGGCGGGGACCTGTGCCCCGC
>CAMHPQ010000068.1 GCA_946187035.1 uncultured Clostridia bacterium | reverse complement strand
CGGAGCGCACTCACGCCGCTGCTCCTCCTCTCAAAATCAGAGCCCGTCTTGAACGGGCTCTGATTTTGCTTTTGGGAAACTGGAGGATGGATTGAAGCCCTTCTTCCCTGTTCTTGCACATCGGGTACCGCTATGGTATGATCGTATTTGGAAGAACCACAAATTGGAGGGATCCCGATGAAAACCATCATTCTGAACGGAAGTCCGAGAAAAAACTGGAACACGGCCATGATGCTGAAAGCGGCTCAGGAGGGCGCGGCGTCTGTGGGGGCGGAGACGGAGTACATCGATCTGTTTGACCTCAGCTACACCGGCTGCCGCAGCTGCCTGCTGTGCAAGCGGAAGGGCGCGGAGCGGTGCAAGTGCTTCTGGAAGGACGATCTGTCCCCGGTGATTGACCGGATCTTCGCCGCCGACGCGCTGATCATCGGCTCGCCCATCTATCTGGGCGACATCACCAGCCAGGTTCACGGTCTGATGGAGCGGCTCCACTTCTGCAGCCTCTCCTACGACGACTACGCCAGCTACTTCACCGGCAAGGTGAACGTGGGTCTGGTGTTCACCATGAACGCGCCCAAGCCCTTCTTCGACGCCCGGTATCGGGCCGACTGCGAGGCCCTTGCGGGGACCTTCGGCTTCCTCAACGGCGCGGTGGAGATCTGCGAGAGCTGCGACACCCTGCAGGTGAGCGATTACAGCAAGTTCAGCATGGCCGGCTTCGACGAGGCCCACAAGAAGGCACAGCGGGAGCAGCAGTTCCCGAAGGATCTGGAGCGGGCCTTCCAGATGGGCGCGCGGCTCAGTGCTCAGAAATAAAACCCCACCACATAAAAGCACCCCGTCTCACCGGACGGGGTGCTTTTCGTATTCGGATGGGTCAGCGGTTCAGCCAGTACAGGATGCTCACGAAAAACGAGGAGATCAGGTCGGCCATGCCGTCAAAAAAGGATGCAAAACCGTTCAGCATTTTGTTCCCTCCCAAAGTTTTGTAAGGACAGTATAGCACAGGCGGCCCGGGCTTACAACCTGACTAATTGCACAAAATCGTGATGATGACCGGCGACAGGTCGGCTGCCCGGATGCGGTCCAGATCGGCCTCCATCACCGGCTGGCCCCGCGTGACCGTGTCCCCCTCCTGAATCAGCGGCTCCAGACCCTCGCCCCCCAGGGTGAAGGTGTCGATGCCCACGTGGAGCAGGATCTCCATGCCGTCGGCGGTCCGGAAGGTCAGGGCGTGGTTGGTATCTGCAATTTCAACCACCTCGCCGTCGCAGGGGGCAAGGATGTGGCCGCTCTCCGGCAGGATGCCGATACAGCTGCCGATGACCCCGGAGGAGAACAGCACGTCTGGGATCTGCTTCATGGGGACGGTCTGGCCGCCCACCGGCGCCGTGAGGGGCAGATTGGCCGCCTCGCCGCCAAGCAGCAGGGGTTCCCCCGCCTGCACGGTCCGGGGCTTTTTCTTGCTGAGCCGGTGGAAGGAGGCGGATCGCCAGGCGGCGGTCTGCTCGTCGGGGACCTCGGTCTGGAAGCGGAGCTCCTCTTCCCGGTAGAAGACGTTGGTGATAATGTAGCCGCCGATGTAGCTGATGACCAGCGCGAGCAGATAGAGCAGCACGCTCCGCGCCCGTCCGCCGGGGCCCGCCGTCATGACGAAGGCGCCCAGAAGACCCGAGGGGCCCCAGGTGGTGGAGGCCACCTGCGTGACCATGATGAAGGCGCCGCCGAAGCCCGCGCCCAGACCGGCGGTCAAAAACGGCTTGCCCAGGGGCAGCGTGACGCCGTAGATCAGCGGCTCGCCCACGCCCAGCAGTCCCGCCGGCAGCGCGCCGGAGATCACGGAGCAGAGGTTGTCGTTGCCCACCTTTTTCGCCTTTTTCCAGAGAGCGAAGGCCGCGCCCACCTGCCCTGCGCCCGCCATGGCAAGGGCGGGATACAGGGTCACGAAGCCCAGCTCAGACAGCTGCACGCTGTAGAGAGCCACCAGACCGTGGTGCATGCCCGCCGCCACCAGCGGCAGGAAGAACGCCGCGGCCAGATAACCGGAGATTGCCCGGATGAACACATTTTCCGACAGGCAGGCTCTGCTGAACAGCCAGACGATGCCGCTGGAGGCATAGCCAAACAGGGGCATGATGAAGACGATGTAGGGGATCACGCACAGGAACATGGTCAGCAGCGGCGTGAAGACGATGTCGATGGATTTCGGCATGACGGTGCGGATGGCCTTTTCCACATAGGCGATCAGCAGCGCCCCCGCGATGACGGCCAGCACGCCGCCCTTCCCGCTGCAGAGCACCGAGTCCAGCGGCACCGCGCTGTTATAAAGCCCCATGATGGAGGCGATCTCGTTGATGCCGTCCAGAGAGGTGATCATGCCCAGCATGCCGCCCAAAATGGGCGTGCCGCCGAACCGCTCCGCCGCCCGGTAGCCTGCCCAGGCGGTGAGGAAGGTCATCATGGAGGTGTTGATCAGTCTGAGGATGTGGTAAAGGAAGGCCCAGATGTTGTTTTCCAGGTAGTTGGGGATTGTCTGCGCGATGAGGGTGGCAAAGCCGCCGCAGAGACCGGCGCAGATGATGCCCGGCAGCAGCGGGATGAAGATGTCTCCGATGACACGCAGCGCGCCCCGAATTCTGAATCGTTTCATTTTGGTCTCTCCTGTTTACGAGCCGAGCCCCTCGGGCCCCAGATAGCGGAAGCACAGCATGGTGATGTCGTCAAACTGCTCCGCCCCGTCCACAAAGCGGTCAATGTCCTGGGCGATGCAGCCCAGCACCTGCTCCGGCATGGCGTCCGGGTTCCGGTTCATGGCCTCCAGCATCCGGCCTGTGCCGTACATCTCCTTGTTCCGGTCCGTGGCCTCCGCCACGCCGTCGGTGTAGACGAAGAAGCTGTCGCCGGGATGGAGCTGGAATTCGTGCTCCTTATAGGGCAGGTCCTTCATGACGCCCACCGGCATGGAGTGCTTATAGATCACCAGCTCGTAATTGCCGTCGGCTCTGCGCAGGGCCGGGTGCTCGTGGCCGGCGTTGGCCGCCATGCCCCTGCCGGTGGAGATCTCCAGCACCGCCAGCCAGACGGTGACGAAGAAGTCCGCGTCGTTGCCCTCGCAGAGCTGGTTGTTGACGCTGGCCAGGGTCTCCGCGGGGCCTTTTCCGTTCTGCATGGTGGATTTGATCAGCACGCGGGAGACCATCATCAGCAGCGCCGCCGGGACGCCCTTGCCGGAGACGTCCGCCATGACGAAGGCCATGTGGTCGTCGTCGATCATGAAGAAGTCATAGAAGTCGCCGCCCACCTCTTTGGCCGGGGTCATGCTGGCGTAGAGGCTGAACTCCTTCCGGTCCGGGAAGGGCGGGAACAACGTGGGAAGCTGGCTGCCCTGAATCTTGCTGGCCATGTCCAGCTCCGCGCCGATGCGCTCCTTCTCGGCGGTGACGCGTTTGACCTGGTCGATGTAGAGGGTCATTCTGGCCGACTGCTTGGCGAAGGACTCCGCCAGCACCTCGATCTCGTCGCCGGTGCGGTAGACGTCCTCCATCCGGAACTGCCGGTTTCGCACGCCCAGAGACGCCACCCTTCGGGTGATGGTGTTCAGCGGTCTTGTGATCTGGCCCGCGATGGAAAAGGCCGACACCATGCCGGTGGCCACGATCAGCACCACCAAAAGCATCAGGATGTTCCGGGCGTGGAACATCTCACGGTGGAAGGTATCCAGGGCGTCGCTGCGGATGGACTCGAAGTCGTCCTCCATGCCGTTTTCCGCATAGACCTGCCGCTGGGTCTCATAGGTGTCGTTGACCAGCTGCTCCACCTTGTTGGTCTGGTAGATAAAGACCGCAGTGTAGGCCGCGATGATCAAGACGATGGTAATCAGCAGCATACTGAATATTTTCAGCCGGATGCCGCCGGAAAAGAGGGTTTTGATTTTTTTCATGGGCGTCTCCCTGTGTTGTACTGCGCGATTGCGGTTGTGGTTCTGATACTCTATTGTACTGAAAAATTGACCGGAATACAAGTTTTTTTTCCGTGGGGAATTAAGAGTGTGGAGTTTAAGAGGGTTTCAAATTATAGTTTATCGGGGAATTGGATTGTGCTTTTAAAGGCTTCTCCTTGAGGAGAAGCTGTCGAGCGAAGCGAGACTGATGAGGTGTACCATTTCGGCTGCAACTAAGTATTGCCACCTCATCCGTCACGGCTATTATCCGCCGTGCCACCTTCCCCTCGAGGGGAAGGCTTCGCTCTATCCAACAGCTTCATAAACTCCAATTTCTCGATGAATGTAAATGTTTTTTAAACTCCACACTCCACCCTCCACCCTCTCCGCGCAAAAAACAGATCCTCCCGTTTGAGAGGATCTGTGATGGTTTTCTCTGTTACTTCACCGTCAGGGTGACAAAGGCGGAGACCACCTGGCTGCTGCCGCTGGTGATGATACAGCAGTACTGGTAGCCGTTGCGCAGGGCGGCGGCGCTGACCCGGAGGGTGTCGGTGTTGTAGCCGACGGTCTTGTCCGTGCAGGCCTTCCATCTGCCGGTGGGGGTCATGTACTGCCACCGGTAGGTCAGGGTCTTGCCCTCGGCAGTGACGTGGAACACGGCGGTATTCCCTGCCGCGGTGGTGACGCTCTCGGGCTGCTGGGTGATCACGATGGGCTTGACCGTGAGTCTCGCCGCGGCGGAGGTCAGGGTCTTGCCGCCGCTGGTGATTTTGCAGCGGTACTGATAGCCGCTGCGCAGGGTCTCTGCGGCCACCCGGAGGGTGTTGGTGTTGTAGCCCTTGGTGGCGCTGGTGCAGTTTTTCCAGACGCCGGAGCTGTTCTTATACTGCCACTGGTAGGTCAGTCCGCTGCCGGTGGCCACCACCTTGAACGTGGCCGTGCTGCCTGCAGCCGCCGTCACCGCCGCGGGCTGGGTCTGGATGGCGAAGACGCTCAGGCGGGCGGAACCGGTCAGAAGGCTGTCGCTGCCGCTGGTGATCTTGCAGCGGTACCGGTAGCCGTTGCGGCCGGGTGCGCCCTGGACCTTCAGAGTGTTGGTGTTGTAGCCCGCGGTCTTGGCGGTGCAGTTTGCCCAGGTGGACCCGTTGATGCTGTACTGCCACTGGTAGGTCAGGTTTTTCCCGGTGGCCGCCACCTTGAAAACCGCCTGCTCCCCGCCCACGATCTGCTGGTCGGCGGGCTGGGTCTTGATGGCGAACACCGTCAGGGTGGCGGCGCTGCTGGTGCGGGTCTCGCCGCCGCCGGTGACGACGCAGCGGTACTGGTAGCCGTTGCGGTTGGTGGCGCCGCTGACGCCCTGAACCTTCAGGGTATTGGTGTTGTAGCCCTCGGTGGCGCTGGAGCAGTTTTTCCAGACGCCGGAGCTGTTCTTATACTGCCACTGGTAGGTCAGATTGCTCCCCGTGGCCGCCACCTTGAACGTGGCCGTGCCCGCGCCCACCACCTGGACGGACTTGGGCTGGGCGGTGATCTCCGGCGGCGTGTAGGGGTTCGCCAGATCGAAGAAATGCACCTGATAGGCGAAGTCCACAGAGTTCCCCGCCGTGTCCCGGATGCCGTCGATCCGAACGGTGTAGGTGCCGTCGTACAGGTCGATGCCGTCCGGGTGGAACATGATGCAGTTGTTGATGCCATAGCCGCCGGTGTCATAGCGGAAGAACTGCTCCGTATAGCTGACGGCGCTGCTGGTGGAGCCGTCGAAGACCCAGCTTTTGCCGTCGCTCTCTCTGGTCAGAGTGACGGTGAGCTCCGAGGCGGAGGCCGGGCGCATGAATTTGGCGGGGTTCAGGCTGACGCTCCAGGCGGTTTTGTAGTTGGCGTAGGTGGCCGGGAAGTTGCCGGAGGCGGGCCAGGCGATGAAGTCGAAATCCCCGGGGGCGCCGGAGCGGTCAAAGACCTTCTCCGCGGTGTATCTCCGGTAGCGGGTGTCGGACTCCGCGTAGCCGAAGCCCACCTTGCCCAGATAGGGGTTCAGCTGCCAGCGGCGGTGGCCCAGGGTGCTGACGCCGGCGTCGTCCATGAAGCCGTCGGGCGTGGCGGTGAGGGCCAGGCCCGCATACAGGTTGCTGCTGGAGGAGGCGGCATAGGCCTCGTTATAGAAGGCGTCGTCCATGCCCTCCGGGCGGTCCGGCGTGTGGCTGAGATCGCCGTTGGCCGCCTGGATCACCGCGCCGTACTGGGCCTGCTGGTTCAGGGCGCTGTCCAGCGTGACCTGCGGGAGGCCCGCGATGGTTCTCAGGGCGTTGAGCCGGTTGACCGTTTTCTGCAGCACCGCGTCCGTCAGCTTGCCCGGGGCAAAGGGCGGGGCAACGTTCGGGGTCTCCACATAGACGCTTGCAGGCATGGTGGAGGGATTTTCCGCCATCATGTCCGCCATCTGCCGCTGCGTCAGCTTCGGGATGTTGGCGCAGCCGCTGTCCCGGCAGGTAATCGCCCCGGCGCTCACGGGAAAGGCGAGCATCCCCGCCAGCACGCACAGGGCCAGCAGCAGACTCCAGAGCCGTTTTTTCATGCGTTTTCCTCCTTGGTTTCGTGTTTTAAATCGTGTTGATTCCATTTTATCACGTTCCGGGGCAAAGCGCAATCCGTTCATTTTGGTCTTTTCTTTTTCTGTCGAATGTGCTAGCATAGAGCCGTCGGCCCGTCCATGTCTGCGGGCCGAAAAGCTGTGATTTCAAAAAGGAGAAATCCCGCATGCATGAGATGCGCGACGAAATTGAACAGGAGGCCCGGACCGCCGGGAAATTCCTGAAGGCCTTTTTCCAGTGGATCGTGCTGGCATTGGTGACGGGCTCTCTGGGCGGCACGGTGGGCACCGGCTTTCACTGGGCGGTCAACTGGGCCACCGGGCTCCGGATGGACCATCCCTGGCTGCTGTGGCTGCTGCCCGTGGGCGGTCTCGTGATCGCGGGGCTCTACCAGCTCTGCCGGATGGAAAACGAGAACACTAACGCCATCATCGACTCCATCCATTTCGGGGACAAGGTGCCGCTGCTGCTGGTGCCCTGCATCTTCCTCAGCACCGCCGTCACCCACCTCTTCGGCGGCAGCGCGGGGCGAGAGGGCGCGGCGCTGCAGATCGGCGGCAGTCTGGGAAACTACATCGGCAGACTCTTTCATTTGGACGAGAAGGACATGCGCCTCGCCACCCTCTGCGGCATGAGCGCGGTGTTCTCCGCCCTCTTCGGCACGCCGCTGACCGCCACGATCTTCGCCCTGGAGGTCATCAGCGTGGGCGTGTTCTACTATTCCGCCCTGGTGCCCTGCGTGGTGGCGTCGCTGGTGGCCTACGGGATCTCCACCGCCTTCGGCATCCCGCCCACACGGTTCGCCGCCCCCTTCCAGCCGCTGGAGTGGCTGATGCTGCTGCGGGTCTCGGGGCTGGCAGTCCTCTGCTCGGTGATGAGCATCCTGTTCTGTCTCGCCATGCACGGCACGGAGCATCTGGCGCAGAAGCGCATCCCCAACGGCTATCTCCGGATCTTCCTGGGCGGCGCGGCCATCATCGGGCTCACCTATCTCGTCGGCAACACGGATTACAACGGCGCCGGCATGGAGGTCATCACCCGGGCCATTGAGCTGGGCCAGGCGAGACCCACGGCCTTCTTCTGGAAGCTGGTCTTCACCGCCATCACCATCGGCTGCGGCTTCAAGGGCGGCGAGGTGGTGCCCACGTTCTTCATCGGCGCGGCGCTGGGCTGCGTGGCGGGGCCGCTGCTGGGAATTCCGGCGGGCTTCGCTGCGGCGCTGGGACTGGTGTGCGTCTTCTGCGGCGCAGTGAACTGCCCCATGGCCAGCATCGTCCTCAGCGTGGAGCTCTTCGGCGCCAGCGAGCTCATCTACTTCGCCCTGGCCTGCGGCATCGCCTATATGCTCTCCGGCTACTTCGGCCTGTACAGCAGCCAGAAGATCCTCTATTCCAAGCTCAGACCGGAGTTTATCGACATCCACGCCAGATGAGTGTGGAGTTTGGAGTGTGGAGTTGAAATCTGATTTCACATTCCAGCGATAAATTGGAGTTTAGCGGTGCGTTGAAAAAATGCTGCCCATCCCACTCGGCTCCCTCGGTGAGGGAGCTGGCACGGCGGGTAATAGCCGTGACTGAGGGAGCGAGCCTTGCCGCACAGGCCGCACTGTATTCGTTTCAGCCTTTGTCCGACGTTCCCTCCCTCAGTCTCGCTGCGCTCGACAGCTCCCTCTCCGAGGGCGCCAAGGGGTGCACAGCAACATCCAACACCCCGATAAACTATATTTTTGCAATTCGCGGCGGGCGGGTTTTTCCTGCAGAATCAGGCTTTTTTAGACAGCGCCGATTCAATCTGTAAATTATTTAAAGATTTTAATCATTTTCTAACACTGGTGCAGTACAATAGGCATGGATTTCCATGTGCAGATCCAATCATCCGTATTTCGGAGGAAAAAAACATGTCATTCATTCTGACAACCGACACCTCGGCCAATCTACCGAAGGCATATCTGGAAGAACACAACGTCCCCGCCATCCCCTTCTCCTACTTCATGGACGGCCAGGAGCACACCTGCCCCGGCCCGGACGTCTTCGACGGCGACGCCTACTACAAACGCCTGTCCGATGGCGGCGAGGTCAAAACCACTCTGATCAACTCCCAGCAATATACGGACTTCTTCGAGCCCTTCCTGAAGGACGGAAACGATGTGCTCTACGTGGGGATGTCCTCGGGCATCAGCAGCTCTCTGAACATGGCCACCCTGGCGGCGAGGGAGCTTCTGGAGGAATACCCCGACCGGAAGATCGTCATCTTCGACGCCCGCACCGCCTCCCTGGGCGAGGCCATTTACGTCCGCGCGGCCATCCGCTGTCGGGACGAGGGCATGACCCTGGCGGCCACGGCGGCCCATCTGGTGTCGCTGCAGCCGAGAGTCTGCTCCTATCTCACCGTAGGCGACCTGATGTTCCTCAGACGCGGCGGGCGCGTGTCCAACGTGGCGGCCATCATCGGCACTGTGCTGGGCGTCCAGCCGCTGCTGCGGGAGGAGGGCGCCACCATCGTGGGCTACGGCAAGACCAGAGGCCGCAAGAAGGCCCTGCGCGCCCTGGTGGACGAGTTCATCAACCGCTATGAGGAGGACCCGGATCAGTGCGTCTCCATCGCCCACGGCGGCTGCGCCGAGGACGCGGAATATGTGGCGGGCATGATGCGCGAGGCCTTCCCCGGGCTGGAGATCGACATCCAGATCTATGAGCCCGTCACCGGCTCCTACGTGGGTCCCGGCACCGTGGCCATGTTCTATATCGGGAAGAAAAATCTATGAAATTAGAGCGCATCGAGCGCAAGGGCGACGGGAAGTTTCTCCACCGCTACGACCTGCACTATCGGAACGACGAGGGCATGCCCTACACCTACGAGATGGTCAGCCGGGACGGGGGCATCGACTCCCTGGAGCATCTGAGCGGACATCAGCCGGATGCGGTGGTCATGGCGCTGACGGATCGGGAAAACGAGCATTTTGTGCTGATCCACGAGTTTCGGCTGGAGCTGGGGCATCGGATCTACGGACTCCCCGGCGGACTGATCGACCCCGGCGAGACCCCGGAGCAGTGCGCCGCAAGAGAGCTCAAAGAGGAGACCGGCCTGCAGCTGGTGGAGCTGAAAGAAGTGCTGCCCGCTGCCGCCTGCGCCGTGGGCCTCAGCGAGGAGCAGACCGTCTGCGTCATCGGCGTGGCGGAGGGGGAGCCCCACCCCATGCAGGGAGAGGACACCCAGGCAAAATGGTACACCAGAGAGGAAGTGCGGAGGTTCCACGAGACCGCGCCCTTCGGCTCCTGGGCGCTGATCTGCAGCTGGATGTGGGTCAACGGAAAATTATAATCTAACACCATCGCGTGAATCCCCGCGGTGGTGTTTTTGCGTTCAAATTCCAGTTGATCGGGGCGTTGGATTCCGCTTGAAAGGCTTCTCCTTGAGGAGAAGCTGGCTCGC
>CAMHPQ010000067.1 GCA_946187035.1 uncultured Clostridia bacterium | reverse complement strand
CAGTACATTTGTTTGCGGCGGGGCACAGGTCCCCGCCCTACAAACTCCAATTTACCGCACCCAGCATATCACATCGTCGATGGAAAAACAAGAATCCTATTTTCAAATCCGGGAAATCGTGCTATACTGTTTTATTATCCATGAAAAGGAGCGGTGGCCATGGAACGGACGAGAGTGGAGCTGTTGCCAGATGTGTGGCTCACGGCGGTGCGGGACCGAGAGCGGCCCCACAGCTGCCTTCGTGCGGCGCTGGTGAGCCAGCTGGACCGGGAGAACGCCGGCATGAACGCACTGCTGCCGGATGTGCTGCTCCGCGGCAGCGCCCAGCATCCGGGCTCTGAGCAGGTGCAGGCGGCATTCAAGGCCCTGGGCGGCGACGTGCGGCCTCTGGTGCGGAAGTACGGCGAGATCCAGACCGTGGGCATTGCGGCCACGGCGCTGAACGATCCCGCAAAGCTGGAGACCTTCGCCCAGACCTTTGCCAATCTGCTGCTGGCGCCGGACACCCGCTTCGGCCAGCTGAAAAAAGAGTCCGTGGAGCAGGCCATCCAGAAGGCGGAGGAGCGGGAGGACACCGACCCCTTCGCGCCGCTGATCGGCCACCTCTGCGCCTTTGAGGACTTCGCCATCCCCGCATTCGGCCAGCTGCCGGAGACCGGGCCGAACTTCTACCAGAAGCTCACCAAGCACTATCGCAGCTGGCTTGCCACCGCCCCGGTGGAGCTCTATTACTGCGGCGCGGCCCCGGCCAAAGAGGTGGCGCGGGTGCTCACCGACGCCTTTGTGACCCTGCCGCGAGAGGAACCCGAGGAGGAGCTGGAGCTGGGCACCGACGTGCGCATGAACGCCATCGAGGCGGAGCCCAGGATCCTGGACGTCTCTGAGGAAGGAGCGCACTGGTTCTCTGCAGGCTGGCGGCTGGGGGACATGATGGAGGATCCCGATCCCGCCGTTGCGGAGGGGGTGGCCTGCGTCATCGGCTATCTGGCCCGTCTGGTGGAGCCGGAGGTGCGGCTGGATCTGCACAAGGGGCTTTTGATGCTCCGCTGCGAGACCGAGCCGGAGGAAGCCGAGCTGAAGCTGGACCACATGAAAAACATTTTGGACATCGTGAAGACCGGCGGCTTCTCCGCGGCTGCTCTGGACATGGGCAAGAAATCCCGGATCGCGGCGCTGCTGGAGATTCCGGAGGACGACGCGCTGCTGGAGGATTTCTGGCTCAGCGAGACCCTCCTGGGACTGGACTGGGCGCCGGATGAATACGCCGCATTTCTGGAGGAGGTGTCCCCCGCCGAAGTGGTGAAGGCCGCTGCGGGGATGGAGCTGGACGCCGTCCTCTACAACTGATTTCTCGGAAGGAGAACCACTATGCAAACAGTACTGCGGGAGGCGGTCATCAGCTTCCCCATGTTCGGGCTCACCATGAACCCGCCCTCTTCCTTTACCCTGTTCGGCCGCGTCTTCTATCTCTACGGCGCGGTGGTGGCGCTGGGCTTCCTGCTGGGCATCCTCTACTGCGCCAGCCGCACGGAAAAGCTGGTGGGCATCACCAAGGACGATATGTACGACTTTGTCCTCTGGCTGATCCCCACGGCCATCATCGGCGCGAGACTGTACTATGTGCTGTTCCGGCTCAACGAGTACCAGAGCTTCTGGGACATCTTCAAGGTCTGGGAGGGCGGCCTCGCCATCTACGGCGGCGTCATCGCGGGCGCGCTTCTGGTGTACCTCTGGTGCAAAAAGAGGAAGATCCCCTTCGGCGCTCTGGGCGATTTGAGCGTCTACGGACTGCTGATCGGGCAGACCATCGGACGCTGGGGCAACTTCCTGAACCGGGAGGCCTTCGGAAGAGAAACGGACATCTTCTGCCGCATGGGTCTCGCCATGCCGGGGAAGAACCCCATCTACGTGCACCCCACGTTCCTCTATGAGAGCCTATGGAACCTCACGGGCTTTCTGGTGCTGCATTTCTATTTTAAGAAGCACAAGCGGAAATTCGACGGTCAGATCACGCTGCTGTACATCGCATGGTACGGTCTGGGCCGCGCCATGATCGAGGGTCTGCGCACCGACAGTCTCTACATCGGCTCCACCGGCATCCGCGTCAGCCAGCTGCTGGCGGCGGTGAGCTGTGTGGCCGCTCTTGTGACGCTCCTGCTGCTTCTGAGACGCAATCCCCAGCCGGAGCTCTATGTGGATCAGGTGAACGCCCGGAAGGCCGCAGAGGCCATCCAGACGCCTCCTCAGAATCCCACAGAACCCGCCTCCGAAGAACCGGATGACAACCCCACAGAAGAAAACCAAACCGAATAAAAACAATCCCGGCCTTCCCAAAAGGCCGGGATCTTCTTTTGGCTCTTAAGAGACAAGCAACCCCCGGCTGAGCCGGGGGCGATAAAAAGCTTATAGTTTGACAGACATGCGAATCTGAAGTACAAGTACGGGAATCGACATTTCTGGTGTCGAGGGTACTATGTAGATACAGTAGGCAAGAATGAAAAGAAAATAGCCGAATACATCCGCAATCAACTGCAAGACGATATTGCGTCAGACCAAATAAGTCTGAAAGAGTTCATAGACCCGTTTACGGGTGAAAAGAACAAAGAGGCATAAAAACAGGCCGCTTTAGCGGCGGCCTGTAAATTCTGTGCGGTTGGTAAATCTTTCAGTGCGTCTTAAGACGCTGCTGGCACCAGGCCCTTCTAGGGCCTCATCAAACCACCCGTTCAACGGGTGGTTTTGATTATCGGATCTGTCCATCGCCGCGGATGATGTATTTGTAGGTGTTCAGCTCCTCCAGCCCCATGGGGCCGCGGGCGTGGAGCTTCTGGGTGGAGATGCCCATCTCGCAGCCGAGGCCGAACTCTCCGCCGTCGGTGAAGCGGGTGGAGACGTTCACATACACCGCAGCAGAGTCCACCAGAGCAGTGAACTTGTTGGCGTTTTCATCGCTCCCGGTGAGGATGCCGTCGCTGTGGCCGGTGGAGTGCTGCGCGATGTGGCTGATGGCGGCGTCCACGTCGGGCACCACTGCCACCGCGAGGATGTAGTCGAGGAACTCTCTGTCAAAGTCGTCCTCACCTGCGGGGACGCCCTCGATGATGGCGGCGGCCTTCGGATCCAGCCGCAGCTCCACGGGAACGAGACCCTTCTCCGCCCGATCGTCCACCAGACGCTTTTTCAGCTTCGGCAGGAATTCCGCCGCCGCGGCCTCATGCACCAGCAGCACCTCTTCTGCGTTGCAGACCGAAGGGCGGCTGGTCTTGGCGTTTTCGATGACGTTCAGGGCCTTGTCCTGATCGGCGCTCTCATCCACGAAGATGTGGCAGATGCCGGTGCCGGTCTGGATGCAGGGCACCTTGGCGTGCTCCATGCAGCGACGGATCAGCCCCGCGCCGCCTCTGGGGATCAAGAGATCCACGAGACCCACCGCCTCCATCAGCTCATTGGCGCTGTCGTGGCTGGTGTCCTCCACGAAGCCCACCAGCTCCGCCGGGAGCCCCGCGTCCTGAAGGCCCAGATGGATGGCGTTCACGATGGCGGCGTTGGAGCGGAATGCCTCTTTGCCGCCGCGGAGGATCACCGCGTTGCCGCTCTTCAGAGCCAGCACCGCGGCGTCGGAGGTGACGTTGGGGCGGCTTTCAAAGATGATGGCCACCACGCCGAGGGGCACGGAGGTCTTCTCGATCACGATGCCGTTGGGGCGCTCGATCCGGCGGAGCACCTTGCCCTCGGGGTCCGGCAGCGCCACCACCTCCCGCACGCCCTGGGCCATGCCGGCAATGCGCTCCGGCGTCAGGGTCAGACGGTCAATCATCACGCTGCCATAGCGATCCTTGGCAGCCTCCACATCCGCCCGGTTGGCGGCGAGGATGCTCTCCTGTTCGCTGAGGAGCCGTTCGGCGATGCGCTCCAAAGCGGCGTTTTTGCGTTCTCTGGATGCGGCGAGGGCGGGCAGCGCGGCCTTGGCCTCCCGCAGAATGTCCTGTGTCAGCTTCATGCCTGTTTCCTCCCAATAAATCTGGTACCGACGGCTTTCCCGTCAAGAATGTCATAGAGCACGGCGGGGTCGGCGCTGTTGCAGATGATCATGTCCGCGCCCGCCTCCATGCAGAGCTTGGCGGCTGCCAGCTTGGTGACCATGCCGCCGGTGGAGAGCTTCGTCCCGCCGCCGGAGGCCCCCGCCAGCATCTCCGGGGTGATTTCGGTGACGGTGTCGATGAGCTTCGCGTTGGGATCCTTTCTGGGATCGGCGGTGAAGAGCCCGTCGATGTCCGAGAGGATGACCAGCAGATCCGCCCCCACGCTCACCGCCACCAGGGCGCTGAGGGTGTCGTTGTCACCCACGGCGATCTCGTCGGTGGCGACGATGTCGTTTTCGTTGATGACCGGCAGGGCGCCCAGCTCCAGCAGCCGCTGAGCCGCGTTGATGAAGTTCCGGTGCCGCCCCTCGTCTCTCAGATCCTCGCCGGTCAGCAGGATCTGGGCCACGGTGTGGTTGTAGGCCTGGAACAGCTCGTCGTAGACGTACATCAGCTCGCACTGTCCCACGGCGGCGGCAGCCTGCTTGGTGGGCATATCGGTGGGGCGCTCCGGGAGATTCAGCTTTCCCACGCCCATGCCGATGGCGCCGGAGGACACCAGCAGCAGCTCGTGCCCGGCGTTTTTCACGTCGCTGAGCACCTTGCACAGGGCCTCCACGTGCCGGATGTTCAGCCGCCCGGTGGCGTGGGTCAGCGTGGAGGTGCCGACCTTGATGACGATTCGCATGGCAATGCCTTCCTTGTTATGAATTACAGCTCCGTCGGGACGAACTTTTTCCCGTCGAACTGCCAGATTTCCCGAAATCCCGCATTTTTTGCGGCCTGCTCTGCCTCCCCGTAGCCGAAATCCACAGTGTTCGCCGCGTGGCTGTCGGAGGTGATGGTGAGCTTTCCGCCCAGGTCACAGAGATCCCGCAAAAGTTGGTTGGAGGGGTAAAACTCCGTCCGATACCCCCGGCTGACGGCGCCGGTGTTCAGCTCGAAGATCTTCCCGGCCCGTACCAGCGCTTCCATGGCGGTGAGGGCCGCGTTCCGATACCGCTTGCTGTCTGCGTTGAATAGCGGGTCCGGCTCGTCGAACTTGGTCAGCAGATCGAAGTGCCCCACGATGTCCGCCTCCGGGATCTCCGCGATGGTCTGCACCCTCTGGAAATACGTCTTGGCGCAGGCGTTGGCGTCCCCGTCGAAGGCCAGAACGATCATCCGTCTGGAGCGTTCTCTGGTGTCGTCCATGGACCAGGTTGCGCCGTCCACCACGATGCCGTGAACGGAGGCGATCACATAGTCGAAGCCCTGCAGATAGGCCTGGTCCGACAGCAGATCATATTCGACGCCGCAGTACACCTCCAGCTGCTCGGCATAGGCCGCTTTCAGCCTTTGCATCTCAGCTTTGAATGGCTCCACCCGCTCCGGTCTGCAGGTCCAGCTTTCATCGGGGATGGGGCTGTGGAGGCTGCTGCCGAAGATCTTCAGCCCGGCGGCAGCGGAGGCGCGCACCATCTCCTCCGGCGCGGCCTTCCCGTCGTCGAAAACCGAGTGGGTGTGGAGGGACTGAGTCATGGTTTTGTAGGACTTCATACCCTTATTTCATCTTCTCCTGCTTCACCTTGTGGTCGATGACGTGCCGGGAGGCCATCTCGGCCTTGATGTCGTCGAGGCTGATGCCCATGTCCAGCATCAGCACCATGGCGTGGTACATCAGATCGCCCAGCTCATAGATCGTGTTGGCCCGGTCGTCGTCCTTGGCGGAGATGATGACCTCGGTGCTCTCTTCGCCCACCTTTTTCAGGATCTTGTCCCGGCCCTTTTCAAAGAGGTAGGAGGTGTAGGAGCCCTCCTTGGGCGCGTCTTTTCGTCCCTGGAGCATGTCCATCAGATCCTGGTATTGGAATCCGGGTTTCGCCTCGCCCTCGTAGACCGGCTGGAAGAAGCAGCTCTCCGCGCCGGTGTGGCAGGCGGGGCCCTCTTTCCGCACCTCCACCACCAGGGCGTCGGCGTCGCAGTCGGCGGTGATGGAGACGATGTGCTGCACATTGCCGCTGGTCTCGCCCTTGCGCCAGAGCTCCTGCCGGGAGCGGCTGAAAAAGCAGGTGCGCCCCTCCTCCATGGAGATTTTGAGACTCTCGGCGTTCATGTAGGCCAGGGTCAATACCTGTTTGGCCTCGGTGTCCACCACGATGGCGGGGATGAGGCCCTTTTCGTCGAATTTCAGTTCCTCTATGTTCAGCATTTCGCGTTATCTCCTTACCAGAATTCCGTTTTCCGCCAGCGTATTTTTCAGCGTGGGGATCTCCACCTCACCGAAGTGGAAAATCGAGGCGGCGAGGCCCGCGTCCACCTTCGGAAGGGTCTGAAACAGCGTCACGAAGTCCTGCACGCCGCCCGCGCCGCCGGAGGCGATCACCGGGACATTCACCACCTGACACACCGCGTCCAGCATTTCCAGGTCGAAGCCCTGCTTCACGCCGTCGGTGTCGATGGAGTTGAGCACGATCTCGCCGGCGCCGTCCGCCACGCCCTGTTTGATCCACTGGATGGCGTCCATGCCGGTGTCCTCGCGGCCGCCCTTGGCAAAGACGCGAAACTGCCCGTCCACCCGCTTGGCGTCCACGGAGAGCACCACGCACTGGTCGCCGTAGAGCCGGGCAGCCTCGGAGATCAGCCTGGGGTTCCGGATGGCGCCGGAGTTCACGCTGACCTTGTCGGCGCCGCATTTCAGCACCCGGTCGAAGTCCTCCACGGTGTTGATGCCGCCGCCCACCGTCAGCGGGATGAAGATCTGTTCCGCCACCCGGGTGAGGATGTCGGTGAAGAGCTTTCGCCCCTCGTGGGAGGCGGTGATGTCGTAGAACACCAGCTCGTCGGCCCCGTGGTCGGAGTAATACTGGGCCAGCGCCACCGGGTCGGACACGTCGTTCAGACCCAGGAAGTTCACGCCCTTGACGACCCTGCCGTCCTTCACGTCCAGACAGGGGATGATCCGTTTGGTAATCATGGGGTTGCTCCTTTATTTCGCTGCTTCCAGCGCGTCGCGGAGATCCACCGCGCCGGTGTAGTAGGCCTTGCCGAGGATGGCGCCGTAGAGCCCGGCGTTCCGCAGAGCCCGGATGTCCTCTAAGTCGGACACGCCGCCGGAGGCCACGATGTCCAGATCGAAGCTGGCGTTCAGCGTCTCGTAGAGCCCGCGGTTGGTGCCGCGCATGGCGCCGTCTCGGGAGATGTCGGTGACGATGATGGTCTGCACGCCCAGACGCTGGAGCTCCGCGCAGAATTCCTCGCAGGTGGTCTCGCTGGTCTCCGTCCAGCCGTGGGTGGCGACGAGACCGTTCCGGCAGTCCACGCCCACCGCGATGTGGGAGGCGTATTTCAAAACCATCCGCTCCAGAAAGGGGCGGTCTTTCAGCGCTGCGGTTCCGAGGATCACCCGCTCCACGCCGGCGTCCAGGTATTTTTGAACGGTGTCATCGCTGCGGATGCCGCCGCCGATCTCCACCTTCAGATCCCCGCGTTTTGCAACGGCGGCGACGCTGGGATAATTCGGCGTATCGCCGGTTTTCGCGCCCTCCAGATCCACCATGTGCACCCAGCCTGCGCCGGCGTCGGCGAACCTGGAGGCAATGTCGGGGGCGTGGTCGGCGTAGACCGTCATCTGGTGATAATCGCCCTGATACAGGCGGACGGCCTTGCCCTCGTAAATGTCAATGGCGGGAAGCAGAATCATGTCGCCGCCTCCATTTCACAGAAGGCCCGCAGGATGTTCAGTCCCACCTCGCCGCTCTTTTCCGGGTGGAACTGGCAGCCCATGACGTTCCCGTCGGCCACGGCGGCGGTGACGTCGGTGCCGTACTCCGCGGTGGCGATGGTGTTCGCGCCGGGCTTTGCGTAGAAGCTGTGGACGAAGTAGACGCAGTCGCCCTCCTTGACATATTTCAGCAGCTGGTGGGGCCGCGTGATGTTCAGCGCGTTCCAGCCGATGTGCGGCACCTTGAGATTCGAGGGGATGTCCGGCGTCAGATCCTCGATGCTGCCTTTCAGGAGACCGAGGCCCGCGTGCTCGCCGTATTCCATGCTTTTTTCAAAGAGCAGCTGCATGCCGAGGCAGATGCCCAACAGGGGCTTGCCGTTTTTCGCCTCAGAGATTACCACCTCCGCCAGACCGGAGTCCCGCAGCTTTTTTGCGGCGTCCTCAAAGGCACCCACGCCGGGGAGAAGGATCATGTCTGCATTTTTGAGCACCGCCGCGTCGCCGGAGACCACCGCCTCGGCGCCGATGCGGTTTAAGGAGCTTTTCAGGCTGAACAGATTGCCCACGCCGTAGTCCACAATGGCAATCATTCCAATACTCCCTTCGTGGAGGGTACCGCGTCAGCGCAGTCGGGGTCGATGCTGACGGCGGTGCGCAGGGCCCGGGCCAGGGCCTTGAACGCGCCCTCGATGATGTGGTGGGAGTTGGTGCCGTCCAGCTGCTTCAGGTGCAGATTCAACCCGGCCTCCCGGGTGAAGCCCTGCATGAACTCCTCCACCAATTCTGTGTCAAAGGTGCCCACCTTTTCCGTGGGGATCTGCAGACCGTATCTCAGGCAGCTTCGGCCCGACAGATCCACGGCGCAGAGGATCAGCGCCTCGTCCATGGGGAGGATGATGTGGCCGTAGCGGCGGATGCCTTTTTTATCGCCCAGCGCCTGCTTGAAGGCCTGACCCAGGGCGATGCCGATGTCCTCCACGCTGTGGTGATCGTCCACAAAGGTGTCGCCGGCGCAGGCCACGGTGAGATCGAATCTGCCGTGGCTGGCAAAGAGATTCAGCATGTGATCCAGAAATCCCACGCCGGTGTGGATGTCGGCGCTGCCGGTGCCGTCCAGATTCAGCATCAGGGCGATCTTCGTCTCCGCCGTGCGGCGGCCAATGTTGGCAGTTCTCATTTTGATTCCTCCATCATCTTGTCGATTGCGTCCAGCAGCGCCTGCATCTGCGCCTTCGTGCCGATGGTGATCCGGCACCAGGGGGCGATCCGGGGCTTGTTCCAGTGGCGGATCAGCACGCCGCGCGCCTTGAGACCCAGGTAGAGCTCCTCACCGGTGCAGAAGGGCGGCTTCACGAAGATGAAATTCGCCGCCGAGGGCAGGACCTCGAAGCCGCGCTCCAAAAGGGCGTTCGTGGCAAAGTTCCGGTTGGCCGCGATGGTCTTTGCGTTTTTCTGATAGTAGCTTTCCGCCTCGATGGCAGCCTTGCCGCAGGCGGCGGTCATGCGGTTGACGTTGTAGGGGTTGGTGGAATACTTGATGGTGTTCAGATCCCGGATCAGCTCCTTGGGGCCGATGCCGTAGCCCAGTCTGCCGCCGGCCAGAGATCGGGATTTGGAGAAGGTCTGCGTCACCAGAAGATTGTCGTATTTCCGGATCAGCGGGATGCAGCTCTCCCCGCCGAAGTCAATGTAGGCCTCGTCAATGATCACCACGTGGTCGGGGTTGGAGGCCACGATCTGCTCGATCTGATCAAGACTGAGCAGCAGTCCGGTGGGGGCGTTGGGGTTGGCGATGACCACGTTGGCGCCCACATTGCAGTAGTCCTCCACGCCGATGGTGAAGTCCTCCTTCAATGGGATCTCCCGATAGGGAACGTGGTTCACCTCCGCGAACACCGGGTAAAAGCCATAGCTGATGTCCGGGAACACGAAGGGGTGATCCTCGTCACCGAAGGCCATGAAGGCGAAATTCAAAATCTCGTCGGAGCCGTTCACCATCAGGACGTTTTCAGACCCCACGCCGTATCGCTCCGCCACCGCCCAGGTCACATTGGCGCTCTCGGGATCGGAGTAGAGCTGCAGACGCATGGCCTCTTCCGCGGCGGCCTTCACCACCTCCGGCGCCGGCGGGAAGGGGCTTTCGTTGGTGTTCAGCTTCACATACTGCAGATCCCTGGGCTGCTCCCCGGGGGTGTAGGCCTCTAAAGATGCAAATTTATTGCTGAAG
>CAMHPQ010000066.1 GCA_946187035.1 uncultured Clostridia bacterium | reverse complement strand
TTTCGGCACGATCAGCAGGATCGTGGAGCCGCCGTATTCAAAATAGCCCTTTTCCTGAAGACGGCGGAATACCGTCACCGGGTGATTCCGAATGGCGCCCACCAGCATGGCCCCCACCTCGATCTGCAGCATGGGGCCGAAGTGCTCCGTCTCCAGCAGGGTACAGACCCGGCTGTTGCGGGAGTAGACCCGGTATTGTTCCGAGATGGAGCGCACGGTGTGCAGCTCGCCCGGGATCTTGACTGTGCTCACGACCCGTCCCGCATCCGGGAACACGTACCGGTGGTAGTCCTGCACCGCCAGCCGGAACACCAAACAGTGTCCCCCGGCGAAGGGCGCGAGATCCACGCCGCCGCCCACCACCTCCCGGAGAGTGTAGCGGCTGTGCTTGATGTTTAAGATGAGATCCTCCGACACCGGCCAGACGCTCAGGCGGCTGTCGGCAATCGAGATGAGTTCATCCTCCGCCGCGTCGGTGTGGTTTTCCCGCTTCCGGGTGAAGAAGTCGTTGAAGCAGGCGAACTGCGTAACGTCGTAGCCCGTGAGATCCACGCCGCATCGCTCCGCGAAGTGCAGGATGTCCTTTCGGGATCCGGGCGATTTCTGATACCTCGCCCGCCACTGACTCACACGGGGATCCACTGCAATTCGCAGCAGCAACCTCCCCGGGATGGTCTCATAGAGAAATCGGAGGGCGGCTGCGCCGTACTCCGGCTCTTCCAGATAGCGGTCTGTGCCGCGCTGCCAGATCTTCATGCGGCCAGAAGAACAACGCCGATGGCGATGCCGACGACCAGCAGAAGCAGCGCGCCCTTGGCCCCGGGCTTTTTCACCGGGATGTTCAGCACAAAGAGCACCGCCATCACCAGCATGAGGATGGCCGCGGCGATGGTGACGCCCGTGAAATGCGTCAGCGCTGCAATGGCATACAGCAGCGGCAGATACAGCGAGATCATGGTGACGGGCATGCCCTGAAAATACTTGGTGGCGCCGTCGGTGGTGATGTCAAACCAGCAGAGGCGGGTCACGCCGGCGAACACATAGAGGATCGCCAGCAGCACCGTCCAGACCGATCGCTGCTGGGCGATGAGAAACACCGCCGGGAGGATGACGAAGGACACGGTGTCCGCGAAGGAGTCCAGCTGGATGCCGAACTTCTTCTCCATGTCCGTCCTCGGGAACATGCGGGCCACGCGGCCATCAAACATATCGCAGATGCCGGCGAGCAGCAGCATGAGCATGGCGATTTTCGGATTGCCCGCGAAGCAGACGCCGACCACCGCCGCCGAAATGCCCAGATAGGTGACGCAGTTGGCGAGATTGAACACGCCGATAAAAAGCGGTTTTTTCATTTCTTTCCCCAATCAAAGATTCTTTCTGATATGCAGCTTATAGAGTACGAGGTTGACCCCCACGTGGGTGCCCGCGCCCACCAGAATGTACTGGGCGTAACGCTTCCAGCCGATGCCGCTCATTGCCTTCAGCACCAGAAAAACGCCCAGCAGAGAGTCGATCTGATCCACCACGAAGAAGAGCTTTCCCGTGGCGCCCTGCTCGGTTTTTCCGGGCCGAATGTCCACTCTCCGCTTCACGAAGCTGTTGGGCAGCTCGCAAAGGGCGTAGGCGAGGCCGCTGAGAAGGCCGTATTGGAGATTCAATGCGGCATTGTTTCCCCGCACCCGGTAGAGATCGTGGAGGGCGTTCCAGCCTTTTTTCTGACAGAGGCTTCCCCAGACCATCTGGGAGGCCGCCGTGATGCCCACCATGGAGCCGAAGCCGATCCAGGTCTTGTTGTCCCCGAAGATCCGCTTGCCGTCAATCCAGACCTTGCCGCCGTCTATGGGCGCGCGGTGCTTCTGATACAGCGGCGTTTTCGTGAAAATCATGTTCCCCACGCCGCCCATGATCACGGGCATTCCCGTGACGTAGATCCCGCGGATCAGTGCGCCAGGGCGTTCCATATGTAAATTCCCTCCATGATGAAGAATGCGCCGCCGGCCATCCAGACTCCCGCCGCGCCCAGATCCTTGATGATCTTGACCTCGGGGTGGATCTCCGGGGTGTAGAAGTCCATGATGTGCTCGATGGCGGTGTTGATCATCTCGGCGGAGAACACGCTGCCGAGGCACACGATGAACACCACATGCTGGAGCATGGACACATGGCACAGACAGTTGATGATGAAAAATGTGGTGCAGATGCACAGATAGGTGCGGAAGTTCTTCTCGGTCTTAAAGCCGTAGACCGAGCCGACCAGCGCGTAGTACACGCTCTCGAAAAAGCCCTTGCTTTTTGGAGGCCTGCCGTCCATAGGTCAGTTCACCTCGCCTTTCCGCAGATTGGTAAAGATGGTGGCGTCCTTCTTCTGCTGGCTGCGCAGCCAGTATCCCGCAATCAGGGAGGACAGCATGGTTGTGAGAATCAGAACCGTGAAAAACTCGATGCTGATGATCTTATAGGAGTAGGCCACTGTGGCCAGTACGATGCCGGGGCCGCCGCGGGCGTTCATGGTGACGGCGAAGTTGATCTTGGCCGCCGGGCGCAGATCCGTCAGCTGCAGCATGATCAGCGTGCCCACGCCCTCCAGTCCGAAGGCGATGGCGAAGAAGATCAAAAACCGCACCAGGGAGAAGATGTTCAGCAGATTCAGCTGAATGCCCACCAGGGCGAAGTAAATCGGGATGAAAAACGAGAAGGCGAAGTTCCCCAGGGACTCCATGGCGTTCTTGATCCGCTCGTCCACGCCGGCCACGGCCTTCACCACGTAGCCCACCAGGAAGGCGGCGTACATGATGTTGATGCCCACGGTGTAAAGCCCCGCGCACACCAGTAGCAGGATTACGAAGCTGACGGAGTAGAATGTGATGGGTTTCAAATGCTGCTCTCTGGGCTTCGTGTGGTCGGAGATCACCTTCACCACGGCGAAGAGACCCAGGGTGATCGCCACCACGCCGATCATGTCCGGCAGCCGCAGCTCCCCTCTGGAGGCGATGCGGGTGGCGGCGTTCAGGAGGATCCACAGCAGCAGATCCTGAAAGGTGGAGACCGTCAGCACGGTGTTGGAAAACCGGGTGTTCATGATCCCCATATCGAAGAAGATCTTGGAGATCACCGGGATGGACGTGATGGCCACGCCGATGGTGAACACCAGCCCGAAGGAGATCTCGTTGCCCATCTCCCCGATGAAGGGCTCCCGGAACATGCCGATGAAGGGCAGGGCTCCCAGCATGGGCAGCACCGTCGCCCCCAGAAACACACACCAGATCACCTTGCCGTTGGCCCGATCCAGCTCCAGTCTGGTGTTGTAGCCGGATAGGAACATCAGGAAGATCAGTCCCAGCTGGTAGAAGATGTTCAGCACCTTACCCTCCTCGGGATAGGCCAGAAAGATGCCGCCCATCAAATCGGGGAAGAAGTGGTACAGCAGCGTGCCGCCCAGCACCAGACCGCCCAGGATCTCGCCCACCACGCGCGGGGCCTTGACACGCTCCATCAGGGAGCCCAGCAGAAAGGCGCTGCCCAATAAAAAAGCCAGAGCGATAAGGGTCGCAATGATCTCATGCTCTGACAGGGTCGGAAGTGACATATGAGATTTCTCCTTTTCTCTTTTTCTTTCTCTCTAGTATTAATTATCAATTATACCATGCCCATCCGTGGAAAACAAGGCCTTTCTGCTCCGCGGGATCTCGTCTTTGCCGCTTGCATATTTCTCTCCGTCGTGGTATTTTTAATCTGGAAAACAACGAAAAAAAGGGGACTGCACCAATGAATATTTCTTTCCAGCAGGAGCGCAAGCTCGTCACCGGCATCCTGACCACGGCGAAATTCCCCGCCGAGGACGCCGACACCATCAGCAAGGTCATCACCCACTCGGACTTCACCGGGGTCTACTCCCACGGCCTGTCCAGACTGACCCGCTACATCCGGCAGATCGAGGCGGGGGTCCTGAATCCGCAGCCGGACTTCAAAACCGTGCTGGACGACGACACCCTTCTGGTGGTGGACGGCGACAACGGCTCCGGCATCGTCAGCGTGAACAAGGCCTACGATCAGGCTTTGGAGAAGGCCAAAAAGTTCGGCGTGGGCATCGCCACCGGACGCCACAACGCCAACATCGGCTGCGGCTCCTACTACGGCTGGCGGGCCGCTGAGGACGAGATGATCTGCGTGCTCTGCTGCAATACCTACGCCTTCTCTGCCCCCTACGGCGGCGCGGATCGGATGATCGGCACCAACCCCATCATCGTCTCCATCCCCACCGGGGAGGAGTACCCCATGGTGCTGGACATCTCCACCACCAACGTGGCCATGGGCAAGATCCAGGCCTTCGAGCGCGAAGGAAAACCCATCCCCGAGACCTGGGCCAACGACTATGACGGCAAGCCCACCACCGACGCCTCCAAGGCCTACGCCCTGACGCCCATCGCCTTCCACAAGGGCTACGGCCTCGCGGTTATGGTGGACGCTCTCAGCACCATGCTCTCCGGCGCGGCCTACGGTTCCGACATTGGCCTGTTCTCGAAGCTGGAGATGGAGAACACCGGCTTCTTCCTGATGCTGCTGGACCCCAGCCGCTTCATGCCCATTGAGGAGTTCCACAAGACCGCCGACCGTTACATCCGCATGATGAAAGACAGCCGCAAGGCCGACGGCGTGGAGGAAATCTTCATGCCCGGCGAGATCGAGCGCCGCACCTTCCAGAAATTCATGGAGACCGGCATCGAGGTCAGCGAAAAGCTGCAGGCAGAATTGACTGACCTCTGCCACGGCCTCGGCGTCCCCAAGGATGTGGACACCTTTGAGAAGCTGCTCCAATATTACGAGGCATAATTCCAATGTTAACACCCGTTGCTTGCCGCAACGGGTGTTTTTGTGCTATGGTGGGATCAGAAAGGGGAGAGAGAAATGTTCTCAGAAAACCTGAAACGACTTCGGAAAGAGCGGGGCTTCACCCAGGAGAGCCTGGCCATCCAATTAAATGTGGTGCGGCAAACGGTGTCGAAGTGGGAGAAGGGCCTCTCGGTGCCGGACGCAGTGATGCTGCAGCGTCTGGCAGAGGTGCTGGAGGTCAGCGTCAGCCAGCTCCTCGGCGCCGAAATCCCGGAAGGGGAGAGCCAGCGAAACGAGATCGCGGAGCTGCTCTCGAAAATCAACGAGCAGCTGGCCATCCGGAACCGGAGAGGCAAGCTGGTGCTCAGGATCGTGCTGATCGCTCTGGCAGTGCTGATCGTGATTCCGCTGGTGGGCTCTGCGCTTCTCAGAGTGCTGAATGAACCCGACCCGAATCAGAATGTCTCCGCCGGCACGGTGCACTGGGTCTGCACCCTCGACGGGTATCAGTATGATTACGAGATCACCTTCAACGCCAAGCGTCAGGTGATCGAGCAAGCCATCACCAGTGAAACCGGCGCGCCGCGGGCCTTTGACCCGGGCGGTGTCGGCTCCGTGGAGGACTACGAAAAAGAGCTGCGGGAGTATTATCAAACCTATTCCACAAGCCGCGGCGGCACCATAGAGCTGGTGGAATCCACCGGCCTGCCGCTGGAGTTTGACTGAGAATGTAGGGCGGGGACCTGTGCCCCGCCGCATAGGGAATGGTGTGAAATCAACGGCGGGGCACAGGTCCCCGCCCTACAAACTATAATAAAAAACCGCGCTGCAGATTGTTTTTCCGCAGCGCGTTGTTTTTTATGCCAAAGCGGTGACGCGGCACTTGCCGAGTCCGAAGCGTTCCTCCATGGCCTTCTTGTAATCCGGAAATGCCGCCTCGGGCACCAATGCCTGGACGCTGCCGGCAAAGCCGCCGCCGTGGACTCTCCAGGCGCCGACGCCGTCGAGAAGGGAGGCCGCCAATTGGAGTCCCTGCTCCAGCAGGTTGTCGCCGTTCTCCGCTTTGATGTTTCGCAAAAGCTGCTCCGAGGAGCGTCCGGATTCGTTCATCAGCTTCAAATAGGCCGCCATATCCTTCCGCTCCAGTGCTGAAGCCAGAAGCGGCACTCTGGCGTTCTCTTCAAAGAAGTGGGCCGCCCGATCATCGGCGATCCCGGGCTTCCGGTTTTGGAAGAATGCCTCTGGCTCCACATCCGCCAGCCGTTCTTTTCCGAAGCGCTGCGCCACGACCTTCATATCAGCGGGGATGGCGGCGTAGGCGTCCGTGAGGCCTGCGTGGCTGCCGCCGGTGTCCGTGAGGCTCAGCACATAGCCCAGGGCCGCAAAGTCCGCCGGGATGCTGCGGATCTCCATGGTCTGAAAATCCACATACACCGCGCCGTCGGCGGCGCAGGCCAGCTGATCCATGAGCCCCGAGGGCTTGCCGAAGTGGAGATTTTCCGCCTCCTGGCCAATCTGCGCCAGCTCCACGGGGGTGAATCTTTCGCTATTGTCGAGCCGGTTCCAGATCCGCGCCATGAGGATCTCGAAGGCTGCAGAGCTGGACAGTCCGCCGCCGTCGGGAAGGGTGGAAGATACCTTCGCCTCAAAGCCGGAGACCCTGCCGCCGCGCTTTTTTATGGCCGCCGCCACACCTCTGACCAGGGCAACAGAGCTGCCGAACTCCTGTTCGTTGGGCTCCAGATCCCTCAGATCCACGGTGAAGGCGTCATATCCTTCCGATTCGATCCGCACCAGTGTGTCGCCTCGGCGCTCCACCTCTGCCGTGACGCCCAGGCGCACCGGGGCCGCCAGTACGCGCCCGTTCTGGTGATCCGTATGGTTCCCGCTCAGCTCGGTTCTGCCGGGCGCAAAAAATGTATGCATGGTGTTCTCCTTTTGAAAAAAATCTGCCAAGGGACGGGATTTGCCCTCGGCAGAGAGATTCAGGCTCTGGGAAATACTTTCTTCACGCCGGGTTCTCCGGGGAGCGCCAGTACCGCAACCTGCCGCTCGGTGTCCTCGGTGACGGTCATGCGGTTGGAGTCATATTCCTTCACGGCCATGTCGGAGAAGTCCTGGAAGGCCTCGGTGTACTCCTCGCGCTTCCAGAGACGCCAGTTGCTGTGGCCCTCGGCGTTGAAGTGCATGGGGATGGCCACTTTCGGCATGATCTTCTCGGTAAGGAAGAAGGCCGCCTGGGGCTCGATGACCTGGAATCCGCCGGTGGGGATCATCAGCACGTCGCAACCCTTGAACAGCTCGATCTGCTCCGGGGTGGGGGTCACGCCGATGTCGCCCAGATGCACCACGCGGAGCTTGCCGGTGTCCAGGATGTGGACGGTGTTCATGCCGCGCATCCGGCCCTTCAGCGGATCGTGGTAGGTCTCCACGGTGGTCACTTGGAAGGGGGAGGCCTTGCCGCTGCGGAGCTTCACGCCCTCGCGGTAGTTGTGGTCCCGGTGGTCGTGGCTGATCAGCACCTCGTCGGCCTCCAGATCGATATCGGGGAAGGCGGTGCCGCAGCTGCCGGGCTGGAAGGGGTCGATGACCACGCAGTAGTCGTCCTCAATGATCTCAAAGCAGGACTGTCCGTGCCAGATGATTTCCATAGATTTTGCTCCTTGTCTATTTTTTCGCATTCTTTTTTTCATTCTACAATGTTTTGAACAATTCGTCAATAAAAATCGAGGGGAAATGCAGTGGAAATCAGGAGAAATGCAATTAGATAAATTGGAGTTTAACGCTCACCCCTTGTAGGGCGGGGACCTGTGCCCCGCCGTTGATTTGGCAGCACATTGGTTGCGGCGGGGCACAGGTCCCCGCCCTACGGTGGATCATTGCAACACCCCGACAAAAACCGATTTTCCATTTACTGGATTTCCCTTGCATTTTCGGTGACACCGTGGTAAACTTGTCCCAAGAGCGAAACCCTGAAACGAAAGGAGCATTTCTATGAAGAAAAAACTATTGGCCCTGCTGCTGATCCTCACGCTGGTCATGGCGCTTTTGCCGACGGCGGCGCTGGCGGACGGCCCGGACTACGGGGTCATCACCAATTACGAGCAGCTGCTGGCGGTCAAAGACAGCAGCAGTACCTACATCCTCGATCCGGCGGCGGATTTCGGCTGGCCAGAGGAGGGGACGGAACTGAGCATCTCGACAACCCTCCAGATGCGGGGGGACTGGACCATCCCGGCGCAGGTGACCCTGGACTTCAGCGGTTCGCTGACGCCGGACTATGAATCCGGCGACTACTGCTGGAGGACGCTGACCGTGGACGGCACGCTGATCCTCTATCCGCGCCACGCCTTTCAGGTCTACCGCATGGTCATCGGCGGCAAGCTGATCCTCAACGGCTACGGCGCGAGCCTCTGTGCGGACGAGGGCGAGCTTCTGAGCACCGGCACCCTGCAGCTGAAATCGAACATCAGCAGCTATTCCTTCAATCTGAGCGACGGCCCCCGGTATGTCCGCCACCGTGACACCGCCGAATACCGGACCCACTGGGTATTTCATGAGGGAGCCCAGTTTCTGGGAAAGGAAAACAGCGCCTCTGCGGGGGAAATCGCAATTCCCGCGACCGGTGAGGAGAATGCCCCCGCCGTGCTTCTGGAGGCCGTGGGCACGGTGCAGTGCCCCTATAGGCTTACGCAGGCTACTGGCGATTATGTGACGCTGAAGGGTGACTGGAGGCTGGATGGCATCTCGGTCCGAGGCAACTCCAATTTGCTGATCGACGGTTCCGCCAGCGCACGCTACCTGTTTCTTACCTGCAGCAAGACCGGAGATGCATCGATCGACAATGACCTGACCCGCTGCGCCCGCATCACCGTCCCCAGCGGCAGCACCCTTGCATTGGAGAAGCGGGAGGACGCGCCCCAGTTTGGCGCCAGCTCCGACGCGGACGGAAACACGGAGATCCTGGTGAACGGAACCCTGCGTCTGGGGGACGGTACCAGAAATGACAGCGAGCTTTCGATCACCGGCACCGGCACCATCGACGCCCGCGCCCGGTTTGAGGACGGCACAGATCAGCCGCGATTCTTCACCAGTGACGTGGAATTCACCATGACCGACGTCATCCTCGATCGCGCCGCCTATGCCGACACCATCGCGGAGACCATCACCATCGAGCGGAACTGGAAGCTCATCCCGAAGATCATCACCCAGCCCCAGAGCGTCACCGTCAACGCCGGGGAGGAGGCGGTCTTCTCCGTGGAGGCCAGGCCGGCGGAGACCTATCAGTGGATGTACAACACCGGCACCAACACCTACAGATGCACCGACGAAATGGGTACCGGCGCGGATACCGACACCTTCCGCCTCATCGCGAAGCCGGAGTATGACGGCTATCAATTCTTCTGCCGTGTGACCAGCGAGGAAAGAGTCAGAACCTCCGACAGAGCCACCCTCACGGTGCTGGGCTCCCCGCTGGAGATCACCTCCCAGCCTGTTGACGTCAACTGTGCGGTGGGGGACGCCGCGGTTTTCTCCGTCTCTGCCTCCGGCTCTGATCTGACCTACCAGTGGCAGTATAACAATCCCGCCTCGGGCACGTGGAAAAACAGCTCCTCTAAGACCGAGGGCTACAACACCGATACCCTGACCGTGGAGGCCACTGCGGCAAGAAATGGCTATCAGTACCGCTGCGTGGTGACGGACGGCAGCGGGAACACCATGACCTCCGATCCGGCGACGCTGACGGTGCAGAGCGGGCTCGCAATCACGACCCAGCCTGCCAGCGCCAATGTGGTGGGCACAAAAACCGCTGCCTTCAAGGTTGCGGCTACTGGCACCGGCCTGACCTACCAATGGCAGTACAAGAATGCCTCGGGCGTCTGGAAGAACTGCTCCAGCGCCACCACCGGCTACAATCAGGCCACGCTGACGGTTGCGGGCGTCAGCGGCAGCACCAACCGGAACGGGTATCAGTACCGCTGCGTCATCACGGACGCCAACGGCTCGAAGCTGACCTCCAAGGCCGCGACCCTGCACGTTCTTGCGGTGAAGAGCCAGCCTGTGGACGCCGCAGTTACCGGCTCTGCCAAGACCACGTTTAAGGTCACTGCCACCGGCTCCGGCCTGACGTATCAGTGGCAGTACAAGAAGAGCGAATCCGGCAGCTGGAAAAACTGCTCCAGCGCCACGACGGGTTATAACAAGGCCACTTTGACGGTTGCAGGTGTCAGCGGCACTACCAACCGAAACGGCTACCAGTACCGCTGCATCGTGACGGATGCGGGCGGCAATCAGCTGACCAGCAATGCTGCGAAGCTCACGGTCTTTGCCGTCAAGACCCAGCCCACCAGCGTGACTGCTGCGGCAGGAACCACCGCAAAGTTCAAGGTTGTGGCCACCGGCGAGGATCTCAGCTACCAGTGGCAGTACAAGACCCCCAGCGGGGCT
>CAMHPQ010000065.1 GCA_946187035.1 uncultured Clostridia bacterium | reverse complement strand
AGGTTCTTCTATTGCTGTTTTAAACGATTTTCCTTCTTCTTTTCTTTTTGTAATTATTATTTCATATAATTCTGTAATTAATAAACCAGCGGCTTGTTAATGATCGTTTTTGTATTGTTGTGTCAGCAAATTTTCAGGTAATGCTTGCCTGTTTTTCAAGAAGATTCTGCTATAATAATCACCGTCCCAGGTAAAAAAGAAGCGGGGACGGTGATTTTTTTGACCGAAATGCCAATTGTTTTACTGCAGCGCCTGCCGCAGGACGGCGAGATTCTCCCGCATGATGTCGAGATAGGCCGCGCCCTCGGCGGCGTCCCGGCCTGTGGTGCCCTGCATGGAGTCCATGGCGAGGATCGCCTGGTCCTTGGTTTCTGTGTTCTCCACGATGGTCTGAGCGATCCTGCCGTCGCTGTTCTCGATGGTCAGCACCGCGGGGAGGTTCAGCGCATCCACCTTGTCCGCCAGGAACACCACGGTCTCGAAGCTGGCCTCGGTCTCGGCGCTGCAGCCGGAGAAGGCCGCGTAGTAGTTCAAATCATAGTCGTCCGTCAGATAGCGGAAGGGGAACCGGTCGCCGAAAAGAATGGTGTCCTTCTCCCCTGCCGCCACGGCAGTTTCATATTCCGCGTCCAGATCAGAGATTTGGTTTACATAATTTAATGCATTGGCGGCGTAGGTTTCGGCGTTCTCCGGGTCCACCTCGGCCACGGCGTCGGAGATGGCCTGCACCAGCTTCTCGGCGTTTTTCAGAGAGAGCCAGATGTGCTCGTCGTATTCGATCTCATCGGCGTCTTCTTCCTCCGCTTCCCCCTCCATGCCCTCGACCAACTCTTCCTCGGCCAGATCCTCGCCCAGCACATCCATGAGGTTCAGGGCGATCATGTTGGGGTTCGCCGCCTCGGAAAGTGCGTCCTCGGCCCATTCGTCCGACTCGCCGCCCACATAGATGAAGAGGTCGCAGGTGGCCAGCTTTAGGAGGTCCGCCGCCGTGGGCTGGTAGCTGTGGAGATCCACCCCGGTGGAGAGCAGGAAGGTGAGCTCCGCCTCGGTCTCCTCCCCCAGCACCTGCTTCGTCCAGTCATACAGCGGGAAGATCGTCGTTACCACGCTGATTTCGTCGTCGTTCGACAGATCAGAAAAATACCCCGCGCCGCAGGCAGTCAGCGAGACCGCCATGGTCAGCACGAGGAATAACACGAGGATTCGTTTCATGCCGCGCCTCCAAATTGAAATTCATTTTCAAATTGGATTATAGCACGGAAATCGGAAAAGTCAATAAGCTTCAGCCGACGCTGTATTCGCCGCGCACCATCATGGCCGCGCTGCCGGAGGCCGTGACCGCTGCGCCGTCGGCCCGGGTCAGATACAGGTGGTTTGCCACCAGCGCGTCACCGGTCTGCAGCTCGGTACCGTCGGTGACGTCGGAGAGGACGGCGGCGGCCCTGGCGTTTCCGGAGCGGAACAGCACCTCCGCCCCCGCCTTGCAGGTGAGAGTCTGGCCGTCGTAGAGCTCGGCGCTGACGTAGTCCCCGGTGACGGCGGCCACATCCGAATTGACCGTGGCCTTCAGCTCCTCCACCGCGGCGTTGGCCTTGACGGCGTAGGCGTCGGCAAGCTCCGGCTCCTTCACGTCGGTGAGATAGCTCAACGTGATCAGCGGATCGGCCTGGGTGCCGTAGCGCACGGCGGCATAGACCCCGCCGGCGCCCAGAACGGCCACCAGAAGCAGGATCAAAATGGTTCGGAAGGTACGATTTTTCATAGTCTCTCCTTTACTGCAGCAGGCCGAAGCTCGCCGCGATGGCGCCGTTGACTCTGGCCATGCTGCCGTCGTCCAGGCGGCCCATCCGCTCTCTGAGGCGGGTTTTGTCGATGGTGCGGATCTGCTCCAGCAGCACGATGCTGTCCCGGCTGAGTCCGCAGCTGCGGCCCGTGATGTTGATGTGGGTCGGCAGCGGGGTCTTGCCGGTCTTCGAGGTGATGGCGGCGGCGATGACCGTGGGGCTGTGGCGGTTGCCGGCGTCATTCTGGATGATCAGCACCGGGCGCATGCCCCCCTGCTCGCTGCCCACCACGGGGCTGAGATCGGCGAAAAAGATGTCGCCGCGTCTGACGGAATGCTCCATTTGCATGTTGGTTCCCTCCGATGTAAGAATCTGCTTTCATTCTTACCCAAGGAAACACTTTTTATTCTTCACAGGCTACTCGGCTCCCTCTGAGAGGGAGCTGGCACGGCGGGTAATAGCCGTGACTGAGGGAGAGAACTCTTCCAATCCGGCTGTATCACTTCCCGTGCTGCCTTTGCCCTCACGTTCGCTCCCTCAGTCTCGCTTCGCTCGACAGCTCCCTCGCCGAGGGCGCCAAGGGGATTTGGCAGTCACCCGCTATGCATTCCTTAATCCACGTACACTCTCGGCACCCGCTGGCTCACGGCGCAGAGCAGCTCATAGCTGATGGTGCCGGCCTTGGCCGCCTGCTCGGTGGCGGTGGGCTCCTTGCCGAAGACGGTGGCCACGTCGCCCACCTTCACCTCCGGCAGATCGGTGACGTCGATCATGCACATATCCATGCAGATCCGGCCCACCTGTCTCGCCCGCTTGCCGCGGATCATCACGTCGATTTTGCCGGAGAGCTCTCTCAACAGCCCGTCGGCGTAACCCACCGGAATCACCGCCAGACGCATCTCCCGGTCACAGGTGAAGGTGCGGCCATAGCTGATGGTGTCTCCCTTGTGGTGGTGGGTGATCTCGCAGACCCGGCTTTTCAGCTGCATGGCGGGTTTTAAATCAAATCCGTTGGTGTCCTCTCCAGGGTATTGCCCGTAGAGCAGCAGCCCCGGGCGCACCATGTCCAGATGCATCTTCGGATAGTTTATCACAGCGCCGCTGTTGGCGCAATGGCGAAGCTTGAATTTTTTTCCGCTTCTCTCCTCCAGGGCGTCGCAGACCTGCATGAACCGGTCAAACTGCAGATCGTTGAAGGGATCCCCCGGCTCGTCCGCCACGGCCATGTGGGTGAATGCTCCGGTGATGTCCAGATTCGTCAGCTGCATGGCCGCCAGAAGATCGTCGATCTGCTCCGGGTCTCTGGCCTCGAAGCCCGTGCGGCCCATGCCGGTCTCCAGCTTCAGATGGGCCTTCAGCTTCAGGCCGGTGCCCGCCAGATGCCGGTTCAGCCGCTCGGCGTAGTCCAAAGAGCTGATGGACTGGGTCACGTCCAGCTCCGCCAGATCCACGGCGATGTTGGCGGGCTGGGGGCTCAGGATCAGCATCTCCGTGCGCACACCGGCGGCACGGAGCTCCTCGGCCTCGTCGTAGTTGTTCACCGCCACCCAGTGGCATCCCACCTGCTGCAGCAGCTGCGCCACCCGCACCGCGCCGTGGCCGTAGCCGTTGGCCTTGCAGATGCCCAGCACCTCGCAGTCTTCCGGCAGGTGGCTGCAGATCTCTTTGTAGTTGTGCTCCAGGGTGCTGAGGCTCACCTCAACCCAGGTTCGGATCGTTCGATTCATCATCAGTTCCTCTTTTCGTGTTCCAGTCCAGGATTTCGCAGCGGAGGGCCGCGGCCTCGTCGAAGATGATCTCCGCAGCCGCGGGGGTTCCGTCGGAATGCAGATATAGTCTCACGGCCTCGTCGTCCTCGGGGATCAGCTGGACGACGGTGAAGTTGCCCTCCCTCCAGATCAGATCCAGGTGGCCGTTTCGCACCGCATCCGAAATCTGCCCCATGGCCGTCAGGGGCGCGCGTCGGTTTTCGTTCAGGGGCGCCGGGAGGCTCACTCCGTCATATTCCAATGTGGTCTCCCCTGCCGCCATATGGGCCTTGACGCCGGCGAGCAGCTCCGGGCCCGTCACGGACATCTCGCAGCCGGAGTCCGTTTCGGTATAATCATAGGTAAAGGTCTCGGCGGTGTCGGTTCCCAGAACGGTAACGGTGGCCGTGGCCGAGATTTGGGAGGTCTGCGCGGTCTGGCGCAGAGTCTCAAAGGTTTTCTCCGCTCCCCCGTCGGTGCAGGCGGTCAGCAGGAGCAGCAGGGTTATCATCTGTGCAGCGATGGTTCGCCGCATAGAGCCTCCTTATTGGATCATGGTTTTGGTGACTTCCGGCAGCAGGTCGATCAGGTCGCCGGGGGTCATGGAGTATTCTCCGAACCGCTCAGCGAAGAGGTCTCCGGCTCTTCCGTGGACCCAGACCGCCGTCTCCACCGGGCGCTGAATTTGCTTCTGGCAGAGGAAGCCGCCCAAAATCCCCGCCAGCACGTCGCCGCTGCCGCCCTTGGCCATGCCGGGGTTGCCGACCTGCAGAGCCGTTGCGCTGCCGTCGGGAAGGGCGATGACCGTCTCGGGGCCTTTGCGCACCACGGTACAGCGGTATTTTTCCGAGAAGGCTGCGGTCTCTTTCACGCGGTCAGAAAAACGCTCTGCACCAAACCGTGAAAACTCCCCCTCGTGGGGCGTCAGGATCAGCGGAGCGCCGGCCTCCAGCAAAACATCCGGATTCTGTGCCGCGGCGTAGAGGGCGTCGGCGTCCAGCACCATGGGGATCGGCGTCTCCCGAATCAGGGTCTGCACCAGCTTGGTCAGATCCTCGCTTCTTCCGAGTCCCGGCCCCAGGACGCAGACGTCGCTTTTCTCCAGCCGCTCCAGGATCGGATCGAGGGCAGAAAGAGAGAGCTTCCCATCCTCGTCCGGCAGCGGGAAGGGCATGGCGGAATCCTGCTTCACGGCGCAGATCTCATAGATCGCCCTCGGCACCCCGAGACTCACCAGCCCCGCGCCGGCTCTTACGGCTGCCTGTGCGCAGAGGTTCGGCGCTCCGGTGTAGCCCACGCAGCCGCCTAGGATCAGAAGTCTGCCGTAGTCGCCCTTGTGGGTGTCCCGGGCTCTCTTTGGCAGCGTCTCATAGACCTCCATGACGCACCTCCGCATAATATAATGTGTTATTATACCGCAATCCAGTCCCTGCGTCAAATTGTACAGCTCTATTCTATGCGTCCAGACACCGCATTAGAAACGCAAAACTTGCCGAAAACCATGCAAAAAGTGCGGTATTGCATGGGTTTTCCCTCTTGCATTTTGGGCCCGGCTGTGCTATAAATAGACTGTTACAAATGGAAATCGGCTATGAACGGGAAAATGGCACATCCCCTTCGCTTCAGAGAGAGACGTCAGCGGCTGAAAGCGTCTCGCGCAAGGCGTGTCTGGTTCGCCCGGGAGCCCCGGTCAATCCCCGGCGGGTCTGCCCGTTACAGCAGTTGAGTGCGACGCGTCAGCGTCGAAGTCGGGTGGTACCGCGGAAGTGTTTTTAAAAATCCTTTCGTCCCAGTGTTGGGGCGGAGGGTTTATTTTTTTGTTTATTCTTTTATTTTACTAAGGAGTGTAGAACCGCATGAAAAAGAGTCTGCAGGACCTGCGCGAGGTCGCGGTCAATGCGATCCTCAGTGCGCCGGGCGCCGAGGAGCTGGAGGCGCTGCGCATCCAGTATCTCGGCAAAAAGGGTGCGCTGACCAAGCTGTTGAAGATGATGGGCAAGCTGGACCCCGAGGAGCGTCCCGCCATGGGTCAGCTGGCCAACCAGGTGCGCGCCGAGGTGGAAAACGCCATCGAAAAGCGCCGCAATGAGCTCAACGAAATGATGCTCAAGATGCGTCTGGAGGCTGAGACCCTGGACGTGACCATGCCCGGCAAGACCGCCGCCGTAGGTCACGAGCATCCCATGTACATCGTTCTGGACGAGATCAAGGACATCTTCATCGGCATGGGCTTTGAGATCCTGGACGGCCCGGAGATCGAGCAGAGCGAATATAACTTCACCAAGCTGAACACCGACGAGGGCCACCCCGCCAGAGAGTGGTCCGACACCTTCTATCTCACCGAGGACAGCAGCATTCTGCTGCGCACCCAGACCAGCCCCATGCAGATCCGCGCTATGGAGACCAAGCCCCTGCCCATCCGGATGCTGGCTCCCGGCCGCGTCTACAGAAAGGACGAGGTGGACGCCACCCACTCCCCCATGTTCCACCAGATCGAGGGCATGGTCATCGACAAGGGCGTCACCATGGCGGACCTGAAGGGCACCCTGGACGCCGTGATGAAGAAGCTCTACGGTGAGGACACCGTCACCCGCTTCCGTCCCCACCACTTCCCCTTCACCGAGCCCAGCTGCGAGATGGACGTCCAGTGCCACAAGTGCGGCGGCAAGGGCTGCCCCACCTGCAAGGGCGAGGGCTGGATCGAGATCCTGGGCGCCGGCATGGTGCATCCCAAGGTGCTGGAGGGCTGCGGCATCGACACCAGCGTCTATTCCGGCTGGGCCTTCGGCATGGGCCTGGAACGCCTGGCCATGCGCAGATTCAAGATCAGCGACCTGCGTCTGATCTTTGAAAACGACGTTCGATTCCTCGAGCAGTTCTGAGAAAGGAGACAAAACCATGAATTTAAGCAGAAAATGGCTGGACACCTTCGTGGACTGCTCTTCCATCAGCGACCGCGACTTCGCGGAGGCCATGACCCTCTCCGGCTCCAAGGTGGAGGTGGTGGAGGATCTCCACGACAATATCAAGAACATGGTGGTGGGCAAGATCCTGAAAATGGAGCGCCACCCCGACTCCGACCACATGTGGGTCTGCCAGGTGGACGTGGGCAAAGAGAAACCCATCCAGATCGTCACCGGCGCCCAGAACCAGAAGGAGGGCGACCTGATCCCCACCGCTTTGGACGGTTCCCTGCTGCCCAACGGCACCGAGATCCACACTGGCGAGCTCCGCGGCGTGACCTCCGAGGGTATGTTCTGCTCCATCGGCGAGCTGGGTCTCACCCTCCACGACTACCCCTACGCCATCGAGGACGGCCTCTGGATCATGCAGGAGGAGGGCGTGAAGCCCGGCGACGACATCGCTGAGATCATTGGCCGCGACGACCACGTGGTGGAGTTTGAGATCACCCCCAACCGCCCCGACTGCCTCAGCGTCATCGGTCTCGCCCGTGAGGCCAGCGCCACCTTCGGCAAGGAGTTGAAGCTCCACAAGCCCGAGGTCAAGGGCTGCGAGGACGACATCCACAACCACGTCAGCATCCGCATCGACGATCCGGAGCTCTGCCCCCGCTACACCGCCCGCATGGTGCGGAACGTGAAGATCGCCCCCAGCCCCAACTGGATGCGCGAGCGTCTGCGCAACAGCGGCGTGCGCCCCATCAACAACATCGTGGACATCACCAACTACGTCATGCTGGAGTACGGCCAGCCCATGCACGCCTTCGACTTCAAGTGCATCGGCGGCAAGCAGATCATCGTCCGCCGGGCCGCCGAGGGTGAGACCATCCAGACCCTGGACGGCAACGAGCGCCCCCTGAACCCCAACATGCTGGCCATTTGCGACGAGACCAAGCCTGTGGCTCTGGCCGGCGTCATGGGCGGCGCCAACTCCGAGATCGAGGGCGACACCGCCATGGTGGTCTTTGAGAGCGCCAACTTCAACGGCCCCTCCGTCCGCCGAACCGCCGCTGCCCTGGGCATGCGCACCGAGGCCAGCGGACGCTTTGAGAAGGGGCTGGACCCCATGGGCACCGTGGAGGCCGTGGACCGCGCCTGCGAGCTGGTGGAGCTGCTGGGCTGCGGCGAGGTGCTCCAGGGCACCATCGACGTAGTGCCGAATGAAATTAAACAGAAGACCGTCAAGCTGGAGCCGGAGAAGATCAACGCCCTGCTGGGCACCGACATCGACGTGGAAGAGATGCGCCGGATTCTCCTGAGCCTGGGCTTTAAGCTGGACGGCGACACCATTCTGGTTCCCTCCTGGCGCGGCGACGTGGAGCACTACTCCGACATCGCCGAGGAGGTGGCCCGGTTCTTCGGCTACAACGCCATCCCCAACACCCTGATGCGCGGCGAGACTACCACCGGCGGCTACTCCGACGTGCAGAAGGCCGAGCGCACCATCGGCTCTCTGGCCCGCACCCTGGGCTTCGACGAGATCATCACCTATTCCTTCATCAGTCCCTCCTGCTACGACAAGATCCGTCTGCCGGAGGACAGCAAACTGCGGGATTCCATCAAGATCCTGAACCCCCTGGGCGAGGACACCTCCATCATGCGCACCACGGTGCTGCCCAGCATGCTGGAGATCCTGACCCGGAACTACAACTACCGCAACGCCTCCGTGAAGCTCTATGAGCTGGGCCGCATCTACTTCAAGCGGGACGACGGCATGGCCGACGAGCCCAAGGTGCTCTGCCTGGGCGCTTACGGCGAGGACATGGACTTCTTCGCCATGAAGGGCGCCGTGGAGCAGATCCTCAAGGGTCTGCGCATCGAGAACGTCAGCTTTGAGGCGGAGAAGGCCAACCCCTCCTATCACCCCGGCCGCTGCGCCGCGGTCTTCGCAAACGGCGTGAAACTGGGCGTGGTGGGTCAGCTCCACCCGCTGGTGACAAAGAACTACGGCGTGGACGCGGAGTTCTACACCGCCGAGCTGATGCTGGACGAGCTTCTGGCCCAGCGTGGCGCCACCCCGGTCTATCAGCCGCTGCCCAGATTCCCCGCCGTCACCCGCGACATCTCCGTCACCTGCGGCGCGGCCATTCCGGTGGCGAAGCTCCAGGAGTGCATCAAAAAGGCCGGCGGCGAGATGCTACGCAGCTGTGAGCTGTTCGACGTCTACACCGGCGCGCCCATCCCCGCCGGCATGAAGAGCGTCAGCTTCTCGCTGGCCATGCGCAGCGACGATCAGACCCTTACCGACGAGCACGCCGAGAGCATTGTCTCCAGCGTTCTGGCGGCCCTGAAGGAGCAATATGCGGCTCTGATCCGATAAATTTTGAAGAAAATTAATAAAATTTCACAAATTTTCGTAACTTTTCTTCATTTTTCGCAAAATTTCCTCTTTACAGATTCAGATTTTCTGGTATAATAGACAAATAGAAATTGTCTCCGGGAGGTGGATTTACATGGGAGACCAGAACACGCAGAAAAACCCAACCATTGAAATCAATCAGACCAAGAAATTTGCGGCGATTGACAGCAGAACGGAAATGAAAGAGACCCTCTCTTCCGTGTATAACGCCCTGGTCGTCAAGGGTTACAATCCCATCAATCAGCTCGTGGGGTACATCCTCTCCGAGGATCCGACCTATATCACGAACTACAACGGCGCCAGAAGCATGATCTGCCGTCTGGATCGAGATGAGCTCCTGCAGGAGCTGCTGAAAAGCTATCTGGGCAAATAAACGGAAATCCCCGACTCACAGAGCCGGGGATTTTTTTGAATTCCGAATAAAAAAGTAAATTTTTCTCTTGACAAATTCAAAATCTCGGTTATAATAGCATATGCGCGTAGCGGAATTGTGTAATGGTAGCACACCGGACTCTGACTCCGTTTGTGAGGGTTCGAATCCTTCTTCCGCTGCCAAAGAAAACCGACTTACCTTTTGGTGAGTCGGTTTTTTTTAACAAGGGCTCGTGATTTGAACCCTCACTTTTTTTGATCCATCGCACGCGAAGCGTGCCGAATCGCGGAGCGATTCGAGGGTTCGAATCCTTCTTCCGCTGCCAAAAGCCAGCTCACCGAGGTGAGCTGGCTTTTTTCGTATCCGTTTTAAACAGAAAGGAATGGATGACCTTGAGCCCTGCACTCCTTGGATGGATTCTAATGATTCTGGGCGCTGTCCTTTTAATTGGCGCTCTGATTGCCCGGAAAATGTTTCAGCCCTCCGGGAAGGATTTCGGAGGCATTTTCAGGCTGATCTTCCTCGGCTGCGTGCTGCTGGTGATTGGATTTCTCTGCAAAGTGCTATAAATAAAACGAGCACTCCCCTCTTTGTCATTGCGAGGAAGCGAAGCTGTGCGACACCACAAATCTCTGATTTGGTCGGTGGAGCCATGCGTCAGCTGACGTGGCAATCCGCTCTCCTTACCATAGACAATTCTTTAAGTCTGCCGCCGGAGGATGCGGATTGCCACACCAGTGACGTCGGTCACTGGTTCGCAATGACAAAATGGCTGCTGCAAACTGATCTGAATACCAAAAACCTGCCCTGACGGGCAGGTTTTCGGCTTTTATAAGGGGATTTATGAAAAGGGTTTCAGAGCTTCGATGCTGCGGTCTCGTCCAGATAGACCTCCACGTCGGTGTGGAGCTGGAGGAAGGAGGCGGGGATGAAGGTCTCGGGTCTCCCGGTGAGGGTCTTCATGACCGCGTTGGCCTTGTCCTCGCCGCAGGCCACCAGAAAGACATGTCTGGCGTTCAGGATGGTGCCCATGCCCACGGTGAGGCCATGGGTGGGGACGTTCTCCAGCCCGCCGAAGTCCTCGGCTGCGTTCTTTCTCGTCACCTCCGCCAGCTTGGAGACGTAGGTGCTGGAGCCGAAGTCCACGCCGGGCTCGCAGAAGGCCACATGGCCCCGCTCACCGATCCCCAGCACGACAATCTCCAGCCCGCCGGCGGCGCGGATCTCGGCGTCGTAGTCCTCCCCTTCCACGGGCGTGTGGACAGAGGCGAAGGGGGTCTTGTTGAAGAGTTCCTCTTTCAATACGTCCAGCTGCTTGGGCTCGCCCACATAGTCGCAGCAGTTGAAGGCCGCGCAGCCGGAGAAATCCACCCCGCTGTCCGCAATGGCGGCATAGACCTCCTTCGGGACGTCCACCGCCGCGAAGCCGAAGGCCGCGTTGGGTTTTTTCTCCACCGCTTTTCGCAGCTGCTCAGCAATCTCACGCCCCAATTCCGCGGGGCTGCCGATGATTTGTCTCATAATGATACTCCTTTTGGTCGTTATCCTGCTCGTTGCAAAGAAATATCT